>CAXMRM010000034.1:0-6179 GCA_964196015.1 uncultured Myxococcota bacterium
GAACGTCATGTGACTCAGTCGAACTTCACGCTGACGCTCGACGGATTCGTCACCGAGCATTCCGAATGCAGTGACACGTGCGGCGACGCGATTCGCACTCGCTTCGAGTTCTGCGATGACGGCAGCGCACAGAACACCGGCGAGTACGGGCGCTGCAACGATTCTTGCACCGCCCTCGGCCCGCACTGCGGCGACGGCATCGTTCAACAAACGTTCGAGGACTGCGACGATGGAGAGAACCTTGGCGGCGTCAACGGCTGCAACCCAGATTGCAGCAGCGGTCCGTTCTGCGGCGACGGCATCCGTCAGCCCGAGCTAAACGAGTCCTGCGACGCCGGGGAACAGAACGGCCAACCGGGCTCCAGCTGCAGCGACACCTGCGAAGTCGTCGTCGACTAACTCGACACTCACACCAAGACTTCGACCTGCCCGTCGCGAACTCGGTGCTCCACCGCCGTGAGGTTGAGCGTCTTGATGAACTTGCTCTTGTTCTTCACGTTCGGCCCAACGCATCGCCCCTCGGTATCGAAATACAGCCCGTGGAAGGGACACCGAACGCAATCCCCGTCGATCCCTGCGGTTGAAGTCCTTCCTCTCCATGATGCGCGCGTACCTGCAGGGCCGAATGCCTGGATCGGAGTAGCGCCTCTCGAGCTAGATGACGCCCGGTCCTTTAGCCCCCGATGTCCAGACGGTCAGATATGTTCCATACTCCGTCCCGTGGATGAGCACAGCGTTTACGATGTAGTCGTCGTTGGTGCAGGCCCGGCCGGAGCGACGGCTGCGTACTTCCTCGCCACCGGAGGAAAGCATGTCGCGCTTCTGGAGAAGGCGACATTTCCCCGTGACAAGCGCTGCGGCGACGCATGGTGTGAGCCCGCGCTCGACATCCTCGAGGAAATGGGGGTCATCCAGGAGCTCGATTCCGAAGGGTTGGTCCAATGGATCCGCGCAGGCGGATTGGTATCGCCCTCCGGTCTGAGCTTCACCAGTCCCGATGAAGGCCAACGGGAAAACGCGCCCCGCGTTGCCGCAATTCGCCGCATCATTTGCGACGAGCGGATCGCACGCGCGGCGCATCGTGCGGGCGCAGAGCTCATCGAACGTGCATCGGTGACTGATGTGACGCTGAGCGACGACCTATGGACCGTTCGATGCAAGGATGGTCGCCGCTTCCTGGGTCGCTGCCTGATTGCGGCAGACGGCGCCAAGAGCAAGATCGCGCGCGCGCTTGGGGTCGTCACGAGGGGCGCCAATAGCGTTGCGAGCCGGCAATACATCAAGGGCGGCACGCACAACTTCACGAGTGACGGTGTTCTGCTCTATCCGCCGTACGTGCTACCCGGGTACGTGGCGCTTTTTCGCCACTCGAACGACGACATCGACCTCGGTTGTTATCTCCTTCCCGGAGGCAGCGTCCCTCTGACCCAACTCAAGTCGCTCTTGAGCACCGAGGTCGCCAAGGACCCCTACGTGCGCGAAGTGCTTGGCGACCACGCGGAGCCGCTCGAACGTCCAGGGCTGTCCCCGCTTCGGCTCGGCGGAGAGCCGCAAACGCATGGCGAGCGCTTCATTGTGTTGGGCGATGCCGCGGGCCAGACAGATCCTTTGACCGGCGAAGGCATCCACACAGCGATGATCGCCGCCAAGATCGCAGCTCGCATCCTGCACGAAGCATTCGACGAAGGCGACCTCTCGGCACGCCGACTCTCCGCTTACCACCGAGCGTGGATGAAAGACTTTGGCCGCGACTTCCTGATTTCCGCGGCTGCGGGGCGCGCGATCAACCGCTTCCCGATCCTTCTCGACACTGCCGTCGTCGCCGCCCAGCGTCGCGGCGCCAGCTTCATGGACAATTTCGGCGCCGCGATGACTGGCGTGAAGCCAAAATCCCTGTTCCTCTCGCCGCGGATGGCGGTTCCGCTCGGCGCCGCGCTCTTCGGACTGATTCGCTCGCGCGGAGCGACGGAGTACCGTGCGGGGCCGCGCGCTGAGCCCGCCCACGACTACAGCTTCGCCCACAACGCGCTCCGCAGCGACGCGGGGTCGTGATACACACCCCCGGATGGACCCCCACATCTCTTACGCGATGAGGAACGCGGAGGCGGTCGAGTCACTTGTCTTCGTCAACGCCCCGGATGCCTTGCTCGATTGGAGTTTCCTGGCGATCGAGCTGATCGTCCTGAGCGGATTCGTGACGACCCTCGTCCACGCGTTTCAGCACGCAAAGCGAAGTGGCACGCAGTCTGCTCCGCTCACGCTCCTTGCCTGCCTTCTCTACGGCCTGCTGATGGATATCAGTTCCTACTACACCGTCGAGAACTTCTGGCACGGCGAGTTTTCCATGATGTTGCTCTACAACCGCCTGCCGCTCTATATCGTGCTGCTCTATCCGGCCCTGCTCTACCACCTCTGCATGACGATTCGCCGGTACGCGTTTGCTCCGCTCGTCGAGGCGATATCGATTGCGTTCTTCGGAGGGGTTGCGTACTCGATCTTCGACAACCTCGGCCCGATGCTCGGCTGGTGGATCTGGGATACGAGCGACCCAACGACCTTGCCCTATCTCAACAGTGTTCCCGTCACGAGTTACCACTGGTTCTTTCTGTTCACCGGAGTCTTCGCATGGCTGACGCGAATCGTGTGTTGGGACTGGGTGGCGCGCGGAAAGAGCAGAGCAGCGATCGGACTCGGCGTCGCGTTCATTCCGATTCTGACGGTCGCGCTCGGTGCATTGCTCTTCGTTCCTTACAACCTCTTCGCCTATAGCGGGATGCTGGGGGTTGCCGCGTCCCTGCACGCGCTCGCTTTCACAGCCGCCGGGCTCACCTACGTGTTTTCATTCCGCTGGCCGACCGTGCCGCGCGACCGATTGCTAATGTTCTTTCCTCTCGTGTGGGTGGCCGGGCTTCTTTACGTGTACGTCACAAAGCTCGAGATATTCTTCGCGCTCACACCAGAGGGCTTGTCTCGAGAAGGGCTTGCGGCAGGCAACCTCCTCGTCGCCAGCGCCGCAATGGTTACCACCCTCGCGATCGTATTAGTCAGTCACCCTGTCTCCAAGATCGAGACGAGCAGGGCACATGCTATCCGTTGACCCCAGCGCGCCGCGCACGCCACCGATTCCGACATCCATCGATGTGCTCTATCGTGACGACGCCGTCGTTGTCGTCGACAAGCCCTCCGGGCTGTCGGTTCATCGCGGTGACGACCAGGGCTCGACGTTTGCGCTCAATCTGACGCGCGATGCGATCGGTCAGTGGGTGTACCCGGTGCATCGCCTTGATCGCGCGACCAGTGGTGTGCTCGTGTTCGCCCTCGCGTCGGAGCATGCCCGGACACTACAGGATTCGTTCAGCACCCGCACCGTAGACAAAACTTACCTCGCGCTGGTCCGCGGCGCGCCCCCACCACGCGGCGTGATCGACAGCCCGATGGCCAAACGCGAGGGCGGTCCGGACGTAGAAACGGTGACCGAGTACGAGACACTCTTCGTGTCCGATCTGCGGCTATCGCTTGTTGAGGCGCGGCCGCGAACTGGGCGTCGTCATCAAGTCCGCCGCCACCTGCGGCGCATCGATCATCCCATTGCCGGCGACGTCAACTACGGTAACGGCGCCGACAACCGCCGTTACCGCGCCAAGCTCGGTCTTTATCGACTCGCCCTCCACGCGCAACGCCTGTCGTTCGTTCACCCTACGAGTGGCGAACGCGTCACGTTCGAGAGCGCCGTCCCCGAGGATCTCGCCGGACCGCTGCGACGTATCGGCGTGCCAGCGACGCTCTGCGGGCCCTATCCGTGATTCACGGCTTCAATGTTGTTCCCATCCGGGTCGAGCAGAAATGCACCGTAGTACCCCGGGTGGTATTGCGGGCGCTCGCCGGGCGATCCGTTGTCGCGGCCGCCCGCGCCCAGACCATCAGCATAAAACGCGGCAACCGCAGCGCGGTCCTTGGCGACGAATGCGATGTGGCGCGGCGACACGGCTTTCTTGATCTCGATCACCCAAAACGTGGGCTTGGTTCCGACGCCATAAGCGCAGGCCCTTCGCATCGGAAAATCGCGATCTCCCTCCATCTCCATTTCCGTATTGCGGCTGTATCCTAGGGCGATGAGAGCTGCGTCGTAGAATCGTTGGGTTCTGGCGAAATCTGTTGAGTACGTGCTCAAGTGGTCGATCATCCGTCGTATCTACATTGGAGTCGGTGCGCGCGACACCAATGAGCGTCGCGGTTCGGCGTAGGTTGACAGAGCTCAATCTATTTCGTATTTAGACGAAATACGAACAATGGCGCACGAGAGCTCCATAAGCATGGATGATTGCCCCCCCGATCAGGGTGGCGTCGGGCGGGGGATGAGCAAGCAGGACGCTGTGGGCGATCTTGCCAGGCTGGCGAAGGCGCTAGGCCATCCCGCACGCGTGCACATCCTCAAGGTGTTGCTGGCCAAGGAGACGTGTATCGCTGGTGAGATCTCCGATGAGTTGCCCCTCGCTGCCTCGACCGTCTCCCAACACCTCAAGGTCCTCAAGGAGGCTGGGCTGATCAAAGGCGAAGTCGACGGTCCGAGGCGCTGCTACTGCGTCGACCGCTCGGTGCTCGCACATCTCAAGGACCTGGTCCGCGAGCTTTGACCCTCCTGGCGCGAAGGTTCCTGCATGACGAACACTAAGAAACGACGCCTCTCTTTTCTCGACCGATACCTGACGCTTTGGATCTTCGCCGCGATGGGGCTTGGAGTAGCGCTTGGTTACCTGGTTCCGGGTTTTGCTACGGCCCTGGACGCGATGAGCGTCGGCACCACGTCCATTCCGATCGCGATTGGCTTGATCCTCATGATGTACCCGCCGCTCGCGAAGGTTCGTTATGAGGAGATGGGCCGGGTCTTCAGGAACAAGAAGGTGCTGACCCTGTCACTGATCCAGAACTGGATCATCGGGCCCGTGCTCATGTTCGTGCTCGCCGTGACGTTCTTGTCGGACAAGCCGGAATACATGGTCGGCCTGATCCTGATCGGACTGGCGCGCTGCATTGCGATGGTCATCGTCTGGAACGACTTAGCCCGCGGCGACCGCGAGTACGCGGCCGGGTTGGTGGCCTTAAACTCGATCTTTCAGATCCTGTTTTTCTCGGTGTACGCCTGGTTCTTCATCACATGGCTGCCGACCAAGCTCGGCCTCCAAGGCGTTGTGGTCGACATCACAATCGGTGAGATCGCCAAGAGCGTGGCGATTTACCTCGGCATTCCGTTCGCGGCGGGTTTCCTCACGCGCTCCACGCTGATCAAGTCCAAGGGCCGCGAGTGGTACGACAAGTCGTTTGCTCCGCGGATCGGCCCGATCACGCTCGTCGCGCTTCTATTCACAATCGTCGTCATGTTTTCCCTCAAGGGCGACATGATCGTCGAGCTCCCCTTCGACGTGGTACGCGTGGCCATTCCGCTTCTGATCTACTTCGTCGTGATGTTCTTCGTCTCGTTCTGGCTTTCGAAAGTGGCTGGCGCCAACTACGAGGAAGCCACGACGCTTTCCTTCACGGCCGCTTCCAACAACTTCGAGCTGGCAATCGCCGTTGCCGTTGCGACCTTCGGCATCCACCACGGTGCCGCCTTTGCCGCCGTCATCGGCCCGTTGGTGGAAGTCCCGGTTCTGATCGGCCTGGTCAATGTGTCGCTCTGGATCCGCGGCAAGTACTTCGTCAGGCCCGCCGCGCTAGAAGCCTAGCCTTCGATCACCGACCGTGCTCTATCAGTCACAGAAGACCTGATGACCGACAACGCACTGCCATCCCCCATTGCGAGGAGAGGAACCCGCCTCTTCGGCTACACCGAGCTCCAGGCGAACTTGTCGATACTCTGGGCTTATGGCTCCATCGGCGTTGCGTACCGAACAGCGGAAGCGATGAGGGATCTCTGCCGGCTGTAGCGAAAATTCGAAAACGCTAAGGAACGGCTCCGGGTTGTCGGTGCGCATCGAGGAATCCGCTTGGCCGCTAAGATGCAGGCGGTGGCGAGCAGCCGACGTCGTGACGCGTTCGCTCCAGCGTGTTTGAAACACGATGTAGAGCCGAGATTGTTCGCCCATGGCGCGGGCAGCCGTCTCCAAGTAAACCTCTACGCCGCCACGGGCCTCAAAGCGACAAGCGCGTCGTTGTGGGTCCTCGGGCAGCACACCGGTACC
>CAXMRM010000035.1:0-6995 GCA_964196015.1 uncultured Myxococcota bacterium
CGCCCACGATGACGACGGCCAGCGCCAAGCCCGCCGAAGCCACCGGTGACAAGCGCTCACCGGGCTGTTTGCCTAGCGTCGTCTCCCGCCACGCCGTCACGGCGCCCTCCGGCGTCGGAACGAGCCATGCGACCCACGCCGCACTGGCGACCAGGGCGATCAGCGAGCCCCAAAGCGGCCCGAACGAAAACGGCTCGCGGTTCGCCATCCAGAGGGCCATCCCCAGCGTCGCCGCGACCGCCATGATCGGGGCGATCAGCTTCTTCGGTTCTTTGTCGCTGTCCCCGCCGTGCAACGCCTGCCGAGCATAGCAGGCCCTCGCCTCATCACTCTGACCGACTGGGCGCTTCTTTCAGGTCGAAGCGGGTGAGGCCTTCGCTCGGGACGAGGAGCACCCTGAGATGCTCGATGCCCTGACCGTCCGATCGGTAGACCCTAATTCGGGCCTGATACTCGCCGGGCTGGAGCCGCACCGTGTGCGAAATTACCGCAGTTTTCGCGTCTGGCTGCCGGAACCGGGCGCTCGCTACCGCCCCGCCTTCCTGCAGATAGTCGACGTCGACCTCGGTGACGCCCGGATCGAGCGAGTAGGCAACTTCCACGTTTCGAGGCCAGCGCCGCGCCAACTGACTAGCCACCAGAACCAAGCCAATGATGGCGATCACCGTCGCGATCCTGCGCCTAGTTGACGATGACCCTATGTTTGATCTGAAGTTCGACATGCACGTGGCTTTCACCAAAAATCGCGGAAGGGTCACTACCTTGGCACCAATTGGAGACGGTGTTAAATTGAGGTTCGCCCTTTTAGTGCGCCGTCATGGTCCGCCTCAGCAATATTCTTGAAAAGGTACGAGGATACCATCCCCGGGCCGATACTGATCTAATCAACAAGGCTTACGTCTACGCCGCGCGCATGCACGACGGGCAGACGCGCAAGTCGGGTGATGAGTATTTCGTACATCCGCTTTCGGTGGCGGACATCATTGCGGACATGCGGCTCGATGCGTCGAGTGTGTGTGCAGCTTTGCTACACGACGTGGTCGAAGATTGCGAAGCGAGTATTCCCGACATCGAAACGGTGTTTGGTGAAGAGGTTGCCTTCCTGGTCGATGGCGTCACCAAGCTCGGGAAGGTCAACTTCGCGTCGCGCGAGGACCGGCAGGCCGAGAGCTTCCGCAAGATGCTCGTCGCGATGGCGCGTGACATCCGCGTGCTCTTGGTCAAGCTCGCTGACCGGCTCGACAACATGCGGACCCTCGAGCACATGTCGACGTCCGCGCAGGAACGAATCGCCCTAGAGACGGTGGAGATCTACGCGCCGCTTGCTGGCCGCTTGGGGATTCAATGGCTCAAGGCCGAGCTCGAAGACTTGAGCTTCAAGCACCTAGAGCCCGATGCCTACGCCGTCTTGGACGAGCAGGTCAAGGCCGTCGCCAAGAACACCGACCACTACATTGCGGACGTCACCAGCAAGCTGAAGAAGATGTTGCTGACCCGCGGCTTCTCAGTGCAGGTCAGCGGGCGACGCAAACATCTCTATTCGCTCCACCGCAAGATGAAGTCGAGCGGCATCGGCTTCGAGCAGATACACGATTTCGTTGCGTTCCGGGTCATCACGGAGAGTGTCGCCGATTGCTACGCGACGCTCGGTGTCATCCACTCGGAGTGGACTCCAGTGCCGGGGCGCTTCAAGGACTACGTCGCGCTTCCGAAGTCCAACATGTACCAGTCGCTTCACACGACCGTGATCGGACCGGTCAATCGGCGCGTGGAGATTCAGATCCGCACGCACGAGATGCACCGCACCGCCGAGTACGGCATTGCCGCCCACTGGCAATACAAGGAGCACACGGGTGGCATCGACCCCAAGGACGCGGCGCGCTTCGTTTGGCTTCGTCAGCTGATGGAGTTCCAGAAGGAAGTTGCCGATCCCGAAGAGTTCTATGAGAGCGTGAAGGTCGACCTCTTCCCGGAGGATGTGTATGTCTTCACACCCAAGGGAGACGTCAAGACCCTGCCGCGTGGGGCCACGCCGGTCGACTTCGCGTATGCGGTTCACTCGGAGGTCGGCCATCGATGCTCCGGCGCTCGCGTCAACGGCGCGATCGTTCCGCTGCGTCACAAATTTCAAAACGGCGATGTAGTAGAGATCATCACCAGCAAGAATCATCACCCGAGCAAGGACTGGCTGGAGTTCGCGATTACCGGCCGCGCTCGCTCGCGCATTCGCGTCTACCTGCGGACCGAAGAGCGGAAGCATGCGGTGAAGCTTGGCAAGGAGCTGCTCGACAAAGAGCTGCGAAAGAACGACATGTCGCTTTCGCGGTTCCTGAAAAGCAAGCGCGCCAAGGAAGTGCTCTCGCGGTTCCACGTCGGCACGGCCGACGAGCTCTACGCGCGCGTTGGCATCGGCAAGCTCGCGCTGCCAAGCGTGATGGAAGAGATCATTCCCAGCGAGGACACCGAGCGTGACACCATGCGCCCCGGCTTCCTCGAGCGGACGGTCCGGCGCGTCGCCGGCGATGTCGACGGTGCTGGCATCCGCATCCAAGGCATAGACAACATGCTCGTGCGGTTCGCACAATGCTGCACTCCCGTCCCGGGCGATCCCGTCACCGGCTGGATCACTCGCGGTCGTGGGGTCTCGGTGCATCGCAGAGGCTGCCCTCGCGTGTTGGAGCTCGACCCCGAGCGCCGCATCCAGGTCAGCTGGGCCGACGACATCCACGTCGATCTCCCGGTCTCACTGCGCGTCATGACCGACGACCGAGCGGGAATCCTCGCTGCGGTGTCGTCCGTGTTCTCCACTAACGGAGTCAGCATCAGCGAAGCTTCGTGCCTGTCGAAGGACGGCCGCGCAGAGAACATGTTCCACTTCCGAATCGGAGACATCGACCGCCTCAGGGAGGTCATGCGAGGGGTCGCCAAGTTGAAGGGCGTCATCGACGTAGAACGCGTGTAGCCCGCCACACAATCGCCAGCGATCCTGCCGCTCCGGCGATCGACAACAGCAGCAGCCACCAGTGGATGTGCTCGACGTGTTGGTTCAGCGTGTTGAAGCCTTCGATGCGAATCAACGTTGCGGGTAGCAACAAGGGCAGAGCGTTGACTCCGGCGTGCATCGCAATGCTGGCCAAGGTGGATCTCGTTCGTAGAGCGACGGAGCCGAGCACGAGCCCTCCCAGGACCGCGTAAAGGACCGCGGCGGGTTGGACATGCACCAGACCGAATAGCACCGAGCTCCAGACGAGCGCCATGCGTGCTCCGTATTGCTCCTTCAGCTCTTGGAGCAACCAACCTCGAAACAGGAGCTCCTCGGTGACTGGGGCAACCAGGACGAGCGCAAGCAGAGCGGAGACTCCGCCCCACCAGGTGGTCGGCTGGACCAGCCTATGGCGCCGCGCCAGTTCGTCGAAGCTGACAGGCCACAGCTCTTGAACGAGGTTGCCGATCTCGGCGAATGGCAGCTGCATGAACAGCCCAGCAATGAAGCTGAGGGCGACGATCCCCCCGATCAGAGGGCGCACGTGTACGGATTCTAGGAATCCGCCCGCCCGCCGTCGGTGCGGAAATGCGACCACAAAGATGACCCCAACGCTTGCGGCCGGCACCAACGCGTAGTTCAGTGGTACCTCGGCAGCGGCCCGGATTGCCTCGGCCCAGGGCGCCGACCAGCTTCTCAGCTGCAGAAGCCCCGCGAGCCCCATGAATAGATGGTTCAGGACCGGGACCGCCAACGCGATCAGTAAGGCTCGTAGATATCCGCCCACGACAGCGCGTAGCCTGACACGTTCCCTTGAGCACCGGGCAAGATATGCGCCTGCCCTAGTCGGCCGACCCTGCTATAGCGGCTGGGCAGCATGAGGATCCGTTTCCTGTTCATTGTTGGCTTGCTGAGCCTCACGGTCGCGTGTGCGCACTCCAAATCGATCACTACCGGTGCTCCTGTCGAGAGAGCAGAGCCGATTCCTCAGGCGGAGTATCCCGATGCGGTGCGGCGCTTCCTGCGGATGTCTCTCGACGACCTACAGCGCCTCGAGCTTCGCGATCGGTTGATCGCGTCGGTGCTTTCGCAGGCGCAGAGCCTTGCTGACGTCGGAGACTACGAAGGGGTCGTCCTCGAGGTGAGCCGCTTGACGGCCTTCCTTTCTCCGTCCGACTACGCCGCGGGTGTTCTTCCGAAGTATGTCGAGCCAATCGCGAAGTACATCGCCGATCGAGGCGGACGGCTCGGTAACGAGGGAAACGTTCTCGCCGCTGACTTCATTCTCGAACGCTTGACGGGCGACGAGCTCTACCAGCGTCGCTACGATGCCGTCGCGACCTGGGGACGCGAAGCGCGTGCAAACCTCGACACCCTCTCCGAGCAATACGCGGGCCTCATTTCGGTGTGGACCCAGCACGCCAGCTTGACCCCTGCGCCCGAAGTTCTCGACACGCTTGCCGGGTTGCACATCGCTGGACGCGATGCGGTGTCTGCGGAGACAGCGGAAGATCGCCGCCGTCTCGGCATAGGAGGCGAGCGTCAGCTCAGGCTGGCGCCTTTGAACGTCGCAGCGGTTTACCTTGCGCGCGGAGACATCAAGTCCGCTATCATGAAGGTCGAGTCGATGGGCCCCGGTGGCGAGCTTCAGCTTCGCATCCTCGACCTGCTGCGGACGGCCAGCAGCTCCGATGAGGTGGGCGCAGCGGCAACCTTCGAGCTGGTTGAGGGCTATCGAGTGGTGCGGCCCGACGTTGCGGAAGGCCTTTGCCGGTCGGCGCTCCTCCGGTTCCCTCAGGACTATCGGTTTCCAACCTGCATGGCTCGCGTGGCGGCCGATTCGGAGCGATTTGCCGATGCGACCGCCTGGTATGTGATCGCGATCGAGCTCGAGCCGGAGATGATTGAGCTATACGACGAGGCGCTCGGCCAGCTCGACGAGTTCATCAAAACCCGACTGACGGACCCACACCCCGAGCGCTCCAGTGCCCTCGCGCGCGGCGCTGAGACCATTCTTGCCGAACGACAGAAACGGTGGCCGGCCTCCGAGCCACCGATTGCGCCAAACCATCTCGAGTTCCTGATCGGCACGTTGGAGATGAACGCCGGCCATGCTGCCGAAGCCCAACAGCGCTTCGAGAAGAGCCTCGAGAAGAACGAGGACGCCGGGGTCTTGGTGCAGCTCGGACTGCTGCTCGAGCGTACGGGTCGGCCAGAGGAGGCGGAGCAACGCTACCGCCGCGCTCTCTGGCTCACGCCTTCCGACTCGCTTGCCGAGGACCTTCGGCGCGCCGAGATCCTCGAGAGCCTGGGCAACGTAGCGCGCGCCCAGGGCAAGACCCACGAGATGATCGCCCAGTACAAGGGCGCGCTCAAGGCGTGGACCGAAGCGCGGGACCAGGTCGAGGGGCCCACCGGCGCGCTCGTCGAGATGCGGCGCGGGGTTCTGCTCGATCAGCTAGGCCGTCACGACGAGGCGGTCGAGGCGTTCGCAAACGCGATGACATACGCGCCCCAATGGCGCGATGTTTACGCGACCATCCTCTCCCACCTCGTCGTTTCGCCGCCCGACCTCGAGCTCGCGTCTTCGGTCTGGCGTAGGTCACAGCTGCACCTCACCTTGCCGCCCGAGTGGAAGGTCTACTTCACCCTTTGGATTCAACTCATCACCGCCCGTGCCGGTCAACCGCCCGTTCAAGAACACACCGACCTTCTTCGGCGCCTCGGGGGGAGCTCCAACTGGTGGGGCAAGCTCGCGAGCTTCGGTGCCGGCGACCTCGACTATGCGGGGCTCATCAGCGTAGCCTCGAGTCTCGGCGAGGAGACAGAGGCGCTCTACTACGAGGGCGCGCGGCTCTTCATTGCCGGTGATCGCGCAGGTGCGCGCACTCAGTTCCAACGTGTCCTGGACACGAAAATGGTGAGCTTCTTCGAATTCGAAATGGCCCGGAAGCTGCTCATCAAGGACGAGAGGGCTGGGGCGCCGCATCCGTGATCGACTTCGAGAAGCTCGGAAAGTTCTACCTGGGAAGGCAGTTCGAGCCCGACCGCGGCGAGCCAAACGAGATTCCCGTTCTCTACGATTCGAAGGATCTCACCACGCATGCCGTGTGCGTAGGGATGACCGGAAGCGGTAAGACCGGCCTCTGTCTCACCCTGCTCGAAGAAGCGGCCATCGACGGCATCCCCGCCTTGTGCATCGATCCCAAGGGTGACCTCGGCAACCTCATGCTCACCTTTCCCGAGCTTCGGCCGAGCGACTTCGAGCCGTGGATCGATCCCGCGGAAGCCGGGCGAAAGGGCCGCTCTGTGGCCGAGCAGGCCCAAGCGGTGTCCACCCTCTGGCGAGAGGGTCTTGCCAAGTGGGGGCAGGACGGCGCACGAATTGCTCGATTCAGAGACGCCGTAGACATCGGCATCTACACACCGGGCAGCTCGGCGGGCCGGCAGCTTCGCGTGTTGGAATCGTTCGACCCGCCTAGAGGCGACGCCGACGAAGATTGGCAACGCGATCAGATCATGGGCGCAGTCTCGGGTCTCCTCGCGCTTGTGGGGATCGAGCCCGATCCGGTCAACAGCAAGGAGCACATCTTGCTGTCGAATCTGCTTTCGCACGCCTGGTCCAACGGCGAGTCCGTCGAGCTCGGGGATCTCATACGCGGGATTTCCAATCCGCCATTCGCTCGGATCGGCGTCATGGATGTGGAGACGTTCTATCCGGCGTCCGATCGGCAGAAGTTGGCCATGCGTATCAACGGGGTCTTGGCGTCCCCCGGGTTCTCCGCGTGGTTGGAGGGCGAGCCGCTCGACATTCAACGCCTGCTTTGGACCGAGGACGGCAAGCCTCGAATCACGATTCTGTCGATTGCGCACCTGAGCGACGCCGAACGCATGTTCTTCGTGAGCACGCTGCTCAACCGTGTCGTGTCGTGGGTACGCACTCAGTCAGGTACGTCCAGCCTTCGCGCCATCCTGTACATGGACGAAGTCTTCGGGTTTCTTCCGCCAGTCG
>CAXMRM010000036.1:0-9574 GCA_964196015.1 uncultured Myxococcota bacterium
AGTCCAGGACGCCACCGGGATGGTGCATTTGCTGCGCGGCATCCCCGTGAAGGTGAACCTCATTCCGATGAACCCGATCTCCGGGTCCGACTTGCAGGCGCCTGATTCGAGTCACGTGACCCGCTTCCAGGAACAGCTCACGCGGCGCGGCTTGTCGGTGTTCGTCCGAAAGACGCGCGGCGATGATGTGGCAGCCGCCTGCGGACAGCTTGCCTTCCACGGCGATGGTCCACGCAGCGCACACTAGAGGCTGCCGCGTGCTTTGAGGGCTTTCACGATATCGGGAAGCTCTTTACCGACATCCTCTGGCGTCTTGATGGGCTGGAAGCGCGCGTCCGGGCCGTGCCGCTCGACACGCAGGAATGCCGGCGCGAGGAACGCGCTCAGCTCACCGACGAGCCGCTCGAACTGTACTGCGGGCTTGCCGTCCACCGTCTTGTTCACCGCGAACCAGGTCAGCGGAAACTCCGCGTCGATCGATTCAGCATCGAGGACGAACGTGTTGGTGTTGAACACCGGGATGCGCTCCTGGTCGAAGTCCTCCGGAAACCGAAACGCCTCCACGATCTGCGCCTTGCCGTCGACCCGGGCGGGCGCGCCGCCTTTGTCGCCAGGCTCTTTCGGCGCCATCTCCGCTGTAAGCGCGGCACCAGATTCGAGGTGCGCGCCGATGACTGCCGGGTCGAGCGTGGCCGTCAGGTTATCGACATTCGACATCATGAGCACGCGACCGCCGCGATCACGGAAGTCTTTCAGGATGCCCGAGCGCCGAAGCGCGAAGGTGAGGTCTCCATGGCCGGGCGCGTGGGGCGAGAGGGCGCCCGAGCCATCCCGGAAGGGCTCGCCCTCCGGCGTGACGCGAAGCGAGATGAATTGTGGGAAGGTCTTGATCGGACAACGCTCGCTGCTGAGTGGCTCGGCCATCTGCCGAATCGCTTCATCGGTCGCGAAGCTAGTCATCAGGTAGACCGGGATTCGCGCGTCTGCACGCTCCGCCACCGCCGTGATGTCTTTGAGCTTCAGATCGAGGAAGGATTGCCCGTCGAGCACCTCGACTGCCGCCTTGACGACTCCGCCAAACCGAGTCGCCATGCCGCCCGCCAAGATCACCGCAGCGACTTCGCCCCTCCGCATGGCTTCCTCGCCGCGCTCGGCCAACGCTTGCCGTACGTCGCCGCCGAGCGGGGGGAGGGCGCGGAGATCGCCCTCCTCCGGGGGCTCTACCTTGCCGGTGATTCGGTTCTGTGATGCTCCAAGCTGGCCTTCGGCCAAGCGTTTCCTCAACAATTCAAAGGGGATATCCTCAAATCCGTACTGTTGAAGAAGTTGGGCTGTCTGCGCGTCTATTTGTTGTGAGGCCATCAGAATCGCCAAAATCCAAGCACTTTCTAGGCTCTCTGTCGAGCGGGCCGCCCCCGTCTCCGGCTGGGGGGGTGACGGCGGGCGCCTGCAGACATACAGATCAAGGAGGACTCATGGATTTCCCTGCTCGGCTCATGGCGCTGTTCGCATTGTCCGTCGCGACGGCCATCGCGATTCCAGCGGCAGCCGACTACGACGGGCCGGACGGCTACGGCACGACGACGAACTACGAGTTCGATGTGTCACACGACGGTTACGCGCGAGAAGGGCAGGTGAGCGAGCCCGCCGATCCGACGACCTACGTGGTCATCGAAGCCGAGAGCGGTGAGACCGAGCAGGTCGACGGCGAGACGGTCATCGTCGTTCAGGAGCCCGAGCCCATCGCGGCCACCGAGGAGGCACCGCCGCCGCCACGGACCGTCGTGGTCGAGCAACCGGTTGTGCGTTGTTCCGGGGCGATTTGGGTCGACGGGTACTGGTCCTACGACAATGGCGACTACGTTTGGGTGGACGGGCACTGTGTTGTCGAACGTGTGAACTATGTCTTCGTGAAACCGCGATGGGATTACTACTCGAACGTCTGGTGGTTCGTGCCCGGATACTACCGACCGTACGGCGTCTACGTTGGCTTTGGGTACTACCGCCCCTCGTATTGGTACCCGCCGTATTACCATCCGTACTACCGCACGCACCATCCGGTCCCGGTCAACAGGAGCACTCCGCGGCGTCCAACGACCGTTCACCGTTCGCCGGTGCCGCGTACGCATAGCCGCGGCGTCGTGAGTCGTCCCAGCACCGTCACACGCATCCGTCCGAGCAGCACTCGCACCGGCACCGTCACACGCATCCGTCCGAGCAGCACTCGCACCGGCACCGTTGCTCGGGCACGCCCAACTCCGACGCGGGCGATGGTCGTTGATCGGCCTCCCGCACCAGCAACTCGGACCGCCGTCGTGAGCCAACCCCGTGTGAACCGCACGCGCAGTGTTCGCCGGTCGCCTTCGACCCCTTCTTCGAGGGGTTCGATCAGCCGCCCCGCAAGCAGCCCTTCGCGGACCGGTTCGGTGGGGCGCTCGAGAGTGGATGTGTCCCGTTCCCGTGGTGGCGTCGGCAGTCGCCCGAGTTCCAGCCCGAACAGGGGCAACAGCGTGCGGCATCCCAGTTCTGGGTCATCGAGGGGAAGCAGCTCCGGCCGTCCGAGCTTCGGCCGAGGCGGGGGCTCGAGTAGGCCGTCTTCCGGTGGTTTTGGCGGGTCCCGCAGCGCGCCCAGTCCCCGCGGCCGTTAACCCTTGGTCGACTCTTTGCTCGGTGGGGAGGGCGATGTAACCCTACACAGGGGGAGTGCGTCTAACCCCATAGAGGCCCTTTGCGTCGTCGTTACCGAGAACCAGTCGTCATTGCCTTCGCGCTCGCGTTGATCGCGTCGTTATTGGTGCACCTTCCGGTCTACGAGGTGCTTGGCGGCTTGGCCGACCGTTTTCGGTCGGAGCACGAGGAGGCGAAGAAGGCTAGGCAGTTCGATCCGGTCGAAGTCGATTTCGAGGTCCCCGACAACACGAAGTCCCAGCGGGCCCGGAAGAAGGCACGGCAGCTGGAGCGAGCAAAGCGCAAGCGACTGGCACAGGCCGTGCAGGAGCAAGTACAGCAGCAGGCCAAGCAGACACAGGAGCCCCCCGTCGAAGCGCCTCAGGCGGTGCAGCAACACAGCACCAACCCGGACGTGGAGCCGCCTGACAACCCGCGGTTCGTCGCGGAGCAGAACAGCCAGGTCGAAGAGGAAACGGTCGCCCGGGTTCGCAACATGATTCGCGACGATCAGATCCCGTCGCCGGGTCGGCAGGAGAAGCCGTCGGACACGCTCGAAGAGCAGGGCAATGCCCGCGAGCAGGAGATTGCAGAGGCTCGCAACAAAGAGGGAAGCGACGCGCGCAAGGTCACCGAAGAGGAAGCCAGACGCAAGCGCCCAGACGAAGCCATCCAAGCAGATCCCATCAAGGCCGAACGCGTGTCGCGCCAGGCTCCCGATGGCAAGCGAGCGGACACATCCGGCGACAGCTCGGGCCAGACTGCCGACGACACCATCACGATCACCGACACAGCGGGGACGTTTAGCATCCGGCGCCCGAGCAGTGCGGGGCAGGGCGGTGGCGAACGTGCGAAGGGGCGCGGCCCGGGCGGCAAGATGGCCTGGTCTCAGTTCCAGGGAGCCGTGGGCTCGGACAAGCTCGAAGAGGATCGGCGCGCGTACCTCGCAGAGCGCAAGTCGACACAGCGCGGCATCGCGCGCGAAAAGACCTGGAAGGAGTTTCGCGCGGCGATCGAGAACTATGTGCCCGGCGTGAAGCCCGGGGCGAGCACGGCGCTCAACGCCGCGGCGTCGCCTTTCGCGACCTACATAGCTGCGGTCCACCGGCGCATCCACCAAGAGTTCGCGGACCGGTTTCTACGGAGCCTGCCGATTGGCGGAAGCCCCTATCAAGACGATACGCTGATGACGAAGCTCGAGATCGTGCTCAATCGCGATGGCTCGATTCATCGGGTTGGAATCGTCCGCACGAGCGGTCTCTTGCCTTTCGACTTCGGCGCGTTCAACTCGGTACTCCGCGGGCAGCCGTACCCGCCGGCGCCATCTTCGATTCTCAGCGGGGACGGGCGCGTGTATTTCCACTGGGGCTTCTATCGGAACCACCGTCAGTGCGGCACGTTCAATGCCGAGCCTTACATTCTTCCGCACCCCAGGGGCGCGCCCGTGCGCCCGGATGGCCCGACAGACGCACCCGACTGGGACACCGTCGTTCCCGCGGATGCGCGGCCGACTTGGCGGACGCGTGAAGAGGAATCGAAGGAAGAAGACGAGCCAAAGCGGCCTCCCGAGAAGTCACCGCCCGCGCGGCCGAAGGAGCAAGAAGAGGAGGCGCCCGAGTTGGCGCCTACAAGGCCAGGCTCCGGCCTGGGATGACCTGCGACGCCGAGCTGACCACGCGGGTCAAAGAGGAAGCCGACGCGGTGGGGTTTGCGCGCGTAGGCGTCGCCGAGGCCGGGGCGTTGCAGCAGGAGGCCGAGCACCTCGATGCATGGCTCGCTGCGGGGCATCACGGGCAGATGTCGTGGATGGCGCGGACCGCATCCGTGCGAAAGGACCCGCGCGATCCGAACATGCTCGAGAATGCCAAGAGCGTCATCGTGATGGCGGCGCCATATGGTCGGCGCAACGGCTACGAGGGGCCGCCTCCGGCGCGCATCGCGAAATATGCCGTGGGGCGCGACTACCACAACGTGCTGACCAAGAAGAGCCGCAAGGTGGCGCGAGTGCTGCAGGACGCCGGGTTCGTCGCCCGGGTCGCGGTGGACTCAAAGCCGGTGTTCGAGCGCGCGTGGGCGGAGCGGGCGGGCGTCGGCTTCGTCGGAAAGAACTGTTGCCTGATCGTTCCGGGGGTCGGGTCGCACGTCTTCCTGGCCTGTGTGGTTACGACCGCGCCGTTGAGCCCCGACGAGCCAATGAGCCGTCGCTGTGGGACCTGCACCCTGTGTCTCGATGCCTGTCCCACCAGGGCATTCGTGGGTCCACGGAGTCTCGATGCGCGCAGGTGCATCTCGTATCTGACCATCGAGCACCGCGGGGCGATTCCAGTCGAGCACCGGCAGGCGCTCGGACCGTGGGTCTTCGGCTGCGACGTTTGCCAAGATGTGTGTCCGTACAATCAGACCTCGGGGGTAACCTCGCTCGGCGCCTTCGAACCAGGGGACCGGTGGACAGGGGTCGACGCGGCGCGGCTGCTTCAGATGACCGAAGAGAGCTTTCGCGCATGGGCCGAAGGCTCGCCGGTGAAGCGTGCTCGGCACGAAGGTTTGGCACGCAACGCAGCACTGGTGTTGGGGAATCGCGGCGGGGAGCTTCACCTGCCGGTCCTGGACGATGCCCGGCGGAACCATCCCTCGGAGGTGGTTCGGGAGGCGGCGGACTGGGCCAGCACCGAGCTCAGGCGTCGTCTGGCCGCCTCAGAATAGCCTCGAGCGCTTCGAGCAGCGGCGTGAGCCCCTCGTTGGTCGCAGAGCTGATCGCGAACACCTGAAGGCCCCGCGGCTCAAGCGTTTTGCGGACCTCTTCGTAGGCCTCACGGGCCTCCGGTAGGTCGCACTTGCTCACCGCAACCAGCATCGGTCGCTCCATGAGGCTGCTGTCGAATCGCTCCATCTCCACCATGAGGGTATCGAAGTCGGCGATGGGGTCACGCTCGGGGTCGGCGTCTACGCTCAGCATGTGCAGGAGCACCCGCGTCCGCTCGACGTGCTTCAGAAACTGCAGGCCAAGCCCCGCGCCTTGCGACGCCCCCTCGATGATCCCCGGGATGTCTGCGATGACGAATGTGCGATCGACGCCGAGCGAGACGACGCCGAGGTTTGGAACCAGAGTGGTGAACGGGTAGTCGGCGACCTTGGGGCGCGCACCGGAGACCGTGCGGATGAAGGTGCTCTTGCCGACGTTTGGGAAGCCCACGATGCCGACGTCGGCAAGGAGCTTGAGAACGAGCCGGATCTTTTTTCGCTCGCCGGGCGTGCCGGGCTGGGCGCGCCTCGGGGCGCGGTCGTACGGCGTCGCGAACTTGATGTTCCCCCGGCCACCTTGGCCGCCTCGCGCGATCACGAACGTGGTGGCCGACTCGTTGAGGTCCGCAAGGAGGACGCCGCCGTCCTGGTCGTACACCTGGGTGCCTACCGGGACATGAATCTCGAAGTCTGCGCCAGCCTTGCCGAACTGGTCCTTGCCGCGGCCGTTCTCGCCGCGCTCGGCCCGAACGATTCCGCGGTAGCGAAGATCGAACAAGGTCGAGAAACGCTCGTGCGCGACTAGAATGATGCTCCCTCCGCGTCCGCCATCGCCTCCTGCGGGGCCGCCGAGCGGAACGAACTTCTCGCGCCGAAACGCAATGGCGCCCTTTCCACCATCGCCCGCGGCGACCTCCAGCGTTACTTCATCGACGAAATCCACGCTCGTCAGTACGTCGGCTCCTTTGCCGGGGCAACCGACTTGGTGCTCGAAGAAATCGGCGGGATGCGTACACTACGCGAGTGCGGAGTGCTCCCGGCGACTCAGGATCGGCGTTCCCAAACGCTAGATTCATTCAAGCTTTGGCTGCCAAGAGCTTGGAAACAGTGCGGTTAGCCGAGGCACTGGGCATTTCTGCAGAGGACGAGACGGCCCGTGGGGCCCTGGCAGAGCATCTCTGCGACCTTCGGCAATCGGCTGCTGAACTCGGGCTCGTACACCTCGAGGCCGCCGTTGCCGAGACCGCGACCCGGCTCGAGCGGGAGTCTTTTGGCCCGGCCTCGCTGGTTGCCGTGCGAGTGCTCGCGTGGCGGTACGAGTCCCTCGCCGTCATGCCAGGTCAATCCGGCACGCATCCGGTGGTGGAGCCCCTCGAGCGCGAGAACGTCAGGGCGCAGCTGGGGGTTGCCATCCATCGTGAGCCCGCCAACCAGGCGCCGAAGTGGACCTATCCGATCTGGCGGCTGAATGTCGGCGCCGGGGCGGGAAGCAGTGAGAACGGCTCTGGGTTTGAGATGGAAATGCAGACCACGCCACGCCTATTGGGTTTGGGGTTCGCGATCTTGCTGTCGGCGACGGTGGCGTTTCTCATCTGGCGTCAGGTGATGCCGGTGGCCGTGCCGGCAGGGTCGCCCGCAGCAGCGACTACTCCGGTGCAAGCCACTGTCACGAACGAGCAGGTTGCGCCGGCCGCTGCGGTGGCTGTGGCGCCTTCGAGTAGCCCCGACCTGTCGGCCTTCGCCGGAAGCCTCCGTGCCGGCGTCGACCCGTCATTGAAAGTCGTCGAAGGGCAAGGTGTGCTGGAGGTGTTCGGCCCGGGCGATGTGAGCGTCGATGTCGACGGTGTCGACCGGGGAGCGCTTCCGGTGACGCTCGTGCTCGACCAGGGGAGACACACGGTGCGATACCGCGCCGGCGCTAAATGGACGCACCGTTTCTACTACGTGAAATCGGACGCGACCCGCGCGCTGAGAGTCCTCACCCAGCCGGGTGGTTTAATTGACGCTCGTTGAAGCTGCGTGCTAACCGCAGCAAGGTTGCAGGGGGTCGAAAGCAAGGGCGAGAACGGCCGCCAGAGCACCGGAGGAAGGCGGCGGATGCGATTCTTTTTGCTTGTGATCACGACACTTGCTTTAGCGGCGGGGTGTAGCAGCGGGAGCTCTGAGTCGGACCCGTTCGCGGGGCTTGCGGTCCATTCGGATCTGACGGCGCTCCGTCACCTGGCCGAGGTGGACGACGGCGGCTGGTACGTCGACTTCGGCACACCCGCGCAATCCAAGTACACCGTGGGCGATTGGCGAAGCGGTTGGGTCGGCAAGGGCGTCGACGGCGACACGACGTACGCGCATGTCGGGATGCGGGGACGGGTGTACTTCAACGCCGACCGTCCGGAGTCGCTCGTTGCACGTGTTCGGCTCCGCCCGCACGGCACGCACGCGCTCACGCCCTACCTCAACAACAAACAGATCAAGTCGATTCACCTCGGCCAGGGCAAAGGGTTTACGGACTACGACATCGAGCTCCCGAGGGAGCATGTGCAGACTGGCGAGAACTATTTGTTGCTGACCTTTGGCGGGACCGTGCCCATCGACGGTCAGGACGTTTCGGTTGACGTCGATTCGATTTGGATTCGAAACCAGTCCGAGCCATCCAAGACCAGGCGAGCGCCGGCGTATGAAGGCATGGTCGCCAACGTTCGTCTTCGTGATGAGGAGCGCCAGGCGATCGCGTTGTCACGGAAATCGACGCTTCGGTATCACGTGGTGGTTCCGCCAGATGGCTTGCTGGGGTTTGGTGTGGGTGTCGAAGGTGAGGGTGACGCGCCTTTTGCGATCGAGGTGACCGCGGACGGACAACCGACCACGCAGGTGCTCGCGGGAACGGCGTCGGGTGCGTGGATAGATCACAAAGTGGACCTGAGCCGCTTCGCCGGGGAGACCGTGCGCATCGACCTTCGTGCCAAAGGCGGAGGCGTTGGCCGTTTGGCGTGGAACTCGCCCCGAATTTGGGTGCCAGCTCGGCCGGAACGAAACCTCGAGCCGGCGAAGAACGTCGTCGTGCTGGTCATCGATACGCTCCGCGCGGACAAGCTCCGTCCCTTCAATCCGCAGACACGCGTGAAGACGCCCGCCATCGATCAATTCGCCGCTGAAGGCGCGCTGTTCGAGCTCGCGCAGGCGCCGGAGAACTGGACCAAGCCGTCGGTGGCATCGATTCTCACGGGGCTCTACCCGCAGACCCATCAACAGAAGACGGCCGATGCCGCGCTACCAAGTTCGGCTGAGCTCTTGAGCGAGCACTTGAAGGGCGAGGGGTTCGCGACTGGAGGCTTCATCGCCAACGGCTACGTGTCCGACCGCTTTGGTTTCGACCAAGGCTGGGACCACTATACGAACTACATTCGCGAAGAGAAGAGCACCGAAGCCAAAGATGTCTTCGAGGAGGCAGGGAACTGGATCGAAGCGCACAAGGACGGCCGCTTCTTTGCGTACATCCAAACGATTGATCCGCACGTCCCTTACGATCCGCCCAGCGAGTATCTCGAGATGTACGACCCGAGCGAGTACACGGGGCAGGTCAAGCCGCGGATGACCGGCGACCTGCTCGAGAAGGCTAAGCGTAATCCCCCGCAGGTCGTGTTCGACGCGAGCGACAAGCGGCGGTTGAAGGCGCTCCATGACGGCGAGATCACGCACCACGACCACTTCTTCGGTGCGTTCCTCGAGCGTCTGAGCAAGTTAGGGCTAACCGACGACACGCTCATCGTCGTGACTTCGGATCACGGCGAAGAGCTCGACGACCATGGCTCGTGGGGCCACGGCCACTCGGTGTATCAAGAGCTCCTTCACGTGCCCCTGATGTTTCGCCTCCCCAACCGTCTTCCAGCGGGCACGAAGGTTGGCAGCGCGGTCAGCACCCTCGATATCTCCGCAACGGTGACCGATCTCCTCGGCGTGCCGGGTATGGTCCACAACGAAGGGCACGCGCTGGTCGGCCTGATGCTGGGGGAGGGGTCGTCGCGGCCGGCCGTAGCGTTCAGCGACTTCCAAGACGACCGGCGGGTGATCACCACCGGCCGATGGAAGCTGATCCTTCGCGGGAACCTCACCTCGACGATGTTCGACCTCGTCGCCGACCCCATGGAGAAGAGCCAACTCGACGCTT
>CAXMRM010000037.1:0-10040 GCA_964196015.1 uncultured Myxococcota bacterium
CCTCGTAGGCTTGCGACAGCGTCCAAGAACACCCTTGCTTTTAGCTCGGTCTCGGCGACCTCGCGATCGGGGTCGCTGGCTTCGACGATCCCGCCGCCCGCCCAGTAGCACACGCGACCCCCGGCTACGGTCGCCGTGCGAATCGCTACGGCAAGCGAGAGCCCGCCGTCGTGGTCGATGAAACCCAATGCGCCGCAATAGACGCCGCGCGGATGCTGCTCCAGTTCCTCGATGATCTCGAGCGCGCGAATTTTCGGCGCGCCCGTGACGCTGCCTGGCGGCAACGTCGCTTCCAAAACGCTTTCTAGTGAGACATCGGGCCGCGTGATGCAGCTCACCGTACTCACGAGGTGATAGAGGCCCGTAAACGGTTCCACGATGAGCGGCGCGTCGACTCTCACCGTACCGATCTCCGCGACGCGGCCGAGATCGTTCCGCATGAGGTCGACGATCATCGAGTGCTCGGCTTGTTCCTTTGGGTCGGCGCGCAGTCGTTGAGATGCTCCGTCGTCGGTCGCCTCGCGCCGGATTGTTCCTTTGATAGGACGTGTAACCAACCTCTTGCTTTCGGCGTCCCAATGGATGAAGCGCTCCATGGTGCACGCCAGCACTGCGTGGTCCCCGCCATCGAGGAACATCCCGAGCGGAACACGGCTAGCCACGCGCATCGCTTGCCAGAGCTCAAGGGCGTTGCCCTCGAACGGCGCGGACCATCGTCTCGCGACGTTGACCTCATACACCTCGCCCATTGCGATGTAGTCGAGCGCCTTTTCGATCGCTTCTCGGTGCCTTGGGGCGCTGTCGACTTCGATCCGGCCGACCAGAGGGGGCAACATTTCTCGTTCGGTCAATCCGTCCAAACGCGTCCGAAACGAGTCACACACGCCGCGCTCGTCGCCGATGAGCCAGGTTTCACCATCTTCATGATCGACGGCCAGTAGCGCCGGGTAACGCCGGAACAGCATGATGGAATCGCGACCACGGTCGAATCGCGGTTGTCCTCGAGCCGGAGCCGACCAAAACGCGTCGTATGCGATGTAACCAATCCAGGCCGGCACTTCGCAGGGCCTGGGACCCTGCGGGTTTATCTCGTCGGTGGGCCGGCTGACATCACGAAGCGCAGCAAACGGAGCCTCGGCCCCGCACTCGACTCGGATCTCGTCGGACGGCCAGGCGGTGAGAAACGAATAGCGTCCATCTCGCGCTTCGCTTCGATTCGAATCCAGCCAAGCGAATCCAGGCTCCGCGCTCAGACATCGCGCGACGGACAGCTCATCGATCGAAGCAACGCGTTCGGCCCACACGGCGCTTCTCTACTTGCTCGCCCCGCAGCGGTAAAGCAACCTCACGCCGTGCTCCGCCGAACGCTCTTGCTTGGATTGCTCTGCATGACGGCCTTTGCTTGCAAAGACACCGCCGCGCCTTTCGTGTTCGAAGCCCGCATCGTCGACGGCCAGGACGGCAACCCGGCGGCGGGGACGGACGCGACGACCCTTCGAATCGGCATTCAAGAGGGTGAGCTGCCGGCCCGGGAGTTCGAATACCCGATCACCGAAGGCGACTTCGATGCCTTGCTCGAATTCAGCGCGTTTACGAGGCTCACCCGCATTAGGGTCGAAATAGAAGGCGCCACCACCGAGCTCCTGACCGCTCCCCCGGCGTTCCTACCTCCTGCGAGCCGCGGCACGCTCCGTGTCGTGACCGCGGCGCCGTTGTCGTGCGAGCGGGTGACGTTTGATCGGTTGGAAGCACCACGAGCGTTCTTCGGCATGGTGCGGTCCGGCACGTTCGCGCTCATCGTGGGCGGCACCACCCCGTCCGACGAGCAGGTCGAGTTCCTCGACGCGCTCGAGTGGGAGTCGCGCTTGTTCTCGGAGGACTTCGCGTTGTCGGACCTGGGTGAGACGCGCGCAGTCTCGATCGACGACGCCGAGATTCTGGTCCTCCCCACCGACGCAGGGCCCTTCATCTTCAACATGCTCGACTCCGCTCGCCGAATCACATCGGTGGTGCTTCACACGGGAGCAGGGCCAAGGTCGGCGCTCGTATCGGTTCCCGGGGTCGGAGCCATGGTAATCGGTGGAGAGGTCGCCGGCGAAGCTCAATCGGCGGTGTCGTTGGTCGAGCCGGACGGCCAAGTGACTTCGCTTCAGCTGAGCGAGCCGCGGTCGGGTTCGGCAGCGACTGCGCTCGGCACGGACGTTTTGGTCGTTGGCGGAAACCTCGAGGGCAACGCGGAGATCCTCCTCGACGGTGCCGCGATGGGGCAGCCCGTCGCCAACGCCATGGATGGTGTCCGCGAGTCCGGCCTGCTCGTCGGCGACGGCGAGAGCCGCGCCCTTTTGATGGGCGGCACCGACGCTGCCGACACCTTGCGGCAAGACACCGTGCGCTTCGACGGCTGTCCGAACCGCTGTGAGTCGAGCGCGGGCCCACAGTGGACGACGGCGCGTTTGGAAGCGCTCCAGCCCGCGCGCAGCGCGTTGGTCATCGGCGGTACTGGTTCGCAACTGGTCGACGAGGTCCGCTGGAACGGCGCAGACGTCGCGATTCAACCGCTTCTGCAGTTGGATGTTCCGCGGGCCGGGGCGGCTGGCATCGTCTTGGAAAGTGGCGCGTTCATCGTGGCGGGGGGCGACGATGGAGTGAGCATTCGAGACGATTTCGAGTTCTGCGTTCCGGCCGCGCTCGAATCACTATAGAAGGATGGGGTGGCTGCCCTCGAACCTGATATCCTCGGAAGTCCCGCGCAGATGTTACGCAAGCTGGAGAAGTACGAGGTCCTCGACGAGATTGGCCACGGCGGAATGGCTACGGTCTACCGAGCGCGCGATAGCTCGCTCGATCGGTTCGTCGCGCTCAAGGTGCTGCATCCGCATCTGCAACGAACGAGCGAAGCTCGAGCGAGGTTCACCCGCGAGGCCAAGAGCGTTGCCAAGCTGCGGCATCCACACATCCTCGAGATCTACGACTACAGTGGTGAGGGGTCGGACGAGACGTACATCGCCGCCGAGCTTCTCACCGGTCCGACGCTCAAGGACTTCGTCCTCGAGCACAAGGATATGCCTCCCGAGGTCGCAGCCTGCATCGCGCTTCAGCTCGCTGACGCGCTGAGCGAGGCGCACAGCAAAGGTATCATTCATCGCGACGTAAAGCCGGAGAACGTCCTCATTCACGAAGATCGCTGCGTCAAGCTCACCGATTTCGGCATCGCGCACATGGTCGACACGCACACGTTCACCGTGACTGGGCAGATCCTCGGCTCCCCTGGTCACATGGCGCCGGAGCAAGTCGAGGGGCGAACCTGTGACGCACGAAGTGACGTCTTTTCGCTCGGGACCGTTCTCTACTTTTGCGCGACGAGTCGACTGCCCTTCATCGGCCGCAATCCGCACCATCTGTTGAAGCTGCTGCTCGAGGGGGAATACCCCGACCCGCTCCGTCTGCGCCCCACAATCGGCGCGGATCTTGCGGCAATCACTAACAAGGCACTCGCTCGCGCACCCGGCGATCGGTATCAAAGCGCTGCCGAGATGCTCGACGGGCTGAGCGCTTTTCTCGCCGAGATGGGCATCGATGATCCGGATGAGATGCTTGGCCGTTATTTGGCTGACCCGAACGAGGTGGCCCAGGAGCTCCATCAGCACTCGCTCGAAAGGCTTCTCGCACTCGGTGCATCAGCGGCGAAAGTAGGCGACGTCCCGAAAGCGCAGGCCGCGTTGAGCCGCGCTCTCGCGCTCGACGACGGCAATGATCGCGCCCTCAAGCTGCTAAGCTCGCTCGGTCGCCGCCGTCGTCGAAACACGCTGTTCGCGGTTGCCGCATCTGCGCTCCTGGTGGGATTGGCGGGTGTTGGCTACGTTGCTTGGCTTCGAGGTGACGCTGCGATCCGCGTGGCAGACACCGGTGGCGCCACCAGCGAAACATCGGGCAGCGTGCCCAGCGCTCCAGCGGAGACCGATGGCTTCGACGGGTTGCCGGGGTTGCCCACCGCACCGGGGACCGCCGAACACGGCACCGCCGAACGAGACGCGGCCCAAGGGGACACGAGTAAGCAAGCCGTGCCCAGCGACCGGCGTTGGGTGGTCTTCAAGCCCACCCCTCCGAACGTGTCGATCAGCGTGAACGGCAGCCCGCTCAGGCCGTACGGGCCGGGCTTTCAGCGCGTCCGTCTCAAAGTAGGCGGTCACACATTTCGTTTCGTCGGTGCGGAGGGCTGTTGTGAGGAACGGGTCATCCGCAGGCGAATTACGGCCGGCGCTCGCGACTTCGCGCTATCCGTGAAGCTCCGCTACAAGGCCGCGAGGCTGTATCTCAAGGGCCCCGCGCCCACCAACGCGACCGTCCAGATCACGCTTCCCGGAAATCGCACGGTCACTGGACGAATCCGGGAGATCCTCCGGATTCCGATGAGCTCGCTTCAAGCCTCCGCGCAGGTCAAGATTAGCGCGCCCGGGTACCGAGCTCACAAGAGTGTCGTGCGGCTTCGCGCCGGCGGTGATTTGACCGAGCACTCCTTCACCCTTGAGACGCAAGGCGAAACCCCGTAGAACCCGCGTAAGGTGATGCGGCGCACCGCGCTTTCCGGGTTGGTGTTTGTGTTGATGGCTGCGTTCGCGCTGCCGGTCGCGGCCGACGAACTCTCGGATTTCGAGTCGGCCCGGCGTCACTACGACAGGCAGAACTACACAAAGGCGGCCAGGGGCCTGGAGTCGCTCGTCGGCGGGGTCGTTCCTCGCGCCGTCAACTCCGTCGTTCGCCTTGAAGCCCGCAAATACCTGGGTGCGACGTATCTTTTTCTCGGGCGGGAGGAGGCCGCCCGCGAGCAATTTCGACTGCTGCTCGAGGAGGACCCGGACTACGACATCGACCCGGTCGCGTTTCCAGAGGCTGTCGTGCAGACCTTCCACGAGGTGCAAAAGGAGGCGGCGGGAGAACGCGCGCACGAAGATGCCTTGGAGGCCGCGCGCCAACAGCGGGAGCACTCTGACGAGGTCGAGGAATTGATACGTCAGCAGCAGCGCATCCAGACGCTCGAGGAGCTGGCCGCCGTCGAGACCGTGGAGAAGGTGAATTCTCGCTGGATCGCCGCGCTCCCCTTCGGCATCGGCCAGTTTCAGAACGAGAGCCGCAAGCTCGGCATCATGTTTGCCGTCACCGAAAGCGCATTTCTGGTCTCTTCCATTGCGACCTTCATCGGTCACAACTCGCTCCGTGACGAGAACCCTGCACCGGACGAAATCGATCGAGCCCAACGCGTTGAACGGGCGCTTCGCATCGGTAACTGGGTGAGTGTAGGCGCTTTGTTGAGCTTTGCCGTCGCTGGGGTCGTCGAGGCCGAAGTCCGCTTCAAACCCGTGATTCGAACCACCCGGAAGCGGGAACTGCCAGGAGATCTCGAGACTCCGCAGGCCAGCGGCCCCCAGATTCGGCTTGAGCTGGGCCTAACGGGAGGCAAACTCCGGTTGGATTTTTAGCCTGTGGCCCTCACGGGTGCAGCCGGCTCAGCGTCAACTAAAAATTGATTCATTTCAATCAGTTAGCGTGTTTTCTCAATTCGCTGAACACTTCACTTGACAGCAGGGCTTTCGCGCCTATCCTTCGCTCCCTTCAACGCATGGGGGAGTTCCGCCCGTGCCGGGAATTGCTCGCTTTTTCGGATAGTTATGCCAACGATCAATCAGCTCGTCCGCAAGGGACGAAAACGGATCAAGTCCAAAACGGACTCTCCGGCGCTTCAGCGTTGCCCGCAGAAGCGAGGCGTGTGCGTCCGTGTCTACACGACCACGCCGAAGAAGCCGAACTCGGCGCTCCGCAAAGTTGCTCGTGTGCGTCTCTCAAATGGCATCGAGGCGACCACCTACATTCCCGGTGAGGGACACAATCTTCAAGAGCACTCTGTCGTGCTCATTCGCGGTGGCCGTGTGAAAGACCTTCCCGGCGTTCGTTATCACGTCGTTCGCGGCACGCTCGACGCCACCGGCGCGGCCGGCCCGTCCAACACAAACAAAGCGAACCGTGTCAACAGGCGGTCGAAGTACGGCGTCAAGCGCCCCAAGAACTAAGTCATGAGTCGTCGATTTAGCGCACCCAAGAGGCAGATCATCCCGGACGCCAAGTATGGCGAACAGCTTGTGTCGAAGTTCGTCAATTCACTCATGCTCGGAGGCAAGCGGTCGACCGCCGAGAAGTGCTTGTACGGCGCCTTCGCCATCATCGAAGAGCGCCACAAGGAACAGCCGCTCGACGTGTTCAAGAAGGCACTCGATGCCGTCAAGCCTCGCGTCGAGGTCAAGAGCCGACGCGTCGGTGGTGCGACGTACCAAGTGCCCGTCGAGGTTCGATCAGAACGCCGCAACGCGCTTGCGATGCGCTGGCTGGTTCAGTACTCCCGAGCGCGTGGCGAGAAGTCCATGCAGGAGCGCCTCGCAGGAGAGCTCATGGAGGCCTCGCAGAACCGCGGCAACGCCGTGAAGAAGCGAGAAGACACGCACAAAATGGCCGACGCGAACAAGGCGTTTGCCCATTATCGCTGGTAGGAACTTTTTTGGCGTCTGGGCAGGTCTACGGAAACCTCTCGGCAAGGAGCAGCAGCTGAACTCATGACATCGCGTACATAGAGAGAGTCACCGGGAAGACCGCGACGAACCGTCGCAACCGATGTGCCTCTCGAAACCCTCTCTGAGTTGAGGAAGCCCGAGGGTGGCTTCCGGGTCGGAGGGGGTTTTGTATGTGAAGCGCCATAGTCAAAAGTTTCAAGCTCATAGAATCCAATGCCCAGGCAGCACCCACTCGAAGCGACCCGTAACATCGGCATCATGGCTCACATCGATGCGGGCAAGACGACCACGACGGAGCGCATGCTCTACTACACGGGCGTCAACTACAAGATCGGCGAGGTGCATGATGGCGCCGCGACCATGGACTACATGGAGCAGGAGCAGGAGCGCGGCATCACGATCACGTCCGCTGCAACCACATGCTTCTGGCGTCCCAAAGCCGGCCCCTACAGCGACAATCAGTTCCGCATCAACATCATCGACACGCCCGGACACGTGGACTTCACCATCGAGGTCGAGCGTTCGCTTCGTGTGCTCGATGGCGCCGTCGCCGTGTTTGACGGCAAAGAGGGCGTAGAACCTCAGTCCGAGACGGTGTGGCGCCAGGCCGATCGTTACGGCGTCCCGCGCATCTGTTTCATCAACAAGATGGACAAGGCCGGCGCCGACTTCCCGACCGCGTTCCAGTCGATCAAGGATCGACTCGGCGCGCCGGCAGTTGCCATGCAGCTTCCTCTCGGCCAAGAGGCCGAACTCAAAGGTGTGATCGACTTGATCGCGATGAAGGCTAACCGCTTCAAGGACGACACTCTCGGTGCCGAGTGGGCTGTCGAGGAAATCCCCGAGGACCTCAGGGTCCAGGCTGACGAGGCGCGGGCCGTGCTGATCGAATCGGCTTCCGAGGTTGATGACGCGTTGATGGAGCGCTATCTCGAGGGCGACACCAGCTTTTCCGAGGAAGAGATCCTCAGGGCGGTTCGCAAGGGCTGCATCGAGCGGAGCATCGTCCCCGTGCTCACCGGCTCCGCCTTCAAAAACAAGGGCGTGCAGCAGCTGATGGACGCCGTAGTGAACTTTCTTCCGTCGCCGATCGACGTTCCCGCCATCCAGGGCGTGGATCCTGACGACCAGGAGAAGAAGATGGAGCGCGAGCCTTCGGACGACGAGCCGTTTAGCGCCCTCGCGTTCAAGATCATCAATGACTCGTTCGTTGGCCAGCTGACGTTCTTCCGGGTGTACTCCGGCGTGCTCAAGGCGGGCACGGGGGTTCTCAACTCGACCAAGGGCAAGAAGGAGCGCGTCGGCCGGATTCTTCAGATGCACGCGAACAATCGCGAGGAGCTCAAGGAGATCCGAACTGGCAACATCGGCGCGGCGGTCGGTCTGAAGATGGCCACCACCGGTGACACACTTTGCGACGAGAAGGCGCCCATCCTCCTCGAGCGGATGGAGTTCCCGGATCCCGTCATCTCCGTCGCCATCGAGCCGAGGACCCAAGTCGACCAGGACAAGCTCGGCGTGGGGCTGGCGAAGCTCGCTGCCGAAGACCCGAGCTTCCGTGCGCACACCGACGAGGAGTCGGGCCAGACCATCATCAGCGGCATGGGCGAGCTCCACCTCGAGATCATCGTCGACCGACTGAAGCGTGAGTTCCAGGTCGATTCGAACGTTGGCGTACCGCAGGTCGCGTACCGCGAGACCATCACCAAGGAAGTCGAGTCCGAGGGCCGCTATGTCAAGCAAAGTGGTGGCCACGGCATGTTCGGCCACGTCTGGGTGAAGCTTGAGCCGCTCGAGCCCGGCAGCGGCTTCGAGTTCGAGAACAAAATCGTCGGCGGCGTCGTGCCGAAGGAATACATCCCGGCCGTGCGCAAGGGCATCAGGGATGCGATGACCCGCGGCGTCATGGCCGGCTACCCAGTCATCGATCTCAAAGCGACGCTCTACGACGGCTCGTACCACGACGTCGACTCGAGTCAGGCTGCATTCGAGGTGGCCGCCTCACTGGCGTTCCAGGAAGGCGCGAAGCGGGCAGGCATTCAGCTGCTCGAGCCCGGGATGGATGTGGAGGTCCGCGTCCCCGAGGCCTACATGGGTGAGGTCATCGGCGACCTCAATTCGCGGCGCGGCCACGTGACCGGAATGGATTCTGTGAGTGGTCTTCAAGTGATTCGTGCACTTGTCCCTCTCGCGAACATGTTTGGGTACGTCAACGACCTGCGCTCCAAGACTCAGGGGCGTGCGGTGTACACGATGCAGTTCAAGGAGTATCAGGCGGTGCCACGGGGCATCGCTGATGAAATCGTCGCCAAGGCGAAGGGCGGCTGAGGAGCGAACGATGGCTAAAGAGAAGTTTGTACGAAACAAGCCACACATCAACGTAGGCACGATTGGTCACATCGACCATGGTAAGACGACGCTGACGGCGGCGATCATGAAGGTGATGTCCGATAGGCACGGCGGCGACGTCAAGAGCTACAAGGACATTGCCAAGGGCGGGACCGAGCGTGACGACACCAAGACGGTGACGATCGCGACGAGCCACGTGGAGTATCAGACGGCCAACCGTCATTATGCGCACGTCGATTGCCCGGGCCATGCCGACTACGTCAAGAACATGATCACCGGCGCGGCGCAGATGGACGGCGCGATTCTGGTGGTGAGCGGCGTGGATGGACCGATGCCGCAGACCAAGGAGCACGTGCTTTTGGCGCGCCAGGTCGGTGTTCCGACGATGGTGGTGTTCATGAACAAGTGCGACGCGGTGGACGACCCGGACCTTCTCGAGCTGGTCGAGATGGAGGTTCGAGAGCTTTTGAGCAAGTACGAGTACGACGGGGACAACATCCCGGTGGTGCAAGGCTCGGCTCTGGGCGCTCTGAACGGCGAAGAGAAGTGGGTGGAGTCGGTGGTGAACCTGATGGATGCGGTCGACACGTACATCCCGGAGCCGGAGCGAGAGATCGACAAGCCGTTCCTGATGGCGGTCGAAGACGTGTTTTCGATCAAGGGTCGCGGCACGGTGGTGACGGGTCGAATCGAGCGCGGGATCATCAAGGTTGGAGACGAAGTCGATATTCTCGGCGTTCGGGACCCACAGAAGACGACGGTGACCGGGGTGGAGATGTTCCGCAAGCTGTTGGACCAGGGCCAAGCTGGCGACAACGTGGGATGTCTGCTTCGGGGCATCGACAAAGAGCAGGTGGAGCGCGGCCAGGTTCTGGCAGCGCCGGGCTCGGTGAACACGCACTCGCAGTTCGAGTGCGAGGTGTACATCCTGAGCAAGGATGAGGGTGGTCGACACAAGCCGTTCTTCTCGAACTACACGCCGCAGTTCTACATCCGCACGCTGGATGTGACGGGCAAGATCGAGCTTCCAGACGACGTGAAGATGGTCATGCCGGGCGACAACGTGAAGATGAAGGTCAACCTCATCACGCCGGCCGCGATGGAAGAAAAGCAGCGCTTCGCGATTCGCGA
>CAXMRM010000038.1:0-7085 GCA_964196015.1 uncultured Myxococcota bacterium
GTTCGCGGCTGATGCTCTGGCGGCTTGGCGCTCGGCTTCGGTCTGCCAGTAGATGGCCGAGCGATACTGCGTGCCGAGGTCATTGCCTTGGCGCATGCCCTGGGTCGGGTCGTGGCTCTCCCAGAAGACCTCGAGGAGCTCGTCGTAAGTGACTTGAGCTGGCCGGTACACCAGCAGGACGACCTCGTTATGTCCGCTGAAGCCGGAGCAAACCTCTTCGTACGTCGGGTTCGGCGCGTGGCCTGCGGCGTAGCCCACCGCCGTCGTGTACACACCCGCCGTTTGCCAGAATTTGCGTTCGGCGCCCCAAAAGCAGCCCAGGCCGAACATCGCTTCTCGGGTGTCTTCGGGAAAGGGCCCTGCGAGTGGTGCGTCTAGGACGAAGTGGCGCATACCTCGATTATACGATAGTCACGCTCGATGGAGGAGCAGTACATCTCCGATATCGTCCGGCGCCTACGAGGCAGCCGGAGAGTCCTTTTCATCACCGGCGCCGGCATGTCGGCCGACTCAGGCTTGCCCACCTATCGCGGCATTGGAGGGCTCTACGAGCAGGAGGGGACCGACGACGGCATCCCCATCGAAGCCGCCCTCTCTGGGGCGATGTTCCAGCGTGATCCGGCGATTACCTGGAAGTACATCCATCAAATCGAAAGCTCCTGCCGCGACGCGGCTCCCAACCGAGCGCACGAGGTGATCGCGGAGCTCGAGTGCCGCTTCCACCGCGTATGGACGCTGACACAGAATGTGGATGGCTTGCATCATGCTGCAGGCAGTAAGCGGGTCATCGACATTCATGGCGACGTGCATCGACTCGCGTGTACGCGCTGCAGTCATCGGTGGCGCGTCGCGAGTTATGCGGGCCTCGACATCCCGCCGTCATGCCCCGAATGTGCCTCTTTGGTGAGACCCGAGGTGGTCTTGTTCGGTGAAATGTTGCCGTTTGACCGCAGCAAGTTGCTGCAGGAGCAATTGATGCGCGGCTTCGATGCGGTGTTCACGATCGGAACGACCAGCGTTTTCCCCTACATTGCCGAGCCTGTGATCGATGCTCGCCGTCGGGGCGCGCTGACCGTCGAAATCAACCCCGGTACGAGCCAAGTGTCACACATTGTGGACTACCGGCTTCGAGCCGGGGCTGCGGCGGCAATGGATGCGGTTGTCCGTGCGCTCGATTGTCCTTAGGGTACGTGGCCATGGGGGGTACGGGGCAACACTATCGGTACGACGAGTCGTACGAGGAAACGGTTCAGCTGTCGGACGGTCAGCGTGTTGATCTTCGTCTTATGCGTCCCTCGGACAAGCGGATGCTCCTCGACGGCTTCGAGAACCTGTCGCCGGACTCCCGGTACGCGCGCTTCATGGCGCCGAAATCCACGCTGACCGAGAGGGAGCTTCGTTACCTCACCGAGGTCGATGGGATCAACCACTTCGCGGTTGGCGCCATTCGGCGGCACATGGTGTCCAAAGATGAGGGCGTTGGGAGCGCGCGGTTCGTGCGTTTGAGCGATCAGCCGGACACCGCCGAGGCGGCAGTGACGGTCCTCGACGACTTTCAAGGCAAGGGGCTCGGCTCGATCATGTTGCAGCGTTTGATCGAAGCCGCCTGGGAGCGGGACATTCGCTGGTTCCGCAACGAGCTTCTGGCGGAAAACACTGCATCGAGGCGCATGATCGAGTCCCTCAGTCCCGAGGTGAAGTTTCGCTCCTCAGGAGATGGCGCGATCGTTGCCATTCTGCCGGTTCCGGAGCCCGATCGGACGCCGACGGCGCCCGGATTTTTCGACGGGACGCCTATCCACAAGCTCTTTTCCTACGTGGCGGGAGCGAAGGTTTCGGTGCGACCCGGTGTGACGCGGCCGCCCGAGCCACCGCGCTAGGAGACCTGCACCGGGAACATCATCGGGGCGCGCACTTCGACCATGCGTTGTGCGTCCGTGAGCACGCCGACGATGCGCAGGGCAAATGGGAATGCGGTGCCGGGGCCACGGCTCGTGATCAGGTTGCCGTCGGCCACCACCGGGTGCTCGCTGTACTCGCCCCAGTCCTCGAGCATGCCCTTGACACTCGGATGACTGGTGAGCTGCCGATTCTGAAAGACCCCGTGCGCCTGGAGCGCGATCGGCGCCGCGCAAATCGCGCCGACCCAGCGACCGCTCTTTTCTTGTCTGCGAAGGATTTCTCCCACTTTGGCGGACTGCGCCAATCGCTGCGCCCCTTCCGCGCCGCCCGGGAGGACGACGATATCGAACTCGCCGTCGATGCTGTCGAGCGCCACATCGGGCGTGATGATGACGCCGCGGCTGCATCGAATCGGCGCGGTGCCGTCGACTCCAGCGACCGTCACATCGATTCCGCCACGACGCAGGACGTCGATGCTGATGACGGCTTCCATCTCTTCGCTGCCCTGCGCGATCAGAACCAACGCAGTGGGCTTCGCTGTCATGGAAGATCCTCGCAGTTGCGGGATTTGTCGGATCTGCAGATTTCGGCGATTCGTGCCCGGAGCGCCGCTTCGTGCTTCTTGATGCCCAGACTCTTGGCCAGGTCGATCGCTGCCGCCGCGCTCTTCCGGTCGACGACAAACGCCTTCAGTCCCAACAAGGCGCTCACGCGCTGTCCCGAGGCGCAATGGAGGACTGCCGGCAGCACATCCTCCTGGCCGAGGGCTTTGCCGAGGGAGCGTGCATTGTCCTCGGTGAGCCCCGCAGCGCCTGCGACGGGGATCCGCACGAACTTCATTCCCAAGCGTTCAACGGTCGCCTGCTCGCCCTCATCGCCGCGCTCACTGTCCGTGCGTAGCGTGATGACCGTTCGATAGCCTGCCTCCTGAATCGCTTTCAGTTGCTCGGGGGAGGGCTGGCCGCCGATGAGCAGACCCGTCTTGGTGATCTGAGCATTCGGTATCGGAACCAGCGGGGGGCTTTCATCGATGTTCTTCGGCGCGCTGGGTTTCGCCGGGGACCGCTCGGCCGCCGCCTGAGGCAGCACGCCGAGCATCCCGCCCGCCAGAACCAAAAAGACGACTTGGATGGCACGGTGCAACATGGGAGACCTCATCCGATGGTGTGGCGTTTGAGCGCGCGCCCGATGTACCGGACCTTCTGGCTCAAGGGGAAGCGACCGAGGTTCACCTTGACCACGCCCTGTGTAAACACGCTCTTTCGCGAGTAATCGATGTTGATGTCGACGATCACGGGTCGCCCTGTTCCCGCGATCGCGAGCGCCTCGTCGAGGGCCCGATCGACCGTCAGGTCGTTGTCCATCTTTACGTATGCCGCACCCGTGGCTGTTGCTACGCCTTCGATCCGCAAATCGCCTGTGATCGTGCAGGTCTTGTCCTTCAGCGGAATCACCTGGAACTGAGAAATCTGGGCGAGCTCGCCGTCGTGGAAGACGAAAAAGACGGCTCCGAGCCCGTTCATCGTCGCGGTGAGGATTTCCAAGGCTGTCATCATGAAGCCGCCGTCGCCCACGATGGCGCACACTTGTTTATCGGGGTGCGCCAGCTTCACGCCGATGGTACCGGGCACGCAGTAGCCCATACAGTTGAAGTCGGTCGGCGAGATGAGGTGCTTCGACTCGTAGACGGGGAATTGCTCGGCGGTCAGGAAGGTGTGGTTCCCGTCGTCGACGACGATGTACGCGTCGCGATCGAGCTTCTTGCGGAGCTGTCGAAAGAAAATACCGGGGCTCACCTTCTCTTCATTGACCTTGCCAGTCCAACTCGCAAAGAAGGCTTCCTTCTCTTGCGCGACGCGCCGCTTGAGGTCGCTTCGATCGGGCGGACTGACCTGTTCTTTTTTTAGTGCTTCGAGCAGCGCCATCATGAAGAGCTCACCGTCGGCTTCGATCGCCACGGTGGCGGGGTAGTTCTTGCTGAAGACCTCGGGGTCGATATCGGCGTGGATCAGCGTGTCTGGAATCGGCATGCCGTAGCTGCCGGTGGCGAGCTCCGCGAAACGAACGCCGACGGCCAGGAGGCAATCCACCCCTTCGAAAGCTTTGCGTGCTGCAGGAACAGCCGACGGCCCGAAGCCAAAGCCGGTGTGCAGCGGGTGGTCGTGTGGGAAGACGCTGATGCCTTGTAGCGTCGTCGACACCGGCGCGCCCAAGAGCTCGGCGACCTCCGTGCTCCACTTCGTCGCCTCGCGCGCGCCCCAGCCAAGATACATGCCTGGTTGCTTCGCATTGCGCAGCAGCTCGACCGCGCGCTTGATCAGCGCGGGATCAGGCGCAGGCGGCCGGTAGCTGGGCACGAACTTCGGCACTTCGCCGACCTCCGCTGTGAACATTTGCACGTCGCCTGCGATCTCGACGAACACTGGTCCCGGAAGGCCAGACGTCGCGATTTCATAGGCCTCGTAGATCGTGGATACGACGTCTTCGTGCTTGTCGACCAAGAAGGCGGCCTTGGTGATGCCGTCGAGAACGCGCTGTTGGTCGAGCTGATGAAGCTGGAAGTGACGGCCCGAGTCGCGGCGAATGCCGCCAGAGATCACGAGCAGCGGAACGCCGTCGAGGTAGGCCTCCCCAATGCCGCTCATCGCGTGGGTCATGCCGGCTGCGGGGACGATCAGGAGGCAACCGATGCTGTCGCTCACTCGGCTGAAGGCCTCGCCCATGAAGCTGCCGCCTTGCTCGTGCGTGACGAGAATGGGCGTGATCTGTTCACTGCGATTGAGTTGATCGTAGATTTCGGTGTTGTGAACGCCAGGGATTCCAAACGTGTACTTCACGCCGATGTTTTCGAGGGCGCGCGCCGTCAACCATGCACCGCTTTGCTTCATGGGTTACCTCACGCCTTGGCCGCTGTTGATCGCTCGAGCCGCAACGCGACCTGAATACACGCAGCTCCCGAGGAATGTTCCCTCGAGCGCCCGCTTTCCATGCATCCCGCCACCGCCGAAGCCGCAGGCCTCGCCGACCGCGAAGAGATTTGGGATGGGATTGCCTCGCTTGTCGAGCACCTTCGCGTCGAGGTCCACTTGGATGCCGCCGAGGCTCTTGCGGGTCAGAATCTGCATGCGGATCGCGATCAACGGCATGGCGTCAGGGTCTAAGATGGGCGCCATGTTGCAGGTGCGCAGTCGGTCGCCGAGGTGCTGGCGGACGTGCGCGATGCGACGAAGCTGATCGTCGTTTTGAAACTGGGTGCCTCGCTCGATGTTGGCGTCGTAATCGGCGATATCCCTGCCGAGCAGCCCGGCGTCGACGTCGTTCGTTCCCGCCAGCGCATTCATCTTGCCGGCTAGCTCGGCCACGGTGGTAGCCGTGACGAAGTCCGGGCAATGGTCGATGAACTCTTGGACCTGCTCTCCATTGCCCTGCAGGAGCCGCACGATGAATGCCAGCAGCTTCTTGTCGCGAACTGCCGCGTTGAACTCGGCCCCTGAAACCGCAAACTCTTTGTTTGCGATCTTGCGGTTCATCACCTGCCAGGAGTACTTCTTTTTCTCACGGCAAATGCGGTCGACGAGCATGAGGGTGTCGTAGGAGCCGACCAGCGGCGGGTCGACGAACCGGCGGCCCTGATAGTTGACCCAAAGTGGCGATTTGGCCGGAACCAGGCTCAGCCCGTGGTCAGGGAAGAGTGGCTCCCAGTGCCGGACGCCCGCCGCGTAGTTCCACATCTTTTCGAGATGTGTGATGTTGGCGCCGAGTTCCTCGGCGCGGTCGAGCAGCCGGCCGTCCGCTTCGGGAATGGACCCGTTGAGCATCGACTCCGGTGGCTCGCCCCATTGGTCTCTCGGCCACACCTCGCGCACCTTGTCGTGGTTGCCTGCGATACCACCGGCGGCGATGACGACCGCGTCGCCGCTCGCCTCGAACGAGCCCGCGCTGCTCGTGCCGTGACATCCGACGACTTGTCCGCCCTGCTGAGTGAGGCCATCGACGCTGTGATCGAAGTGAAGTTGAAGCCGTCCAGTCTTCTCGTGCTGCTCCAGGCGTGGAATCAAGGGCAGCACGATGCCCTCGCCGGTCCCCCAGACGATGTGGAACCGAGGCACCGAGTTGCCCGGCACGAAGTACCCGCGCTCGGTCCAGTTGACTGCGCGGAAGAAGCTCACGTCGCGTTCGGCGAGCCAGTCGCGGACCTCTTCGGTGCAACGGTTGACATAGGCCTCCGCCCAGCGGTACGGCCAGACATCGTCTGGGTCGAGCTCGCCGTAGCGAACCCAGTCGCGCATCGCCAGGTCGACCGAGTCCTTGATGCCGTTCTTGCGTTGCTCGGGAGAGTCGACGAAGAACATGCCGCCAAACGACCATCGCGCGAGCCCGCCGAAGCGATCGCGCGAAGCCGCGTCCAGCATGAGCACGCGCTTGCCTGCATCGAGCAGCTCGAGCGCAGTCACCATCCCTGCGAGGCCACCGCCAATGACGACGACCTCAGCTTCATAGGTAGTCTTTGTAGCCATGGAGACGGGCGAGCATAGCAGGTGCCGGCGTCGGTGTCAGCGGCAGTGTCGGTGGCAGTGTCAGTGGCAGTGTCAGTGGCAGTGTCAGTGGCAGCGCCAGTGTCGGTGTCGGTGACGTGTGCTGGGCTAGGGGGTGCAGGTGTCTGGGTCGGTTGTGCAGCTGCCGGTGTTGCAGACCGGCACGTCGAAGGCCACTTGTGTGCTGTTGTTCCCCTCGGGATCCGCGACCGTCACGTTGCTGGGGTAGCCAACTAGGTTGGGACAACTGACCGTCGAGACCGCTGCGTTGATTGGACCGGTACATCCGTCGACCATCCCGCTGTAGATCAAGTCTCCGGGGTCGGTGTCTGGATCGGTCGCGGTTACGGTGATGACGACGTCAGAGCGCACGTTGGGCGTGCAGTTGGCCGCTTCTTCCCAGGCGACCATCGTAATCACCGGTGGCTGGGTGCCGCCACCGCCGCCCATGCCAGCGGAACCCGCGGAGCCGCCGGTCCCGCCCGAGCCGGCGCTGCCACCGGAGCCCTCATCACTGTCACATCCGGTTAGTGCGAGTGCTCCGCCCAAAATCAACGCCACGGCAATTCGCATAGCCATTCTCCCTGTTTAACCCCTTAGTCCCCAGCGGCGAGGGCGTTAGCACGCCGCCAAGCCGAAAGTTGTCAC
>CAXMRM010000039.1:0-5570 GCA_964196015.1 uncultured Myxococcota bacterium
TCGAGGGCAAGACCTTTCCCGAAATTGCCCGCGACCTCGCCGAGCAAACCGGCGTGCAGTTGCCCGTGTACGACGCAGTGCGCGAGGCAGAGTTCCAACGCGACAAGAAACAGTCGCACCGGCTGGCGTCTTTGATGGAGAAGGCCACCGACTTCTATTGCGCGCAGCTTCACGAGCACCCTGACGGCGGCATCGCGCGGAGGGAGCTTTCAGAGCGTGGCATCTCCGAAGAGTCGGCACGCGGGTTTCGCCTCGGCTATGCGCCTCACGGATGGGACTCGCTTGCGCGTTTCTTGGAGGGCACCGGTGCATCGCCTGCCGATGCCGAAGAGGTGGGGCTCATTGTTTCGCGCCGCTCGGGCCGCGGTCACTACGATCGATTCCGGCATCGATTGATGTTCCCGATCGCCGATGTGCACGGCAAAGTCGTCGCGTTCAGTGGACGCGCCTTGTCGCCTGCGCCATCGATGGAGGAGCAGAAGGAACCGCCGGCGAAGTACCTCAACAGTCCGGAGAACCAGCTCTATCACAAGGGCGACGTCCTCTACGGGTTGCACGAGGGTCGCGTCGAGATTCGACGCGAAGACGCCACCGTCGTGTGCGAGGGAAACTTCGATCTCGTCGCGCTTCATCAGGCGGGGTTTCGAAACGCGGTTGCGCCGATGGGGACTGCGTTTACCGAGGCGCATGCCAGATTGCTCAAACGCTTCGCGCAAAAGGTCGTGCTGCTCTTCGACGGCGACCAGGCTGGCCTCAAGGCGGTTCGCGAAGCCTATAAGATGGTGAGCAAGACTGGGCTGGAAGCGCACGTCGTGACGCTGCCCCAGGGCGCGGACCCGGACAGCTTCCTAAGAGAGCAGGGAGCGCAGTCGTTGGCTGCTCGAATCGTGAGCGCACCCACCATTATCGAATATTTAATCGATGATGCTGCGGCGACCGGGGAGCCAAACCCGCACGGAAAGGCCGATGCGATCGCCAAACTTTGTCCGATTCTTGCCAAGGTTGAAAGCCCGATCGAACGCGGCCTCTACGTCGAACGTGTTGCACGCAAATTCGGCATCACGGACGTGGGTTTGGTGCGGCGGGAGTTACGTCGCGGCTTGGGTCGAGGCGGTGATCGAATCGCCCCAAGTCGTGACGCAGTGCAGCAGCAGATTGCAACACCAGTGTCGGAGTTACAGTCGAAGTTGATTTCACTTCTGATCGATCAGCCCACGTTGATCCGCCATGAGGACGTGCAGAAGCTTCCGAAGCTTTTGACGAGCCCGGATCTTCGCGCCATCTTTGATTCTATCTTGCAGATGGTGGATAGGCAGGAATCGCTCGATGTCACGGCTTTGCTCGATGAGTTGCAGGATAATCAACTCAGGCCGTGGTTGGAAGCAAAGTTAGCTGTGCAGGAGCACAGCCTCGAAGAAGCACGTCAGCTTCTCGACGAAGGCCTTCCACTTCTCGAACGGAAAAACATCGAACATGAGCTGCCCCGTTTGCAACAGCGCATCGTCGAAGCGCGCCGAGTTGGCGACGACGCGTTGGCAGCAGGGCTCACTCGAGAGTTTGTGGAGCTGACGCGCAGCGCACACAAGCTCAAGTCGAACATTAAGCAGAGGTGAAGATGGCGAGCAAGAGCTCAGTACGCGACCAGGCATCGACCGCATCGAAGTTCAAAGCTGAACCCGTGTCGCGCGTGGTGCCGAAACTCAAAGGCCGTGAACGCAAGGAGGTACAAGTGCTCCTCGAACGCGGTCGGAGGCAAGGTCAGCTCACATACGACGAGCTCAACGAAGCGTTGCCGCCGGACATGGTGACGTCCGACCAAATCGACGACCTCATGGTGTGGCTCAAGAGCGAGGACATCGACGTGGTCGATGGCGCGCCCGCAGGACAGAGTCGGACGAGCGAGGTTCCTGTTGCTGCCACGCGGAGCTCGGTGCGTCGCGCCTCCACGATTCCGCCTCCCGCTGACGATAGCTACGCGCAGAAGTCGAACGACCCTGTTCGCATGTACTTGCGAAAGATGGGGTCGGTTTCGCTACTCACACGCGAGGGCGAGGTCGAGATCGCCAAGCGCATCGAAGAGGGCGAAAGCCAGATTTTCGATGTGATTTTGAACTCCCGCGTGGGTGTTGCCCAGATTCTGGATATCGGCGAGAACCTCCGGAAGGGCAAGCTCCGCGTCAAAGACGTCGTCCGTGACCTCGACAAGGAAGAAGAGGTCGACTTCGAGGCGGCCAAGATTCGAGCCCTCAAGCTCTTCGACAAGGTCAAGCGCGTCGAGTCGTCGATGGCGAAGGTGCATAACGAGCTGGAGAGCAAGCGACGGGTCTCCGACCGACGCAAGAAGCAGGTTTCCACGCAGCTCGACAAGCATCTCCACGAGCGGGTGGCGCTCTCGCGCGAACTCAACCTCACCAAGAAGCAGATCGACCGTGTGGTCGCACGCATCAAGAACTACACGCGCAGCGTCGAGCGTGCGGAGCGCGACGTGCACGAAGCCGAGGCGCGCGTTGGTGGCCTCAAGTACAAAGACATGAAGCGCGTGCTTCATGACATGCAAGAGAGCAAGGCCGTCGAGAAGAGAGTTCAGCGGAAGTACGGCTCCGAAGAGCAGATCCTTCTTTCAGAGGAACACATCCGCGACGCGCAGAAGGCGATTGTCGATCTCGAAGACGACATGGGGCATCCGGTCGAGCAGTTACGAGATACCTACCGGGCCCTGGCAGGAGGCGAGCGGCAGTCCGAGCGCGCCAAGGCCGAACTCGTCGAAGCGAACCTTCGCCTCGTCGTGTCGATTGCCAAGAAGTACACGAACCGTGGCTTGCAGTTCCTCGACCTGATTCAGGAAGGCAACATCGGTCTGATGAAGGCCGTCGATAAGTTCGAGTACCGGCGCGGCTACAAGTTCTCGACCTACGCCACGTGGTGGATCCGTCAGGCCATCACCCGGGCGATCGCTGACCAGGCCCGCACGATCCGAATTCCTGTCCACATGATCGAAACGATCAACAAGCTGATCCGCACCTCGCGCTACTTGGTGCAGGAACTCGGCCGTGAGCCCGATCCGGAGGAGATTGCCGAGCGCATGGAGATGCCGCTCGAGAAGGTCCGCAAGGTCCTGAAGATCGCCAAGGAGCCGATCAGCCTCGAGACTCCGATCGGCGAGGAGGAAGACAGCCATCTCGGCGACTTCATCGAGGACAAGAACGCGGTCTCCCCCGTGGAAGCCGTCATCGACGGCAACCTCGAAGACCAAACCCGCCGCGTCCTCAAAACGCTGACCCCGCGAGAGGAAAAGGTCCTCCGTATGCGCTTCGGCATAGGCGAAAAGAGCGATCATACCCTCGAGGAAGTCGGCCAGGACTTCGAGGTCACGCGCGAGCGCATCCGGCAGATCGAAGCGAAAGCCCTCCGGAAGCTCAGGCACCCAAGCCGCTCCAAGCAACTGCGTTCCTTTACGGACAACTAAGAGGCCCGGGCTGGCCGTCAGCCTTCGGCCGCGAACGCTGATCGTCCGAACCTCGAAGTTAGCACCCACCCCGGGCCTCGGTGTTGCAGAACGTCCTCCGATCCGTGGTTGTCGCGTTTCGTTCGCGCTTAACGCCTGATCACGCTAGAAGTGCCCCCAAGGGCCCATAGCTCAATTGGTTAGAGCCCCCGGCTCATAACCGGGTTGTTCCTGGTTCGAGTCCAGGTGGGCCTACCGAGCGAAACCGCGCTGCGGTTTCGCTCGAGCCCCGTGGTCGGCGCGCATGCGCCGACTTTACGGGGCCACGGGGCCGCGGTCTCTTGCGCCAACCGGAAAGGCACGCTACAGGTCCGCCAGCTTTGGCTGACCACGGAGGCGATCGTTGCGCGAAGAGCTTGTAGCGCTGGCTAAACTTGCTGAGATGGATGACTCGGCGCGTGACATCGAGGCCGAGCTCAAACAGATCCCGCAGAGCTTGGCAGAGCTACGGGACAATGTGCAGACGCTGGAGACCATGCTGGCCCAAGAGCGCCAGCAGCTCGAGGAAGCCGAGCAGCTCAAGGTGCAACAAGGCGGCGAGCTCAAGGAGCGGAACGAAGGGCTGCAGCGGGCTCGCAAAAAGATCGCGCAAGCAACCAACATCCGCGAAGCCGATGCCGGCGAGCGAGAGATCGACGCCAATCGCCGCGCCATCAAAGAGCGTGAAGACGAGCTCGGCCGAATCGGTCAGGCGATCGAAGCGAAGACGGCCTCCCTGGCTGAGCGCGAAAAGGACTTCGAAGAGGCCAAGGGCGTTCTGGGGTCGAAGGAAGAAGCCTCCGAGACCCGCATCGCCGAGCTCGAAGAGCAACGTGGCGAGCTGCTCAACGGTCGCGACATCCTCGCGGCCAAGGTCCCACAGCCTATCATTAAGCGCTACGAACGTCTCAAGACGGGCATCGCCAACGTCGTCATCATCATCAGGGATGGCACCTGCATGGGCTGCCGCATGGCCTTGCCGCCGCAGCTGACGATCGAGCTACAGCGCGCGCAGGAACTGCATCAGTGTCCGCATTGCCGGCGGATCATCATTCATAAGAATGTGGTTGAAGACTAGGCGCAGTGCCAGTGATCAGACGATCGCAAGCCAGCTGTCGTCGGGCACCCTCACTCCGCGCACCGCATCGAAGTACGCGTCCTGCACCTTCTCGGTAAGCGGCCCGCGCGAACCCGTGCCGATCGCTCGGTCGTCTAGCTCGCGCACGGGCGTCACTTCGGCGGCGGTGCCCACCATGAAGACCTCGTCGGCGATGTACAGCTCGTCGCGTGAGATCAGTCGCTCGTGGACGGGGAGCCCTAGGTCCTGCATGACGCGTATGACCGAGTTGCGGGTGATACCGCCCAAGATCGACACGCCCATCGGTGGCGTCGCGATCTCGCCGTCGCGGACCACGAAGATGTTCTCCCCGGAAGCCTCGGAGACATAGCCCTGGGTGTCGAGCATGATCGCTTCGTCGTAGCCGATCATCTGCACCTCGCGCTTCGCGAGGATCGAGTTGACGTAGTGGCCGTTGATCTTGCCCTTCGACATCAACGTGTTGACGCCTGCGCGCTGAAACGAGCTCACCTTGGCGCGAATGCCCCGCCGAAGGCCCTCTTCACCGAGGTATGCGCCCCAGCGCCATGCGATGACCGCCACGCGGGTTGGATTCGTTTTGGCGCCGAGCCCCATCTCTCCATCGCCCATGAAGGCGATCGGCCGCAGGTAACACTCATCGAGGCCATTGGCCCGAACCGTCTCCAGGCACGCCTCGGCGATCTCCTCTGGGCTGTGCGGCATCGGGAGCATGCAAATGTGTGCAGAATCGAACAGCCGTCGAACGTGCTCTTGCAGGCGAAAGATCGCGCTTCGCCCGTCTTTCAGCTTGTAACAGCGAATGCCCTCGAAGACGCCCAGCCCGTAGTGAAGCGTGTGGGTCAATACGTGGACGTTCGCTTGCTCCCAGGGAATGAGCTTCCCATCGAGCCAGATTTTGTCCACTTTGTCCACCATTGCGGCTCCTCACGCCCCTGCCTAGCTTGGGGTTGCGCGTATGTAGCATAAATCCGCAATTCCGCTGAGTTG
>CAXMRM010000040.1:0-3504 GCA_964196015.1 uncultured Myxococcota bacterium
AAATCAGGATGAGGTCGGAGTAGAAGAGGTCATCGTAGGATCCCTGGTAGCAGATCTTCCCCGTCGTAGTCGTCGCGCCAGGGTAGTGATCACCGATCTCGGTATTGGCCTCGAGCATTGGTGTGTCCAACACGCCGACCGGTCGGGTTAGCCCTAGCCCGTGGCAGCCGTTGGTGACGGCCGTGCCCATGTCCCAGTAGATGGACCCTGGTCCATCCTCCTCCATGGCGTCGATGGTCGCGTCGGCAACCTCGCGCAGCGCCTGCTCCCAGCTAACCCGTTTCCACTTCCCCTCGCCGCGCGCTCCCACTCGTTTGAGCGGGTAAAGCACGCGCGAGGCGTCGTACATACGTTCGGAGTAGCAGGCGCCCTTCTGGCAACCGCGCGGATTGTAGTCGGGGACCTCGGAGTTGGTCTGCGGGTAGTCGCCGACTTGCTCTTCACGCCACACGATGCCGTCCTTCACGTAGACGTTCCAGGCGCAGCCACGCTGGAACGCACAGTTGACGTAATGCGTGCTCTTGGCGACGCTGTCCCAGCGCCACTGTTCGCGGTAGAGTTCCTCCCAGCCTTCGTAGCTCTGTGCCGACCATCCCTTGCGCGCATGCGCCGCCGGAGCACGCAGCGAAAGATTGCTGAGGGAGAGCGTCAACACCAGGCCGCCGCTGCCTTTGAGGAAGGCCCGGCGGCTGAAGCCATGTCGACACGATGCGTCGTGTTGGGTCATGCCGACGTCCTTCTGATCAAGAGGTTCATGACGTGCAATCGTGCTCCGTGAAGCCGCGACAGTTGTAGCACATGGATCACAGGGATGAGTTCCGCGCCGATAGCCGCTACAAACGCTTTCCTTCCTGGGTCGGATCTCTATTTAGCCGGCGGAAATCAATCCGATAAACATCGTCAGCCACAGCGCCACCAAAACAAGAAAGCTAGCCATGAAAGCTCGAAAGCGCATCATGACTTTGTTGTTGGTCAGGTGGATATAGCTGTGGATACAACGCAGCCCGCTAGACCAACCCTAGCGGAGTCAAAGCCGCCAATCGACAGCCGTTTTCGGCTCGTAGCAGCAGAATGAGCCCGTACGGACCGCCTTGGCGAAGTGCTCGCCGGCAGCCGGGTGGGCCTCGGCGATGCGCTGGATACTCTCGCGGATTCGTGCAGTCACCGCTTTGCGTGCGCGTTCGCCTGGATCCTTGAGCTTGCGACTTCGGCCACCAAGCCCGGTCGCCGCGCGAAGCTCGGCCAAGATCGCATCGTGCTCCTGTTCGAGACGCTGGATTCGGCCGAGGTCGTTGAACGACTTCGCCTCCTCGAGGCTTTCCTCGATGGCCTGCAAGCGCGCGCGGTACTCGTTCCGCGCACGTTCGTCCAGCACCTCGTCGCTACCGCTGGGGGGGGTTGGTTGTTCGATTCCCTGCATGAGCGCCGCCGCCGCGATTTCTCGTCCCGGGGCCGTTAGGAGGGCCGCAAGGTCGGCGAGCCCCTTACTGTGCTTGAGGTGCGCATGAACGGTGTCAAATGTCAGCGTCCATACGTCGCCTTGGCGAAGAAGGGCGTTCCGCGCGGAGTCATTGGCTTGCGCCGCGGTTTGAGCTCTTTCGCCCGTGCCGAGGAAGCCAAAGATCGCGTCCAATGCCGGACCAGTGTCGCCTTCCCAGGGTGGATGGGCCGTGCCCTCGAGCGGCCTGAAAGACGCGCCCGGGAGGTTCGCGGCGAGCTCGCGCCCGGAGTCGAACGGAACGACGCCGTCGTTGTGCCGGTGCAGTACGAGGCATGGCACGCGAATTTGAGATGCGATCGATGCGACGTCGGCTGCGTAGGTGAGCGATAGCAGCTGCGCGGCGGTCTCGCTGTCGGCCGCGCCACGTTGCATGCTGCTCGTGCGACGAATCTCGTCGGGTGACAGGTCTGGGGTGAAGATCGAGGCGAGCGTCTTCGAGCCAAGTCCCCAGCTTGCTCGAACGAGGCCCAGCATGGCTGCTTGCATCTCCGGTTTGACGATGGTGCAGCCCCGAAGATACGAGCCGTGCAGAATGATGTTCCGAACCCTCCTCGGGTGCTGAACCGCATACGTGACTGCCGTGGGTCCACCGCACGACACGGCGAACAACGTGACCTCGTCGAGCCCCAAGTGGTCGACGAGACGCGCCAAATCGGTGACCTCACGCTCGACCGTGATCTTGTCTTTGTCGCGTGTTCGGTCGCTGAGCCCTACACCGACTCGATCGTAGCGAACCACGAGGTGGTGTTGCGCCAATGCGCTGAAGAATTCGCGAAACCGCTCATGTTCCCAGTCCTTCTCGACGTGACTGATCCACCATGCCGGAAACACGATCGCCGGTCCCTCGCCATCGATGGCGTAGGCGAGGCGTTCTCCGTCGGTGGCCTGGCAAAAACGAATACTTGGCAAGCCGGAATCTTAGCCGTCATGCGGGTTTCGAACAACGCCCGCGCGCTGTGCGCTTGCGTGAATCCGCTTCAAAGCAGTCGCTATGCGCAAGCTAGCGGGCGCCTTTTCGGTTCTGGCGCCTCTTGGCTGGAGCCGTGATCCGCCAGAACCACGCAAAGTGCACTTACGCAAAAATGCCACCGAGAAAGGCAAGTCATGACATCTGCAACCGCCATCGAAGCATCAAGCCCTGGGGAGCTCATGAATCAACGACGGGCTGGGCTCATCCGGACCTATCGCAAGCACCCTGGATGCGCGATGATCCGAGACGGGGCGCGTACCGCGCAGACGCGCTACGCACCGAACGATCCACTGCACAGTGAGGTCGAAATCGGACTTGGGTACGGCGTCGAGACCTCCGTCGGTGTACACCGCGCCCTCGGTGGCTCGCACGATTTTCCGAACCCGGGTGACATATTGTGTGCTGCGCTGGCGGCATGCACCGATTCGACGATTCGGCAGATCGCGGGCCAACTCCACGTTGACATTCGGTCGCTCGAGGTATCGGTCGCCGGCGATGTCGATGTGCGCGGTACGCTATGCGTGTCGAAGGAGGCCCCGGTACCGTTTCAACACATGGGCGTGAGCGTGCAACTCGAGTTGGATCCAAGCACTCCGCCGCGAATGAAAGCCAAGTTGTTGGCGGCCGCGGAGCACTGCTGCGTCGTACTACAGACGCTTCGGCAAGGCGTGCCGGTGACGCTCGCGCTCAGTACTGGCGATAACGCCGAGTGACGTGCCGTTGGCGTGCGGCGATCTGCGCGCGGCGCTCTGGCTCGGTTACGCTTGGGGTGGTATCGGGCAGCTCACGTGCGATTTCGCCAAACGGCACCAGCTTGCAAGACACGGTCGGCTGACGGCCCGCTGGCGGCGACTGGGGGAAGGTGGTGCGAAGCGTGATGTAGCCGGAGGCAAGCTCCGTAGTGTCGAGCCAATTCGGAACGCCCGGATCTCGGTGAGCGATCACGTAACGTAGACGACCGTCCTCGTCGCGATGGGCTTGCTCCTGGTTGATGCTGGTGAGCCGGTTCGCGTAATCGAGAGATTGGCCCCAG
>CAXMRM010000041.1:0-14795 GCA_964196015.1 uncultured Myxococcota bacterium
ACCGATCATCATGTCGTCGAAGCAACGGTCGACGAAATCGTCCACGATCGCTCGCAACTTTGGCTCCCCGCCAAGCTGTTCAAACAGGCTCATCTAGTCGATGACCCTGATGCAATGTGGAGGCTCGATCAAGTTGCGTCGCCCGGACCATCGACTAAACACAGGTAACAAGCCATGACCGAGGGTGACCCGGAGCTGGCGGAGGACGCGTTTCGGCTCTGCCAACAACTGCTTCGCATCGACACGACCAATCCGCCCGGCAACGAATTGCCGGCCGCGGAGTTGCTTGCCGGAGAGCTGAGCGACGCCGGCTTGGAGCCGCTGGTGTTGGAGAGCGCGCCGGGGCGGGGCAACGTGGTCGCGCGGCTGCGTGGGACCGGGGAAGAGCCGCCACTTCTTCTCACCGCGCACCTCGACGTCGTCGAGGCAGACCCGTCGGCCTGGGACCATCCGCCGTTTTGCGGCGAGGTGCATGATGGTTGCTTGTGGGGCCGCGGCGCGATCGACATGAAGAACATGGCCGCGATGTCGGTCGCGATCATCACGCGGCTGGCGCGTGAACGGGTGAAGCCCAAGCGCGATCTCATCTTTGCCGGGGTGGCCGATGAGGAAGCTGGCTGCCGTCACGGCTCGCTCTGGCTTTGCGAGAACCACACCGACCTCGTGCGCAGCGAGTTTGCGATCGGGGAGGGCGGAGGCTTCAACATCCAAGTCGCCGGTAAGAGCTTCTTCACGGTGCAGGTTGCGGAGAAGGGCGTGTGTTGGGTGCGCGCCCGCGCGACGGGGGAACCAGGTCACGGCTCGATGCCGCGCGAAGACTCCGCGGTAATTCAGTTGAGCCAGGCGATTGCGCGATTGGGGAAGCAGGGCTTGCCACGCCATTCCTCAGAGCCCGTCGAAGGCTTCGTCGGCGCACTGGCGTCGCATCTGCCCGCGCCCATGCGGCCGCTGATCAAGATGCTGGGCAGCCCGACGCTCGGGCCTGCGATGCTCAACCTTTTGCCCGACCCGTCGGTCAGGCGTGCCTTTCGCGCGCTGCTCGGCAATACCGCGTCGCCTACCGTGCTCCGCGCTGGCAACAAGACCAACGTCATCCCCGGCTTCGCCGAGGCCGAGATCGACGGCCGCATCCTTCCAGGTCAGACCAAGGATGACTTCATGCGAGAGCTCCGTGACGTATTGGGTCCAGGCATCGAGCTCGAGGTGATGCATTCGCTGCCGCCGGTCGTCACCGAGCCGAAAGAGTCGTCGCTGTACTCGCTCATCCACGACGTCATGGCCGAGCGCGCGCCCGACGCACCGATGGTGCCGTTTATCTTGCAGGGGTTCACCGATGCGAAGGCGTTCACGTCGATCGGGGCCAAGTGGTATGGCTTTGCTCCCGTGAAGCTGCCGCCCACGCTGCGCTTTGCCGACATGTTCCACGGGCACAACGAGCGAATCCCCGTCGACGGGTTGGCCTGGGGGACGCAAACGCTGATGCAGGTCGTCCGCCGCTGCATCGACGCCTAGTTTTCCTCCGCTAGGCCCCGAGCAGCGCACTTCACCCTTCCCATTGGCGCCGAGATCGGGGACCCTGCTCTACTCTGATTGGGGTGGACTTGCAGAAGCGTCTTCACGACAGCGAGATCTTACTCGACCTGGCTGCCAGCGATCTTCAGGGTCTGGTCCGGCAGGCCGTGGATGAGCTCGTCCGGTGTCGCAAGCTGAGTGACCGTCAGCGCCAAGCGGTCCACGACACACTCGATGAGCGGGGCGAGGGAGAGCTTCAGGACCTTGGCAGCGGTGTGGGCGTTCTGCGTGTGCGCTACGAAGCCCAGAACGGAGATTCCTTCGGTTGTGCGCTGATCCGCGTTCCCGAAGGGGTTCGCGCGAGTGACCATGAGAACGTTCACTACGTCTGGCTGATCGTCGCGCCGTACGGCGCTTCGACTCCTCCCAACGAGGACCTCGAGCCTTTTGGATGGATGTTGCACGACGAACGGTTCAGCGCGTCGATCCTCGGCGCCAATGACCCGATGCAAGTGCTCGCGACGTACCAGCTCTACTTGGAGTACGTCGAAGCTCCGCCTGATGAGCGAAGACCCTCGCTCGTGCCGACGTATCTGAGCATTCCGCCATCCGAAACGGGGTTCGCTTCGGGGCTAGTCGCGGACGTTCGACGAAAGTGGCCCTTCTATGCGAGCGATCTCATCGATGGGTTCAATCGCAAGGGTCTCGCGACGGTCCTGTTCTTGTTCTTCGCGTGTCTGGCGCCGTCCATTGCTTTTGGCGCTCTTCTGGCGTTTCTCACAGACGGAGAGATCGGCACGGTCGAAGCTATTCTCGCGACCGCGATCGGAGGCGTGGTGTACGCGCTCTTCTCTGGGCAGCCTCTAACGCTGCTCGGTAGCACGGGGCCCGTCACGATCTTCTTGGCGCTCCTCTACGTCTTTTGTAAGCAGGTCGCTGTGCCGTTCCTTCCCGGTTTGTTTTGGATCGGCATGTGGACGGCGTTGCTCCTGATGGTGTTGGCCCTGACCAACGCGAGCCGTTTCATCCGATTCTTCACGCGCTTCACCGACGAGATCTTCGGTGCGCTGATCGCGCTGATCTTCATCACGGAAGCCTTCCGCGATATCTTTGGCGGCATCTTCGGGGCAGAGGTGCCGACGAACGGCGAGTTGCTCGCACTCATCCTGGCACTCGGGACGTACATGATCGCACTGCAGCTCTCGCGTGTTAGGCAGAAACCGCTGCTCACCAAGACGGTCCGGGAGTTTCTGGCCGACTTTGGGCCTGCCATCGCGATCTTCGCGATGACGGCTGCGGCGTGGGCCATGCGACCCCTCGAGGTCGAGCACCTCGCCGTTCCACACGAGTTCGCCACAACGAGCGGACGGCCCTGGTTGGTCAACCCCATGGACGCACCGACGTGGTTCTGGGTCGCGTCGATTCCGGTCGCGGGCCTCGCTACGGTGCTGCTCTTCTTGGATCAGAACATCACGGTCCGCCTCGTCAACAGCCCGCAACACCGACTGAAGAAGGGCGCCGGCTACAACCTAGACATGGCGGTGCTCGCGGTGCTCGTTGCCCTTTGCGCGGCGATCGGTGTGCCTTGGGTCGTCGCCGCGACCGTGCGATCGTTGAACCACGTTCGAAGTTTGGCGACGGTTCGGCACCATGCCCGGGGTGAGCACATCATCTCGGTGACGGAGAACCGCCTCACGCCCCTCGTGGTTCATCTGTTGATCGGTGGCTCGCTGCTTTTTCTAGGAGCGCTTCGAGAGATTCCCATGTCCGTGGTGTTCGGCTTGTTCTTGTTCATGGGTATCGCGTCGCTCCGAGGCAATCAGTTCGTCGAGCGCCTCAAGCTGTGGGTCACCGACCCAACGCTGTACCCTCCCCCGCACTACATCCGACGCGTTTCCCGCACCGTCCTTCACAGCTTCACGTTGATCCAGGTGGTGTGTTTGTCGGCGCTCTGGTTCGTGAAAGAGTCGCCCTACGGCGTCCTATTTCCACTTTGCATTGGACTCCTCGTCCCGATCCGCCGTGTTATGGAGCGCGTCTTCAGTCAGAAAGATTTGGCTTTCTTGGACGCGGACGAGAATCCGGAAGAGGAGCAGTACCGGGAGACGGGCTGAGCAGCGGCAGCGACGCCCCGTGCGGGTTTCTCAGGCATGCGAGTCGGTTCACGTATTCTCCCACAAATGGCCCGCTCGATTCCTCTACGCCTCCTCTCCGATCGGGAGCATTACGAGGAAGTCATGCAGGCGGTGCTTGCGGCGGAGCGAAGCGTCTGGATCGCGACGGCCACTCTGAAGGACGTTATGGTCGAGGATCCACGCGTGGTTCCCGGCCGGCGCCGAGGGCGTCGATCCAACTATCGGTCGGTTCTCGAGATGTTTGCGGAGCTTGCGCAGCGCGGGGTTGAGCTTCGAATCCTGCACGCCTCTGCGCCGTCGCGTGCATTTCGTCGAAGCTTTGATGCGCAGCCCGATCTCGTCGCCGGCGGGATCGAAATGCGCGTGTGCCCGCGCGTACACCTGAAGACCGTCGTGGTGGACGCCCGTTTGGTCTACCTGGGAAGCGCCAACTGGACCGGAGCCGGCCTCGGGGCGAAAGGCGACGGGCGCCGCAATTTCGAAATGGGCATCCTCACCTCAGACGAGCAAACGATCGACCAGGTTCAGGAACGTTACGACCGAATCTGGCGCGGTGCCGAGTGCGCCGACTGTCGGTTTCGGGATGAATGCGAAATGCCCCTCGACGAAATCTAAGATCTAAGGGGACACGCTGTGCGTCCAATACACGCATGATTTCCGTGAGTTGAGGACCACACCGCGAAAGCCCAAAGCGAGCTACGGTTTCGCGGTGTACCTCATAAGTAACCGAAAAAACCGGGTTTTTGGGGAGGTAGCGTGTCCCCTGTCAGCGGTGGCGGCGCGCAGGTTGGAGATTTGCGGCTCGCGAGCGGCTAGGCGTCAAACTGTCCGCGCTCTTTGAGGGCTGCGAGGATGAGTTCGACGGCTTTGTCGATGCGCATTGTGTCGAGGGCGACGGTGATGTCTGGGTTTTCCGGGGGTTCGAAGTTCGAGAAGTCGGCGTCGGGCCGGCGTTCGCGGCAGAGCGCCTCGTCGGTGTTGACGTAGACCTGGATGACGCGGCCTCCGCCGATGCGCTCCTTGAGCTTATCGCGGTCGGTGCGAGTGGGGCTCGGGAACGCGCAGATGTTGATCAGACCCGCGTCGGTCACGGCCTTGGCGGCTGAGATCATCGAGCGGAGGTCTTCGCCGACGGGGTTTACCACGGTGGCGGTGCGGCCCTCGTCGAAAAGCTTCCGCTCGAGCGCGTAGGCGAGGGTCCAGCGGCCGGAGCCTTGAAGGCCGGTGAGCCAAACCGTTGCACCGCGCTGGCCAAACCGCTCCATGCGCTCGTTCGGGCTGACGAACGTCTTGGGTTCCATCGCGGACTCGGCGCGCAGCTCCTTCATGACGTCGGCGATGTTCTGATCGGCGCCTTCGAGCGCAATCATGCCGGCAGCGACCGTGTTGTTGGTCAGCGTGTCGATGACGATGAAAGCACCGGTCTCGCGATTGTGCTGGTAGTCGTCGACGTAAAGCGCGCGGTGGCAGCTGAGCCGCACCTTGGCGATGTCGGTGAGCCGGATGTCATCGGCGTGCTTCTCTTCGAGGGTATCCATGTCGACTTCGAAGTGGATCTTGTCGATCTGGGCGCGAACCGTTTGGGTGGTGTGTTTGACCAGGTACGCCTTTTCGGTGTCAAGCGGCTTCTCGTGCATCCAGACGATGTGCGCATCGAAGCGCCGCGTGACCCGGGGGAGATTGTCGGGCTTGACGATCATGTCGCCGCGGCTGATGTCGATCTCGTCTTCAAGCCGAATCGTCACCGACTGGCCCGCCGCCGCCTCGTCGATCTCACCATCGTAGGTGTCGATCGCTTTGATCTTGGATGACTTGCCCGAGGGGAGGGCTATGATGTCGTCGCCTTTGGCGATCACGCCCGAGGCGACCTCCGCCGCAAATCCGCGATAGTCGAGGTCGGGCCGGATCACGTACTGCACCGGGTAGCGAAAATCGTCGAAGTTCCGGTCTGCGAAGACGGGAACAGTCTCGAGGTACCCGAGCACGCTGGGCCCGTCGTACCAAGGCGTGTTCCCGCTGTCGCTTACGACGTTGTCGCCGACGAGCGCACTGACCGGGAAGAACTGGATGTCCTTGAAGCGGAGCGTCTTGCCGAACTCCATGAAGTCGGCGCTGATCTCCTCGTAGACCTTTTGCGAGTAGTCCTCGAGGTCCATCTTGTTCACGCACACGGCGAGATGCGGAATGCCGAGCAACGACGCGATGTACGCATGACGCCGCGACTGCTGAAGAACCCCGTGCCGCGCGTCGATCAAGATCAACGCCACGTCGGCGGTCGATGCGCCCGTGACCATGTTACGCGTGTACTGAATGTGGCCCGGCGTGTCGGCGATGATGAACTTCCGCTTGTCGGTCGAGAAGTAGCGGTACGCGACGTCGATGGTGATGCCCTGCTCGCGCTCGGCCTTGAGGCCGTCGGTCAGGAGCGCCAGGTCCGGTTCTTCACTTTGCGAAGCCGCGCGAACAGCGGCCATTTGGTCCTCGAACACCATGCCCGTGTCGTAGAGGATGCGCCCGATCAGCGTGGATTTGCCGTCGTCGACCGAACCGACCGACACGAATCGGAGTAGCTCTTTCTTTCGGTACTTCGCGAGATAAGCCTCGATGTCCTCGCGAATCAGATCTTTTTCGTCCGTCATGGCGTTCCCTGGAAGAGCCCCGCGGTGGGCCTAGAAGTAGCCCTCGCGCTTTTTGACTTCCATCGACCCTTCTTCATCGAAGTCGATGAGGCGCCCCTGCCTTTCGGAGAAGCGGTTCAGGAGCATTTCCTGTATGACTTTGGGGACCGTGTCTGCCTCGGATTCGACGGCGCCGCTCAGGGGGTAGCAGCCGAGCGTCCGGAAGCGTACCTTCTTCATTTGGGGCTTCTCGCCCGGCTCGAGCCGCATGCGATCGTCATCGACGAGGATCCACGTGCCGGAGCGTTCGACCACCGGCCGTTCTTTCGCGAAGTAGAGCGGCACGACCGGAATGCCCTCGAGCCAGACGTAAAGCCAAACGTCGAGTTCCGTCCAATTGCTCAATGGGAAGACGCGGACGTTCTCCCCCTTCTTGATTTTCGCGTTGTAGACGTTCCAGAGTTCGGGACGTTGATTTTTCGGGTCCCACTGGTGATGGCAGTCGCGGAACGAAAAGATGCGCTCCTTGGAGCGCGACTTCTCTTCATCGCGGCGCGCGCCGCCAAACGCGCAGTCGAACTCGTACTTGTTGAGCGCCTGCTTCAGACCATCCGTCTTCATGACGTCGGTGTACTTCTTGCTGCCGAAGTCGAATGGGTTCATCCCCATCGCAACGCCCTCCGGGTTGGTGTACTTGATCAGCTCACCCCTGAGCTTCGCCTCGACCTTATCGCGGTAGCGATACATGTCCTGGAACTTCCAGGTCGTATCGACGTGCAGCAGCGGAAAGGGCAGGGGCCCGGGCGAGAACGCCTTTTCGGCCAAACGAAGCATGACCGAGGAGTCTTTCCCGACGGAGTACATCATGACGGGATTGTCGAACTCAGCCGCGGCCTCGCGGATGATCTGAATACTCTCCGCTTCGAGTTGGCGGAGCTGGCTTAGCTTGTGCTCGCTTGTTTGCACCGGCGGTTCCTAGGGCAGTCGTCGTTGGGACGCCAGTCTATACGCGAGTTCCGGGCGAGTTCAACGCCCGACCGCTTTCACAAAAGCGTTGCGGCCAAGCTCGTGCTAAGAATGAGTCGTAGGACATGTCGGCTATCGTTTGGATGGATATGGAAATGTCGGGGCTCGAACCCGAGACCGATCGCATCTTGGAGGTCGCGGTTCTGGTTACCGATGGCGAGCTCAATGTCGTCGCCGAGGGGCCCAACTTGGTTCTGCATCAGCCCGATGCAGTGCTCGAAGCGATGGACGAGTGGAATACGACCCATCACGGACAGTCGGGGCTCACGAAGCGCGCGCGCGAGTCGACCATCGATGAGTCGCAAGCGTCTACGGCGCTCCTCGAGTTTCTCGCGGAGCACACCAAGAAGAAGAAGGCCCCGCTCGCCGGCAACTCGATTCATCAGGATCGACGCTTCGTCGCTGGATACCTTCCCGATGTGGAAGACTGGCTCCACTACCGCAACGTCGATGTCTCGACGATCAAAGAGCTCGCGCGGCGTTGGTACCCGAAGCTGTACGCTGGCCGCCCGACGAAGAAAGGCAGCCACCGCGCGATGGACGATCTGATGGAGTCGATCGAAGAGCTGAAGTACTATCGGAAGGCTCTGTTTCTTCCTCCTGAGTCATGAGGCTTGCTCCACTTCTGTTGATGGTATGCGTTGGCTGCGCGGGAGCGGCCAGGCCTGACCCTCAGACCGCAGAGTCGATCGTCCGCAGCCAAGCGGCGCCGATTTCCCTAGTTGACGCTGTGACCGGGAAGTCGATCGAGGCGGAGGCGTTCCTCGCAGTGCTCCGCACGAAAAAGGTCGTATACGTGGGCGAGCGTCACGACCAAGCCGGCGACCACGGGGCACAATATGCCATCCTTCGGCAGCTGTATAGGGACGAGGTCTCCCTCGCGATCGGAATGGAGATGTTTCAGATTCCGTTCCAGGAGCCACTGACGAAATGGAGTGGCGGGCTCATCGACGAGACCGTGCTGCGCCGAGAAACCGAGTACGATGATCGTTGGGGCTTCGACTTCAGCATGCTTCGGCCGATCCTGGAATACGCGCGCAACCGCGGGATCGAAGTCGTTGCGCTCAACGCCTCACGCGAGTTGGCCTATGCTGTTGCAAAGGACGGCCTCGATTCGCTATCTCCGGAGCAGGCTTCGGCGTTGCCGGAGCTCGACCTCGCCAACGAGCAGCACCGCGCGCTGTTCGACTCGGAGTTTGACGAGGACGATCACGCTGTGGGACACGCAGTGGACCAGTACTACGAGGCGCAGGTCGTGTGGGACGAGACGATGGGTGCGCGGGTCGCCGAGACCCTCGACCGGGCAGACGGTCCCGCCAAGATGATCGTGTTTGCTGGCCGGGTGCATGTGAAGCGCGGTTTGGGGATTCCCGACAGGGCGGCCAAGCGGGGGGCCGCCCCGTATGCCGTGGTGCTGCCCGTGACAGACAAGGAGCTCAAGGCTGAGCTCAAGCGGCCTCCTGAAGAGCGTTCGGCGGACTTTTTCTGGTCTGTGGGTCACTGAATTCCAGCCTGTTTGCGTTCAGGGCCGGCTCAAACTAGAACACGTTTCAGTTTGGTCTGCCCGGCCGGGCCTGGGCGTCCGAAGCCTTGCACTCGGAACGCCCGAAAGGACACTCGATGACGGATTGCTTCATCTACGATGCGGTGCGTACCCCGCGCGGCAAGGGACGAAAGAAAGACGGCGCCCTCGCCGATGCACCGCCGCTCCGCATGGCCAAGACCGTGCTCCAGGCGCTGCCGGAACGTGGCGACTTCGACAGCAAAGAGATCGAAGACGTGATCTTGGGCTGCGTGGAGCCCGTCGGGGAGCAAGGCGCTAACGTTGGCCGCATGGCGGCGATGATCTCGGGATACGACGAGAGCGTTCCCGGCGTTCAGCTCAACCGCTTTTGTTCGTCGGGCCTCGAGGCGGTGAACATCGCGGCGGCGAAGGTGAAGGCGGGCGATGTAGACCTGATCGTCGGTGGCGGGCTCGAGAGCATGAGCCGCGTTTCAATGGGCGCTTCGGGAGGCGCGTGGGCGACGGACCCGGAGCTCGCATGGGGCACGTCGTTCGTGCCTCAAGGAATCGGCGCGGATCTGATCGCGACCAAGCAGGGGTACAGCCGCGAAGATGTCGACTCATTTGGGGTCGAGAGCCAACGTCGAGCGGCGGCCGCGTGGGAAGGCGGCTACTTCGACAAGTCGATCGTGGCCGTGAAGGACAGCATCGGCGTGATGATGCTCGACCGCGATGAGCACATGCGCCCCGGTACGACGCTTGAAGACCTCGGGCAGCTCAAACCGAGCTTCGAGATGATGGGTCGAAACTTCGGCTTCGATGCCGTCGCTATTCAGAAATACCCGGAAGTCGAGCGAATTGATCACGTGCATCACGCGGGCAACTCATCGGGAATCGTCGACGGCGCCGCCGCGGTGTTAGTCGGCAACAAGGAAGCCGGCGAGCGACTCGGGCTCAAACCACGGGCCCGGATCGTGAAATCCGCTACCGTCGGAAGTGAGCCGTGCATCATGCTCACAGGTCCGATGCCGGCCTCGCGTAAAGCACTAGCGAAAGCCGGGATGCAAACCTCGGACATCGACCTTTGGGAGATCAACGAGGCGTTCTCGGCCGTGTGCCTGCTCTTCATGGAAGAGATGGGCGTCGACCACTCCGTCACGAACGTCAACGGCGGCGCGATCGCCTTTGGGCACCCGCTTGGAGCGACCGGCGCCATGCTCCTTGGGACCGTCCTCGACGAGCTCGAGCGAAGGGACCTCAACACCGCGCTGATCACCTTGTGCGTTGGCGCCGGCATGGGCACTTCAACCATCATCGAGCGGGTTTAAGGCAATGGCGATCATCGACTATCGAGTAGAAGACGGCGCTGCGATCCTCACGTGGGACGACAAGGACCGTCCGATGAATGTGCTCAGTGGGGATGCCCTCGCCGAGCTCAGCGCTGGCGTCGAAAAGGCCGTGGCTGACGATGCTGTAAAGGGCATCATCTTGACATCGGGTAAACAGGGCGTGTTCGTTGCGGGCGGCGATCTCCATCAAATCGAAGCGCTCGGCTCCGGGCCGATCGATGCGGCCGATCTCTTGAAGCGCACGAGCGCAGTGCTGGATCAACTTCGACGGATGGAGACCTGCGGCAAGCCGGTCGTGGCGGCGCTCAACGGGGTGACGCTCGGCGGCGGTTACGAAATCGCGCTCGCATGCCATCGGCGCATCCTCGTCAATCAGCGGCACGCCCAGGTTGGGTTGCCAGAGGCGGGCCTGGGTTTGATGCCGGCTGCCGGGGGCACACAAAGGTTGCCGCGGTTGATCGGCGTGCAGGGCGCGCTTGGCCTGATCATGCAGGGGAAGCAGCTCGCTCCCGACAAGGCGCTCGAAAAGGGTTTGGTCGACGAGCTCGTCGCGCTGCAGGATTTGATTCCGGCCGCCAAGAAATGGATCAACGAGGATGGCAACGCGACGCAGCGCTGGGACGAGAAGCGCTACAAAGTGCCGGGCGGCGGCGCCGATGCGGTCACGTTCGCTCAGACGATGATGGGCTCGAACGCGATGGCCCATGCGAACACGTACGGAAACATGCCTTCGCAGCAGGCGATCTTGCAATCGGTGTACAACGGCCTAGGGCTGCCGATGGATCGCGCCGGCAAGGTGGAGACCCGTCAGTTCATTCGCGTGCTGCAGGACCCGACCGCGCGCGCCATGTTGCGGACGCTATTCTTCAGCCTCCAGGAGTGTCAGAAGGGCGCCCGACGACCGAAGGACGTGTCACGGTTCGACGCGAAGAAAGTCGGCATCCTCGGTGCAGGCCTAATGGGGCAGGGCATCGCGCACGTGTCGGCCAAGGTCGGGATCGATGTCGTGCTGCTCGACCGTGATCTCGCGAGCGCGGAGCGCGGCAAAGAGAAGGTCGCGAAGACCCTCGATCGCCGTCTTCAGAAGGGCCGCACGACCCCGGACCGCGTCGAGGCGATCTTGAGTCGGATTCATGCCAGCGAGGACTATGGCGACTTGAAGGGCTGCGACCTCGTCGTGGAGGCTGTCTTCGAGGACCGCGACATCAAGTCCAAGGTCATCAAGGCCAGCGACGAGCAGCTGGGCGACGATGCGATTTTTGCGTCGAATACCTCGGGTCTTCCGATCACCGATCTCGCCAAGGCCTCGAGTCGTCCGCACAACTTCATCGGCCTTCATTTCTTCTCGCCCGTCGAGCGGATGCAGATGGTCGAGATCGTCGTCGGCAAAGAGACCTCGCAGGAAACCCTCGCCAAGGCGTGGGACTACATCCTCAAGATCAAGAAGGCCGCCATAGTCGTCAACGACAGCCCCGGCTTCTACACGAGCCGCGTGTTCGGCACCTTCATCTCGGAAGGCAATCATCTCTTGGTGGAGGGCGTTACGCCGGCGTTGATCGAGAACGCGGCGAAGTCGACGGGTATGCCGATGCCGCCACTTGGCATTTCCGATCAGGTCGGTCTCGGCACGATGTACAAAGTCGCCAAGCAGGCCGAGAAGGACGCTGCAGCCGCGGGTAAGAAATGGGAGCCGTCCCCGGCACAGGCGATTATCGCCTCGCTGATCGAAGACCACGACCGCTGGGGCGCCCATCCTCCGCCGAAGGAGGACGGCACACCTCGCACGCCGGGCGGGTTCTACGACTACCACGAGGGTGGCAAGAACCTCTGGCCCGAGCTCAGCACGGCAATGAGCAGTTGGATCGAAACCAACGACGACCAGCCGAGCGTGGACATCGTGCGCCGGCGTTACCTGTTCGCGCAGTGCTTAGAGGCCGCTCGTTGCCTGGAGCAAGGCGTCATCACCGACGTTCGTGACGGTGATGTCGGAGTCATTATGGCCGTGGGCTTCCCTGCCTTCACAGGCGGGCCGTTCACGTACATCGATAACTATGGTGTGGCGGACTTCGTTCGTGATGCGGACGAGCTGAGCTCCCGTTACGGCGAGCGTTTCGAGCCCCCAAAGCTGCTCCGCAACATGGCGGCTGAGAGCCGAAGCTTCTATTCGTAGCGGCCCAAGCCGAACCGGCGCCTGCTTCTTAGCGGTAACCCGCGGCCTGGATGGTGAAGAGACGGGCGTACTGCCGGCCTTCTTGCATCAGCGTTTCGTGCGTACCGCGTTCGGTCACTTGGCCGCGCTCGATCACCACGATCTCGTCTGCCATGCGCACCGTCGAGAACCGATGAGAGATCAAGATGACCATCTTATCCTTGGCGAGACGGCCAAAGCGTTCGAACACGGTGGCCTCCGCTTCTGCGTCCATCGACGCGGTCGGCTCGTCGAGGACGAGGATGTCTGCTTCGTCGCGCATGAACGCCCGTGACAGCGCTACCCTTTGCCATTGGCCGAGCGATAGCTCGCGTCCGTCCTCGAACCAGCGACCGAGCTGCGTTTGGTAGCCCTTAGGAAGGCGCTCGATGAATTCGTGCGCCATACCCTTCTCCGCTGCCGTCTGCCATCGGTCCGGATCGCTGAATGCTCGCACGTCCCCGACGCCGACGTTTTCTCCCGCCGTGAGCTGGTAGCGCACGAAGTCTTGAAAGATCACGCCGATCCGCCTTCGGAGTACGTCGAGGTCCCAGTCGTTCAGCTCGAGCCCATCGAGCAGGATACGGCCTTCAGTCGGGCGATAGAGCCGGGTGAGGAGCTTGATCAGAGTGGTCTTGCCGGCACCATTTTCGCCGACCAGCGCAAGCTTCCGTCCGGGGTGCAAGTGAAGACTCACCTCTCGGAGAGCGGGCGTTTCGACGCCGGGGTAGGTGAAACTCACATTCTCGAACCGAATGCCATCGCCCGGCCTGGGGCCTTCGGTCGCGGAGCCGCTCTCGTCCGGCGACTCATAGTCGAGGTACTCGTACAGGTTCGATAGATAAAGACTGTCCTCGTACATCCCGCCAATCGCCGCGAGCATCGACGCCAATGCAGCCTGTCCCTGCTTGAACACCAGCAAGTACATGGTCATGTCGCCGAGGGTGATCCGCTTCGCGACCGTTTCGAGGGCGATCCATGCGTAGGCTCCGTAGAAGGCCACCGTGCTCAAGAGGCCGAGGACGAACCCCCACGCGCCGCGACGCAGGGTGAGCGCGCGATCCTCGGCGTACAGCTCGCGAAAGATGTCGCGGTATCGATCCAAGAAGACCGGCCCGAGATCGAACAGCTTGACCTCTTTGGCGAAGTCTTCCCGTGCGAGGAGGACCTCGAGGTAGTTCTGCTTGCGGGTTTCGGGTGCACGCCAGGTGAATAAGCGAAAGGCGTCCGCCGAGAACCGTGTCTCCACGAAGAACGAGGGGATCGCTGCGACGACCAGCACGGCAAGCGCCCAAACGGATAGTTGCAACAGGAGCCCGCTGTAGGCGATCAACGAGAACGAATGCTGGGCGATCTGGAAGCTCCGCATCACCAGGCTGAGCGGACGCTGGGACGCCTCCCGACGCGCGCGGGTCATCCGGTCGTAGAGCTCTGAGTCTTCGAACGCGGCCAAGTCGAGGGTCAGCGCCTTTTCGAGAATCATCTCGTTGACCCGTTGTCCGAGCAGCGCGCGCAAGAGCTGCTGGCATGTGCTCAGTCCCTTTTGCGCGCCTGCGAGCACCGCCACCAGTCCCAGTTCGACCACGACCCAAGTCAACGCCGCACGTTGATCTTCGGCGGCGCCCGTCTCGGCTGCACGGACCACCGCGTCGACGATCAGCTTGCCTACCCAGGCCGCGGCGGCCGGAATAACGCCAGCGACCAAGCTCAAGATCCCGAGGGCGAAGCTCAGACCGCGACTCGTCGTCCACACGAGGGTGACCCCGTGCCTCAGCTGACGAAACACACCGAGCAGCTGCGGTCGATCGAGGCGAGGTCGCGAATCCATCGGCGGAGTCTAAGGCGCTGGTCGTGACGCGCCATAGCCCCCGCGCATGCTCCGTGGTGCGAATCTGCAAGTGCGATTGGCTCAGGACGGAGCAAGACAAAGGTCCACGTGTTCGAAAGGTCCCGGCCAGCGACATGCAGCGTGTCCGCTAACACACGACCGCGTCTTGGCTGACACGGCGCCTGTGGAGCACAGGCTCGAAACGTCGGCAATTTCATTTGGCACGGAGCGTGCTCTGTCCTGGGTCAGGAGGTCCCATGAACATCAAATCCAGAGTCGCCATCCCCATCACGCTCGTCCTGCTGACGGCGTTCGGTTGCACTGAAGCAACGCCACCGCAGTCCGACGCGATCGATCGAGCCGCGTCGACGAAGCCCACGTTGACTTCGACAGTGCCGCATGCCTCGTCCAAACCCGCGGCGGACAAGAAGCTCGAACCGTCTGTCCTCGAGATTATCGAGGCCCCGTCCGTCGAAGAGGACCGATCATTCGAGCCTACCGTCGACAGCCTGGATGGACTCACTATCCGGCGCTTGGTCACCGCGTCCGAGGTCGAGCATCGCGAGCCGATCGCGGTATCCTCTGTCTTCGGACCCGATGAAGAGCGGGTCTACGTATTCGTCGAAGTCAGCAAC
>CAXMRM010000042.1:0-14719 GCA_964196015.1 uncultured Myxococcota bacterium
TCGCCCTCGGCAACCCGATATTGTTTTCCGCCTGTTTGAATGACCGCGTACATAGTGAATCCGTGAGTCCCTGGGTTTCAGGGGCGCGTAGTCTAAGGGCTCGCACCTTCCCTGCAAGCCAAAACCCAGCCCCGGGGACACTGAAGCCGGCTACTAGGCTAAGTTGCTAGAATCCCATGGAATTACTCATTGGGACCTGGCCTCCTGAGGCTCGGACGCCGCGGATCGAGGATCAATGCGACGGCGACGACCGAATACTCGAAGAGCTGGAGCGAAAGCGGCATGTCCCAAACGTCCTGGGCGACCCACAGGTCGAGTGGTGCGTAGGCGCAGAGCACGGCCGCGCTCCAGACCAAGCCGGCCAAACCCCCAGCGGCGACTTCAAGCGGAAGGAGCCACGCGAGGTACCAAGGGTGGACCTGCGGCGACAGAAGCAGGAGCGCCCAGACGAGCGCGCGGGTCGCCCGTATCGGAGGCACGCGGCGGTGCACGACCAGAGCGCAAAGCGCGAGGAAGACAACGGCAACCGCCGAGCGCGCAACGTTGCCAGCGGAGCCCTCGTCGAAGAGCTGGCGGCTCAGCTGATCGACCACGGCGAAGCCGCTCTCGTTGCCACGCCAACGGGTCGCGAACTGCCCCGCGCCCGAGCCAAAATCGATGGGCGCCCGCAACCAAACGAGCGGCACGAGCAACAGAGCCGAAACGAGCCCGGTCGCAAGCAATGCTCCGGGGCGCCGAGCGAACAGCGGCAGCACGATCAACCCCACGACTTTGAGCCCAACCGCGGCACAAGCTGCGACGCCGGCTTGCACGAAGCGATGCCGCGCAAGGGCCCATGCCGTGATGAGCAGAGCTACACCGCACAGGATGTCGAAGTGACCGTTGAGCGCCCCTTCGCTGAGCAGAAGCGGGTTGAGGGCGAGCGCCAATGACGCCTTACGCGTCGTGGAGACGCGCGCAACCAGTGCAACCGAGAGCACGTGGGCCAGAAGCGCCAAGAACTTGAGCGTCCAGACCTTCCCTCCGAGCCATTCCGCGACGACGAACACGAGCTGCGAAAGCGGCGGGTAGATGCTTCCGAGCGGTTTGTTGTTGATGTTCGCCCAGAGATCATCGCGGAGGTGCGCCAACGCCGGATCATCGGGAGCGAGCCGATAAGGGTTGAACCCGTCGATCCAAATCCGCCCCTCCCAAAGGTAGCGATAGACGTCGTCGGACAGGAGCGGCGGTGCGAAGACGAACACTGCGCCGAAGACCAGCGCCGTCACGACCGCGACCAGGTCCAGGGCTCGCTGGCTGGGCAAGGAATGAGAGAAGGCGAGCGCGCCGACGTATGGAACGAAACACACCGCCAACCCAGCGACGACGGTAGACGGCGAGCAGCCAGACCGTGCCGCAAGCGAGAGCCCGCAGACGATGCCTCCTTGTAACGCCACGCACAGAGCAAAGAGCGCGCCGTCCTTGCGGGTCGTCATTGAATGACGAACCGCAAGACGCGAATCCGCTCACCGGGCAGCAAGCTCTGGCGGTACTGACCCGCGATTCGACGCCCGACCGCGACGGAGACGGTCACGTTCGTCGGTCCTCCGCTGCTAACGCACTCACCCCAGTAGTGCACTTCAATTGCGTAGATTCCGTCGATCGGTCGCGCGCCGACCCAGCGGATGTTTTCGATCCGCGGGTTCGGCATGTCGCCGACGCAGTCGCCTCGTCCGGAGTGATCCACTCGCGCGCCGGAGGGGGTCGACGGCCGTTGGAAGCTCAGCGTGTCGCCGAGCGGACCCGTGACATAGAGGTCGATGTCCGCACCGGTGTCCCACGACGCGGTCACCTGCATGAGGCCTGCCCCATACCCGCAGCCATCGTCGATCACGCCGTCGCAATCGTCGTCGATCGCATTGCATGACTCTTCGACGGGATTGGCACAATCGCGCGGGATCTCTTCCGCCGTCGCGATGGGCACGATCGACACCAGGGCAGGCGGCTCGATGACGCTCAGCACGTCGTCTGTCTCCGAGATTTCACGAGCCGTCTCGCTGGCGGGTCCGTCCGCGCCTCTCCCGGAGCAGGCGAGCAACAGCATCAAACAGGCGATGGCGACTCGTCTCGTCATCCGGCCGGCACTATAGCCGAGGTAGCGTACAATGCGGGCACGATGATGGAGGGACTCGACCAAGCCAAAGAAGCCGTGGCCGATCGGACCGGAAAGGTCGATATCGCCATGGTCCTCGGATCTGGACTCGGCGACTACGCCGACACTTTGGACGGCGCACAAGCGATCCCGTACGGCGAAATCCCTCACATGGCGCTCTCTAGCGTGGTGGGGCATGCGGGCAACCTCATCACGGGACAAAAGGCGGGCAAACGGATCGTCGCGATGCAGGGACGCACCCACCTCTACGAAGGCAGTTCGCCCGCCGAGGTCGTGTTCGGTGTCCGATTGATGGCTGCGCTCGGCGCCCGGACCTTGATCGTGACCAACGCGGCCGGGGGGATTTCGCCGGAGCTCGAGGCGGGTGACCTGATGGCGATCACCGATCAGCTCAACCTCACGGGGACGAGCAGCCTCATCGGCTCGAACGACGAACAGCACGGTCCGCGATTTCTCGATATGACCACCGCATTCGACCCACAGCTCATCGAAACGGCGAGCGGAGTTGCGGCTGAGCTCGGGTTTGAGCTCAAGCGTGGCGTCTACGCCGGCCTGTTGGGACCCTCCTACGAAACCCCTGCCGAAGTTCGAATGCTCAGGACGCTCGGAGCCGATGCGGTTGGGATGAGCACCGTGCTCGAGGTGCTCGCCGCGCGTCACATGGGACTTCGCGTTCTGGGAATCTCGTGCGTCTCGAACCTCGCTGCCGGGATCTCGAAAGGTCCGTTGAGTCACCAAGAAGTACAAGAGACCGCCGGCCGTGTTCGGCCGCGTTTCGAGTCGCTGCTGTCGGGCGTACTGGAGTCGATGTGATGGACGAAGGCGCCTGGGATGCGTTGAAGCGTGCCGCGATGGATGCACGCACGCACGCGTACGCCCCCTACTCTGGGTTCGCGGTTGGAGCGGCCGTCCGGACCAAGAGCGGCGCGGTATTCACCGGGTGCAACGTCGAGAACGCGAGCTACGGCGCCACGATTTGTGCGGAGCGTGCGGCATTGGCAGCCGCAGTCGCGGCGGGAGAGCGCGAGCTGGTCGCGATCGCGATCGCCTCCGGCGCGAAGAGCCCTATCTCACCCTGCGGTATCTGCCGCCAATGCCTGGCCGAGCTAGCACCGCGCCTTCCAATACGGAGCTACACGGGCGACGTGTGTACGGAGTACGATCTCGCATCCCTGTTGCCCGAGGCCTTTGGTCGCGACCAGCTCGACTGAAGAACGCTCAGTCGCGGCCTTGGCCTATCCTCGCAAGCTTCGCTTCCACGTCCGCCCGGTCGATAGCATCCCGATCGGCGAGTTCCAGATAGCGCCCGTACTGAACGACGGCGTCCTGGCGTTTTGTCTGATCGTAGTAGATGTCGCCCGTCAGCCGATGCGCATCCGCGAGCCACCCCTTGCCATCGGGGGCCTTGTCGCCGAGGGAGGCCGCGGTGTTCAAGGATGCGAGCGCTTGCGCGCGACGGCCTTCGTCGAGCTGCAGGCGCCCTAAACGGTACCACCAGTAAGCGCGCTCCGGCTCGCCCGCGACGGCCTTCTCGAAGTCCGCAATCGCTTCGTTCATCTGGCCCAGTTGGTAGTGGCATTCGCCCATTCCCGCCCAAGCATCGATCCGGTCCGGGTTGAGCTCGATCGTCTTCCTCAGATCGCTCAGGGCGTCGCGAACGATGCCGGCACGGATCCGAATTCGCGCGCGCAGCCAGTACGCGTCGCCGAGGGTCGGATCGAGCTTGAGCGCGCTATCGAGGTCGCGCAGCGCGCTCGTCATCTCGTTCGACTCGAGCGCCGCCCAGGCAACGTACATCCGATACAGCCCGTTGTCGGACTCGAGGCGCGAAGCCCGCAGGAAGTGCTGCCGCGCGGCCTCCGTCTGGCCTCGGCCGAGCTCAATACGGCCGAGATAGTGCTCGGCTTCGGCGGAGTACGGCTGAGCGGCGAGCACCTCGCGCAACAGCGCCTCTCCCTCGTCGAGCGCCCCGGTGAGAATCAACACAGCGCCCAAGCGCGACTTCAGCGCGGCATCGTTTGGAGACTCCGTGAGCGCTTCGCGGTAGCTCGCCACCGCAGCGTCCATGTCGCCGGTGGCCTCCGCAAGCCGGCCCTTCTCCAGCTGGAGACCGGGGAACTTGGCATCCAGCTCCGCAACCTTTGCTAGCTCCGTGCCTGCCTCGTCGAACATCCCCTTGCGGCGATACGCCACGGCAAGCCCGAACTGCGCGGACGAGTCTCGCGGCTCCATCTCGAGCGCGCCTTGGAACTGTGTGATCGCATCGTCGACTTGGCTGCGTTGAAGCTCGGCCCAACCCAACATGCGACGCACCCCGGCGGTGATCTCGACGTTCCGCTGCGCCTCCACGAGAACCCCCACGGCCTCACCGGGGCGTTTGGTTGCCGTGTAGTGCTGAGCGAGTGCCATGTACGCACCGATCGACTTCGGCTCGAGCCTGATCGCGTTTCGGAACCGGCGCACGGCTTCCTTGCTCTCACCGAGTGCAGCGGCGACCTTGCCCTGCCAAACCTCGACATCGGCGTTCACCGGCTCGGGTGTCTCGAGATCGGCGAGCAACTTCTTGGCATCCTCGGCCTTGTCCATGGCGAGGAGCGCCTCGGAGGCTCCGAGCTTGGCTTCGACCACGACTTTGGGTTTCCCGGTCACGTCGATCTCGGCGCCCGGTCGAACCTCTGATCCGAGCACCGTCTGGAAGCGGGCGTACGCGTCTTGATAAGCACCCTCCGACAGAACGAGTCGCGCTGCACCGAGCGCTGCGTCGGCGTTGCTCGTGTCGAACTCGAGCGCCTTCTCGTACATTTCGCGAGCCGCACCCAGGCGCCCCCGGTGTTCCTCGATTCGCGCGATGAGGGCCAGCGCGGCGGACCTGTCGCCACGGGCAGCCTGTAGTGTCGCGCCGTCGACCGGCGCGAGACCCGCAGGGACCTGAAGAAGCTCGTAGGCTTTGTCGATCTCGCCCTCCGCGATCAGTAAATCGGCGACCGCGACCCGCGCTCCGGCATGATTGGGGCTGAGCTTCTGGGTTGCCCGGGCCGCGGCAGCGGCCTTGTCTCCCTCAGCGAGCACACGATAACTGCGAGCAAGCCCCCACTGAGCGCGGGCGCTGTCATGTTTCTTCATGGCGCGGTCGAATGCCTCAACTGCGGCTTGCTCCTCGCGGGCTCTCAACGCGATCTCACCGGCAACCAAATCAACATAGGAGTCGGTCGGGTCGTCCTGCGTGGCGAGCGCGATCTCGGACGACGCAGTGCTGATGTCGGAATTGCGCAGCGCGTCCGCGGCGAGAGCGACGTGAACGCGCGGAGCCTCATCGCCCCGCCGCTGCAGCCGCAACCGAAGCGTATCGGCGGTGCTTGCGCTCTCGGCATCCCGTCCGTAGCGCACCTCATAGTACGACTCGTGCAGGAGGCTCCTCGCGGCGAGCGAGCGATTCAGACTCGCGTCGCCGCGCGCCGCTTCGAGCCTGGCCAGCGCCTGCCGCGTGGCGGCATAGGTATCCGACGACGCGATCATCTCGGCTTCTTCGATCGTCTGCGCGACCAGGACTGCATCACCCGAGGCCGGGAGGAGTGGCTCCACCAGATGAATCCCGAAGAGGCCGTACTTGGTCGTTCCGAGATAGAAGCCCGCGCCGAGCACAAGCACGATGACCCCCAGGGCAGCGACGGCCTTCATCAGCCAGGCCGGCCGCTTGAACGAGATCGCTTTGATTTTGCGCCCGGATGCGGCGGCCAGGCCCGGTCCGGCCCCGCCGGGGTGCGGCATGCGGTGCACGTCGTCTTCGCCTTCTCCGGGGAGCTCTGAGAACTCCAGCTCGTCCGACTCCGGCAGTCTGAGCTCAGCAGAATCGTGGCTGATACGGGCCGGGCGCGGCATGTCGCCCGAAGGCGCTGCGCCGGGCACGCCGAAAGCCTGGCCGAGAGGCGGTGGTGGCCCAGGCGCCCTTGGGGGTGCATCGAGTTCGAGATTGAGATCCTCACCGTCGGGAAGGTCGAGCTCGATCGGCCCGCCGCCGTGAACCCGTTCGGGACCGTCAAGATCGAGATCCATGAAATCATCCCGGGCGATGGGCAGGTCCTTTTGCGCACTCGCCATTGGCAAGTCCGAGTCGAGCGAGATCGGCTCGGGGACCGAGGACCGCACCATCGGCCTCGGGAGCTCGGCGTCGGTGACTGCCATCGGCAGATCGATCTCCTCGCCCATCGGCTCGATCTCCCGCGCCCGGGCGGCGCCCATCGGAGCCGGCAAGTCGATCTCGGTTCCCGAGAGCGGGGCGGGCAGGTCCGTGCCGCCCGGTGCCTCGAACGGTGCAGGCAAGTCCATGTCCGCAAATGGATCGAAGCCCGAGGGCTCCTGTCGCTCCTTCGGGGCAGGAAGGTCGGCAACTCCGGGGTCATCGAACGGATCGAAGTCGAGCGAGCGAGCACCTTTCTTGGGCGCCGGAAGATCCCCGAACTCACCAGCCGTAAAAGGCGCCGGAAGATCGACCTCCTCGGCCGGCATCGGCAAATTGGAAGGCGGCGACTTGATCGCCGCTGCAGGAGTGGGTGGCGGCAGATTCGGACCTATCCCGACCTGCGTCGGTTTACGTCGTGCGCGCTTCATCGCCCCCGGCGCGGCCCCTCCTCCACTCTTCGCGGTCGAGCCATCGCGATGAACCTGAAAGCTTTCACTGCACTTTGGGCAGCGCATCCGAAGCCCGTCCTCGGGCAAACGGCGCTCATCCACGTCGTAAGACGCGTTACATGACGGGCAACTAACGTTGATCATGACCCCTACTGTCCCCCAGGGATCAACGATAACACGCCCGCTCCACGTCTCATAAACCTCGTCGTCGGATTCCGATCGCAGCGGAACGTAGAGGGGATGGGCGTGGATGTCCTACCTTGACGCCTACGGAGCTGGAGGACTACCTTCCCGTGAACCGTGAAGCGCAACGTTCAGATCGAGATTGCCGGTGCCCGCTATCGCATGTCCTCGGACGCCGACGAAGCATACTTACAACGCCTCGCCGATATCGTGAACGAACGGGTGCAGGCGCTCGGCCCCAAGGCGGCACGCGCAGCGACACCCGCACAACTGCTCGCGGTCGTCGCCCTCAGCCTCGCCGAGGATCTCGAAGCCTCCGAGCGACGACGAGAGAACCTCGAGGCCAAGACGCGCCAGGTCGTCGACACCGCGATTCGGCGCATCGATCAACGACTGCAAGCGGACGCCGAGCTCGCCCAGCAGATCGAGCCGTGAGCGCTGACGAGACGGAGCGCGCCGAAAGCCAGCTCCGTCAACGCGCCAAGCTGGCCCTGCGCAATCAGATGCGCGCCGTGCGAGAGACGCTTCCGAAGTCGGCATGTGATGCGCGTTCGGCCGAGATCACCAAACGCCTCTTCGTACTAAGAGAGCTCGAACCGGCGGCAACGATTCTCGCGTTTGCCTCGATTCGCAACGAGGTGCGAATGCGCCCGAGCATGGAAGCTGCGTGGGCCGCGGGGAAGCGCGTGGCGTTGCCGCGGGTGGTCGGGGACGAGCTGCGGTTGCACCTCGTCGATCCGGAAACCGTGCTCGTCGAGGGAGCCTTTTGCGTGCCGGAGCCGCCGGAGGAATCCGCGCGGGTACACCCGAACGAGATAGATTTTGCACTGGTTCCTGCGCTGGCGGTCGATCCGCGTGGCTACCGGATCGGGTACGGCGGCGGCTATTACGACAAACTGATTCCGCAGCTCGGACACGCGTGCACCTGCGTGGTCGCCTACGATTTCCAGTTGATCTCCGAGGTGCCCGAGCTTCCGTTCGACGTCGCGGTCGATCTCGTCGTCACCGATGAGCGCGTGATTCGCGCCGAGTGAGCCGTGGGGCGATCGAAGACAGCCGCAGTGGTATAGGTTCGCCGTGGTTGCGGACGCAGCACAGCGAAAACTCGACAAGCTTCCGGCGTCGCCCGGGGTCTATGTCTTTCATGGCGCCGACGGGAAGGTTCTCTACGTCGGCAAGGCGCGAAGCCTCAGGAACCGCGTGCGGAGCTACTTCCAACCGGGGTCGAGCGACTTGCGCGCGTTCGTCAGTCGGCTCGAGCGCGAGCTGGCCGATATCGAAACGTTCGTCACGCACACCGACAAAGAAGCTGCGCTCCTCGAGAACCAGCTGATCAAGTCGCACCAACCAAAGTACAACGTGAAGCTCCGCGACGATAAGGAGTTCTTGTCGTTGCGGCTCGACACGAAGAAGCCATGGCCGAGGCTCGAAGTCGTTCGCCGGCCGAAACCCGACGGGGCGCAGTACTTCGGTCCCTACCACTCCGCGACGGCGGCGCGGCAGACACTACGGCTGGTCAACCGCTATTTCCAGGTGCGAACGTGCACGGACACGGAATTCCGCCGGCGGTCGCGGCCATGTCTTCAGTATCAGATCAAGCGATGCCCAGGGCCGTGCGTGTTGGGGGTCGACGAGGACGAGTACCGCACGCAGGTAGCGAACGTCGCTCGGTTTCTCGACGGACGGCACGGCGAGCTGGTGCGCGACCTCGGCGATCGAATGAAGAGTGCGTCGGGCGAGCTCGACTACGAGCGCGCGGCAGTGTATCGCGATCAGCTTCGAGCCGTCGATCGCGCGCAAGAAGAACAGCGTGTGGCCGGGGTGCAGAAATCGGACCAAGACGTGATTGGCTTTCACCGCCAGGGTGACCAAGTCGAAGTCGCAGTGCTGAGCATGCGGGGCGGGCGCTTGGTTGCTGTGCGTACGCTTCCCCTGCGGCGGGTCGCGGTGCCGAACGACGAGATGCTCGGTGCGTTTCTCCGACAGCACTATGCCGAGCGGACTTCCCTGCCGGACGAAATTCTGGTGCCGGTGACGATCGAGATGAGTGAAGCGCTCGAAGCGCTCCTAAGCGAGAACCGAAAGCGCCGGGTGCAGATAGTGGAGCCGAAGCGCGGGGCCAAGGCCAAGTTGCTGGGCCTTGCGCGCGAAAACGCGGAGCACGCGTTCAACGAGAAAGAACGCGCGCGTGAAGACGTCAAAGCGCGCCTGGAAGAGCTTCAGAGACAGCTTCGCTTGTCGGTGCTCCCGCGCCGCATCGAGTGCGTGGACATCTCGCACACCGGAGGCGAGGAGACCGTGGCGGTGTTCGTCTCGCTGCAAGACGGCGTGCCCGCCAAAGAGCGCTACCGGAGCTTCCGCGTGAAACAGGTGAGCGGCGGCGACGACTACGCGGCGATGTACGAGGTGCTGATGCGCCGGTTGCGCCGAGGTAAGAACGAAGAGGAAGGCTGGGAGCTGCCAGACTTGCTGATCGTCGACGGCGGGAAGGGACAGCTCGGCGTCGCCGTCCGCGCCCTTGAAGACGTCGGCGTGACCGACCTCGAAGTCGCATCGGTCGCGAAGCCTCGGGTCACTGCGACAGGCAAAGAGGAGGGCGACCGCGTGTTCCGACCCGGGCAGAAGAACGCGGTGCCCGTGAGAGGCAACCCGGCGCTGTCGTTGCTGCTACTCGCACGCGACGAAACACACCGAGCATCGAATGCCTTGCGGAAGAAAGTGGGGCGCAAGAGGCGGCTGCGGAGCGAGCTCGACGGCGTACCGAGTGTCGGCCCTGCAACGCGCGGGAAGCTGTTGCGGAATCTGGGGTCGCTTCGTGAGGTGTTGATGGCGACCGAGGAGCAGTTGATCGAGGCCGGAGCCACGCGGCGGCAAGCGCAGGCGATCAAGAAGGCGCTAGGAGACCACGCGCAAGTCGCTCCGGACACCCAGACAGCGGAGGATATGGCAATCGAAAACGCTTTTCAGACGGACTAACGAGGTCGCTGGCGCTGGCGCTGGCACCGACAGTGGCACTGACGCTGACCCTGCCGCCGACCCTACGTCGCCGCGGGCAACCGCACCTCAAACGCCGCCCCGCCCTGCTCTCGATTTGCCGCCTCAATCGACCCACCCAGCCGTTCGACGATCGTGTGGCACACCGCGAGCCCCAATCCGGTGCCCTGCCCAGGGGCTTTCGTCGTGACGAACGGGTCGAACGCCTGATCGATGATCTCGCTGGCGATCCCCGGCCCGTCGTCCTCGACGGTGAGTCGCACGTCGCCGCCGACGCTTGACGCGCGCACCTCGATCCGCCCCTTCCCGCCGAGCGCGTCCGCAGCGTTGAACAGCAAGTTCAGCAACAGCTGTCGCAAGCGCTCGTGGTCACCGCGAACGCGGGGGAGGGCCTCGTCGAGGGCAAGGGCAAGCTCGATGTCTCGAAAGCGGGTTTGGCGATCGATGAGCTTGACCGTATCCGACACGACCTCCGAAAGGTCAGCTGAGCTTTCGACCCGCCCCTGTTGGGGGAGCTCGTTCCTCGAGAAATCCAGCAAGTCGCGGATCGTGTGATGGATTCGCTCGGTCTCGCGCTGCATGCGGCCCACGAACTCCTTGTCTTCTTCCGGCTCGAGGTCCCCGCTCTGCATCAGGTCGAGTAAGCCGCGGATCGCCGCTAGCGGATTCCCAATCTCGTGCGCAACGCCGGCCGACAACCGCCCCACGGCTGCCAGACGCGCGCTCCGAATCAACTGCTCCTGCGCAGTCGTGAGCTCGGCGGTCGTGCGCTCGAGCTCCTCGAGACGATCCTGAAGCGCCGCGCGGTCTTCGCGAAGCTGCGTGGCCATCTCGTTGAAGGTGGCCGCCAGACGAGCGACCTCGGCGGCACCTTGCACGGGAACACTCGTGCGCAGCCTACCTGCAGCGAGACGCTCGGAGGCCAATCGTAACCGATCGATCGGACGCACGATGAAGTACGTCAGCAGAACGTATGTCAGCAGCAGCACAGTGGCCGCAGTCAGGCCGAGGTAAAACAGAAACAAGCTTCGTCGCGCCGCGTCGCCGCGCCCGCCCGCCGGCACCCACACGCGCAGCTCAGCTCCACTCGCAGTCGTCATCGTTGCGTCGGGGTCGCCATTGACCACCCCCCACGTCCGCGGCGAGCCCTTGTCGCTGTGGATCTCGACACGTTCGACCAGACCTTCCTCGACCATGCCGGCGATCGATTTCTTGCTCAGCCCCTCACCTTGCGGGCCGGCACCTGATGCGAGCGCTTGGGCCAACCCGGCCGCGCGTGTGCGCTGCTCCTCGGCGTTCTCTCTCTCGTCGAGCCGCGCCGTCACGAGGCTCAGCAACACGAATGCCGCGCCAAACGCCATGATGAGCGCGAGCATGAGCTGGCTTCGAAGCCCCAGGCCGAACGGACGCCCCATACGTAGAGTCTACAGCGTCTATCTCTTGACCTGCCACGCGGGCCGGTGCATGGGGGAATAATGACACGGGGCGCCCGTCTAGGGGTGATCGTCGGTTCGATCCTCGTCCTCTCGTCGTTTGGTGCTTCTGCGAGCGCGCAACGCCAGGGAGACGGGCTCTATGGTCGCTGGGATCGCGGGCTGACGCTGTCGTTCGGCGCGGGGCCCGGCGCGACATGGCTCAACGGAAAAGCCGACCCCAGCGTCGTCGGGGAGGCCCGGTTCTTGGTGGCAGACGCGGCGGGCGTGGTGCTCTCGGGCCGGTGGGGCCCCGACTCCGGCCAGCATTTGTTTCTCGGCGTAGACCTCCGCCCCCTCTTCCCAGCGCTCTTCTTTCTCGACAAGCAAACCTGGAACGAGTTCGCCGACTTGTTGCTACAATCGATCTTTTTCGAGATTGGGCCGGCGTTTCTGCTCGACGGCGAACGAAGCATCGGGCTCGGCGTTGGTTTCGGGTTTGCAATCCCGCTGTACAGACCTCTCACCACGGTGCGGGGGCTGTGGCTGCGCATCGCCACCCGCTACGTGAACACCGATCCATCGCATCGAAACACGCAGCCGACTTCGGAGCGCACACAATGGACGCTCTACACGACATTTGTCGTCCGCTTGGGTTTCAAGTCGAAGCTCAGCCGCTGGGAACCACCCAGGTACCGCCACCGGTAGCTTGGCTGAGGCACGGAACCCAGGTAGAACCGCTCTGTGAGACGCACGAAAATCGTCTGCACGCTCGGACCTGCCAGCGACACCAAGGCGAAGATCGGCGAGCTCGTCGGGGCGGGCATGAACTGTGCGCGCCTCAACTTCTCGCACGGCGACCACGAGTCACATGCCGCGGTGGCCAAGTTGGTGCGTGAGGCTGCCGCGGAAGCGCAGCGCCCCATGGCGATCTTGGCGGACATGCAGGGACCGAAGATGCGCGTCGGTCGGTTCGCCAAAGGTCCGATCGAGCTCTCGTCCGGCGACCGCTTCGCTCTCACGACAGCGGACGTCGAAGGCAACCAAGAAATCGTCTCGGTGACCTACGCTTCGCTCGCGACCGATGTGAATCCCGGCGACGCCGTAGCGCTGGATGACGGCATGATTCGCCTCCGCGTCGACCGCATCGACGGCAACACGGTCCACACGATCGTCGAAGACGGCGGGCCGCTTTCGAACAACAAGGGCCTCAATCTGCCGGGCGTCTCCATCAGTGCGCCCGCGATGACGGACAAAGACCGCGAAGACTTGGCCTTCGCGGTCTCTCGCCTCGAGGCGGACTACATCGCGCTGTCGTTCGTGCGGTCTGCCGACGACGTGAGAGAAGCCAAGGCCCTGGCTGGAGACGTGCCCGTCATCGCGAAGATCGAGCGCCCCGAAGCGGTGGCTGCGCTCGGGGAAATCGTCGACGCCGCAGATGGCATCATGATCGCCCGCGGGGACCTCGGCGTGGAGCTCGGCGCAGAGAAAGTGCCGCTGATCCAGAAGCGGATCATCCGGGAGACCAACGCGCACGGCAAAGTCGTGATCACGGCCACGCAGATGCTGGATTCGATGATTCGAAACCCGCGGCCGACGCGTGCGGAGGCCGCCGATGTCGCAAACGCGGTGATGGACGGGACCGACGCCGTCATGCTCAGCGGCGAAACAGCCGCGGGCCGGTACCCGGTGCAGACCCTCCAAATGATGGACGCGATCATTCGAGAGGTAGAGTCGGACTACGTCGAAGATCTCGCGCGCGAGTTCAGGGAGCTCAAGAACGTGGGCGGCGAAGACTGGTCGTTTTCGAATGCAGCGGCGCGCGCAGCCGCGGTGTTGACGACTCACCTGCCGCTGAAGGCCGTCGTGGTGTTCACGCAAGACGGCCGCTCGGCAAGCTTGTTGGCGGAGCATCGACCACGGGCACCGATCTTGGCCATCACCAGCGACGTGCGCGTCGCGAGGCGGCTCGCGCTCGAATGGGGCGTGATCCCGCGACTCGAGGTGCCCCCCGAGTCGCTCGACGAAACCCTGCGAATCGCGATGTCGTTGCTCGTGCGGGAGGAGCTTTGCCAACGGGGGGAAGCGTTCGCCATGGTAGTAGGATGGCCCACGTCGGGCCGCGCCAACACGCTGAAGCTCCACCGTCTCTAGCCCCGCCCTCCCCTATGCACTAGATCGCGCCCATGGAAGACCTGCCGCAACAGATCGGCCGCTACCGGATCGAACGACTCCTCGGGTCGGGCTCGATGGGGAACGTCTATCTGGCGCACGATTCGGATCTCGACCGGCCGGTTGCGGTCAAGACGCTCCGCGATCTCGCGCTCGACGCGGAGATGCGTGAGGTTTTCCTCAGCCGCTTTCAGAACGAGGCACGAGCCGCGGCTCTCCTTCAACATCCGAATATCGTTCAGATATTCGACGTTGGAGATGACCCGAAGGTCGGCCCTTATCTGGTTTTCGAATACGTCCACGGGCCCACACTCAAGCAGGAGCTCAATAAGGGAGGCCCTCTGTCCCGCGACAACTTGCTCAAGCTCGCCCAACAGGTCGCTGATGCGCTTGCGACGGCGCACATCGCTGGAGTGATTCACCGAGACCTCAAGCCCGAGAATCTGCTGATCACCAGCGACGGGCAGGTGAAGCTCGCGGACTTCGGCATCGCCCGCGTACCGAACGCCGACCTCACCAAGGAAGGGCAGTTCCTAGGCACCCCGTGCTACGCGGCGCCGGAGACGCTGCGCAGCGGCGAGTACAGCGAGCAGAGTGATCTCTTTTCGTTCGGCGCCGTCATCTACGAAGCCGCATGTGGCGAACGCGCGTTCCCCGGAACCGAGGCGATGGCGGTTGCGCACCAAGTGATGAACAGCAACCCGGTTCCGCCGAGCAAGGCGAATCGAAGCGCGGTAATTCCAACCACAGTCGACGCTGCAATCCTCCGGGCACTCCAGAAGAATCCATCCGACCGCTACGCAAGCGCGCGCACATTCGTGTCCGCGCTCAGGGAAGCATACGATGGAGGGGGCCGATCTAAAACGAGACGCAAACGCAAGAGCTTGCCGTTCGTGATGACCCTGACCATCGGAGTCTTGCTGATGCTATGGATCGCCGTCGAAAACCACGAGACACTCACCGGCACGATCACTGACACTGACACTGACACTGACACTGACACTGACGCTGCCACTGCCACTGCCACTGACACTGACACTGACACTGGCCCTGACGCCCTCTCCCCCCACGAGCGCGAGGAGGCCGCAAAGGACGAGCTTGGACGAGCCCGCGCAGCGCTGGAACGTGGGGACCTCGCGGAAGCGATGGCAGCGCTCGCACGGGCGAGCACGTTCGA
>CAXMRM010000043.1:0-10822 GCA_964196015.1 uncultured Myxococcota bacterium
ATCAACTGCTGCGCTAGCGGCCCCGTCAACAGCGGAGACATCATGGAACTCGACGCGAGTAGGTATATCGATCTCTTAATGGAGCACGGCCCCAAGTGCTGGGCGTTCTTCTGGCGCTCTTCTTCGCATGGGTCATCGCGAGTTGGACGGAACGAGGGATCCGCGCGGCGCTCGAGAAGCGCAACTTCGACGCGACCCTGACCCGCTTCTTCGCCAAGCTGACCCGGTACGTCATTCTCATCGGCGCGGGCCTCGGATGCCTGGGTGTGTTCGGAATTCAGACCGCGAGCTTCGCGGCAGTGTTGGCCGCTGCCGGCTTTGCCGTCGGCCTGGCCTTTCAAGGCACACTCGGCAACTTTGCCGCGGGCATCATGCTCCTGGCGTTTCGGCCCTTCAAAGTCGGCGATTTCGTTGAGGTGAACGGCGAAACGGGCACCTGCGAGCACATCGATCTATTCACCTGCGAGTTTCGTACGGTCGACAACCGCAAGCTGATCATCCCGAACGGCTCCGTCTTTGGAAGCACGATCACGAACTACACGGGGTACGAGATTCGCCGCGTCGACATCAGTGTTGGCGCCGAGTACTCGGCTGACATCGACGCCACCCGCACTGCCCTCGAAAAAGCAGCCGCGAACATCCCAGGGATGATCAAAGACCCGGCGCCTCAGGTCTTCTTGAAAGGGCTCGGCGACTCGTCGGTCGACTGGCAGGTCCGCATCTGGTGCAAGACCGGAGACTTCTGGGACGTCTGGCAAGCCACGGTTCGGGCGTGCAAGGTCTCGCTCGACGAGGCCGGCATCGGGATCCCCTTCCCGCAGCAGGACGTGCACCTCGACGCATCCGTCATCAAAGCGCTGTCCAACTAGCGCGGCGGCCAACTCAAGCGCAGGGGTCGAGGAGCGCTGAGACAGCCGGGCGCGCTGCCGCCAGGCTGGCGCCCAGACTCACGACCTGCATCGGGTCGATATCGAAGCGGGGGCGCTTGCCGAAGTACGACTCGATGTACCCACGGAGGCCCGGAAGGAGCGTGCTACCGCCAGCCAAGAAGACCGCCTCCATGTCGCGGGCTTTCAGGCTCGCCTGAGCTAGGACTTCATCGCACATCGCGAACGTGCGGCGCACCAGATCCAAGGTGAGTTGTTGCACTTCCTCGCGCGTGATCGGAATGACGCCGCAGCTTTCGGGAGCCGCCGGGTCCACACTCGGGATCGCGATGGCTGCTTGCTCGGATTCGCTGAGCTCGCACTTGGCGAGCTCGCATGCGTGAACGAGACGGTCGAACGTCACCGCGTCATTGCTGAGGTCCCAACCGTCGCGCGCGAGCGTCCGGTCGGCGACGTAGAGCGCGATGGTTCGGTCGACGTCGTCGCCGCCAAGGTACGGATCGCCGCCGTGGCCGATGACGCGAAACGGATAGCTACTGCAATCCACGACCGCTGCATCGAAGGTGCCGCCGCCCAAGTCATACACGAACGCGTACTTCAAGCTGCTGCGGTTCAAGTACGCGAGTGCGGTGGCGATCGGCTCTTCGATGACCCGGACGGAAGCGAACTTCGCCCTGGAGACGGCGAGCGACGTGGCGTCGCGCCGACGCTGGTCGAAGCCCACAGGGGCGGTCACGACGGCGTGCACATCCTGTACTGGACATTTGGCGAACTGGCACAAGCCGCTGACGACGGCGCCACCGATGTGCACGGGAGACAGGACCCCGGCGCGGGTCTTGAAAGCGGCGCCGCCCTCCGGACTCTCGACCAGGTCATAGGGGTAATGTTCACCAAACTGAGCGGTGTAGGACGAATGCCAGCGAGCGCCGATGATGCGCTTCGCGGAAAGAATCGTGTTCTTCGGGTCCATCGCCCGCCGGCGCCGCGCGGCCTTGCCGATCAACGTAGCCCCGTTTGGGGGGAACGCGACGGCGGACGGCATCACGCAGCCGCTACCCTCGATGCAGAGGGTCTCGAAATTCCGGGCCACCACCGTATTGGTGGTACCAAGATCGATTCCTACGGTCTTCTTCCTATGGGCGGGCATAGGCCGACGAAGGGTGTGGGGTCTGACGTGGCTGAGGTCCATGGGGAAGTGGCCTCCGGGAAACACTCAGGCTACGTGATCGAGAAGCCACCTGCCACACCGAGTTTGCCGGCTGGACCCGATGGGTTTCGTGTCGTAAAATGAAACACGTTCTAGTTGGAGATTCCAGCCGATGCCCGCGGACTTTCATAGACTTCAAGTAGCAGGAATCGTTCAAGAAACTTACGATACGCGGTCTTATATCCTCGCTGTTCCCGAATCGTTGCGCGAGGAGTTCCGCTATCGAGCCGGCCAATTCCTGACCTTCGAGGTCCCCTGGAACGGCATGCAGTTGCGGCGTTGCTATTCGCTTTCGAGCGCGCCGGAGACCGATCCCTGGCCCAAGGTGACGGTCAAGAGGGTCGACGAAGGGCGGGTCTCGAACTGGTTCAACGACAGCCTGAGCGTTGGGGACTCGCTTCTCGTACAGCCGCCCGAGGGCCGCTTCACGATGCGCTCGAACGAGGCCAACCACGGAATTGTCCTGTTTGGCGGGGGCAGCGGCGTCACGCCCGTGCTCTCGATCCTGAAGTCCGCGCTCCGCACCACCGAGCGAGACGTGAAGCTCATCTACGCCAACCGCGACGAGCGCTCGATCATCTTCAGAGACGAGATCGACGTTTGGCTGGCCGAATTCCCGAAGCGCCTCGAGGTCATCCATCATCTCGATAGCGAGAGCGGCTTCATGTCGGTGGCCGACGTTCAAGAGCACGTTCGCGGCTGGGAAGATGCCGAATTCTTCATCTGCGGTCCGACGGGATACATGGACACCGTCGAAGAGGGCTTCAAAGCGTCGAACGTCGATGCGGGGCAGACCAAGTTCGAGCGATTCATCTCGCCAATCGATCCCGATCGCAAGGACGAGTCGGCCGTCGTGGTGCCGGAGCAATCCGACAACGAGATTCCAGAGTCTTTCACGATGCTGCTCGAAGGACAGTCCCACGAGGTGCCCTACGAGAAAGGCCTGACGTTGCTCGAGTCCGCGATCAAGGCCGGCTACAAGCCTCCCTCGTCTTGCGAAGACGGTTACTGCGGCTGCTGCATGGCGCTGCTCAAGAGCGGCAACGTCAAGATGGCCAGCCACGACGCGCTCGAGCCGAGCGACATCGAACGCGGCTGGGTCCTAGCCTGCCAATCCCGCCCAGCGAGCCGAGAGCAAATCGAGCTCGACTTCGACGCGGAGTATTAGTGTGCGAGAGATTTTTTCTTGTGGTCGAGCGCGCCCGCAGGAGCGTAGTGAGAGGCACTCATATGCCTCGCAGCGGAGCGACGAGGACGTAAGCCGACCACAAGAAAAAAGATCCGCACACTAGGGGCGCTGGCGGTCGGGCCAGTCCCAGAAAGACGCCTTGCCGATCGTCCAGTCCGGGCCGTTGCCCCAGCTCTTGCGGGTCCGCTTGTTGCGGTGGTCCGAGTCGTACTGCTTCAGTGCCTCGCCGTACCCTTGCCACTGCTCGGTGCTCAGCTTTTCCGCCCAATAGTCCTCCTCAGACGACCACTGCTTGTTGCCCGCGTACTGCAGAACGGTGATGCCCGGGAAGTCCATGACACCCTCCCCGCTTGGATGGTCGCGCCGGTTGATCATGTGGAACACGACGCGGCCACTCGGGTCGGCCATATGCCAATTGTAGATTCCGTAGATCTCGCCGTACTGCTCCATGAGCGGGACGATCCACTGTCGAACCGTCTCGCGGCCATGCATGGTGCCGAGGACGCGCTCCTCATAGACGACGTCTTCAGTGAAGAGATCGGCCCAGGCGTCCCAATCCTCACGGATCATCCCGGTGTACCAGAAGTGCCTGAAGGCCTCCTCGACCTCTTCGAGCTCGAACGTAGGCACTACTGCGCAGCCCGTTGCTCTTCGGGCCACGAGTAGAACTGTGTGCACCAACGCCGGAAGATCGCGATCGGGCCGTCGCCATCGCACAGCAGCGGCTTTTCGTACTGAATCTTGTTCTCCCAAATTGGGATGTCCTGTTCGAGCTGCCGCGTCACCTCGGCAACGAAGGCCTTGCCGACGCCGCGGGCCATCTCCGCGCCCGCTGTCTTTTTCACGCAGAAGTTGAAGCGAAGTTGGACGTGGTCGGCATCGATCGGTGTGGTCGATGCGACATTGAGCGTCTCGACGATGCCCTGGAAGCGAACGACCGCAAACCCGAACCCATAGTTGAGGCTTTCGATCGAGCCCTCGACGGTGCCACGCGGAGTCTCCATGCCGGCGTCGGAGTACACGCGCAGGATCGGGCCGTCTACCGAGGCCTCGGACTTCGGCATGTTGGTCGTGCCGTGCAGGTAGTGGAAGTGCGCCGTATCGACAGCGTTCTCTGCCATCTCCTGATTGCACGTGCGGATCGTCCATTCACGGCTGATGAACTCGGTCCACTCGTCGTTGCGAACGCCGTCCTGCGAGCCCCACTCTGGGATCTCGTCGGGGATGTCGAAGGTCGGGGGCTTGCCTTCGGCGTGATGCCAACACATCACCATGTTGGCGAGTTCTTTCGTGTGCCAGGTCGGCACCTTGGCTTTGCGCGGAATGTGATCAGCGTAAGGGACCGCGGTGCAGCGGCCGTCCGTTCCGAACTGCCAGGCGTGGAACGGGCACTCGATGGAGTTGCCTTTGACCTGGCCTCCGTGTCCGAGGTGGGCGCCGAGGTGAGGGCAAAAGGCATCGAGCACCGCAAGCTCGCCCTCTTCGGAGCGCCAGATGACGAGGTCCTTGCCGAAGTACTTCAGCGGCTTGACCTCACCGGGCTTGATCTCGTCGGAGGCGGCTATTTGAAACCAGCCGTTGGGGATGGGGGGGGTGAAGAAGCGGTCGTCCATTCACCCAAAATAGAACGTGTTTCACTTTTTTCAAGTCGAAACGCGTAGGGGTGCTACTTTCCCGTCCGGAGGCAAGCCATGGCGACCATCGGCGCGGGCGCGACCGCCCCAGACTTCACAAAAACAACCCAGAACGGCGACACGATCTCGCTGTCACAGTTCCGCGGCGACAAGACCGTCGTGCTCTATTTCTATCCGAAGGACGAGACTCCTGGCTGCACCGCCGAGGCGTGCACGTTCCGCGACAGCTTCGAGGACTTCGTCGAGGCGGGCGCGGTGGTCATCGGCGTCAGCCAAGATAGCGAGGAAAGCCACAAGAGCTTTGCATCGCATCACCGGCTGCCGTTTCTGCTGGTGAGCGATCGCGATAAAGCGATGCAAAAGGCCTACGGCGTACCCAAGACGATGGGTTTGCTCCCAGGACGCGTCACGTATGTGATCGATCGCGACGGCACGGTGCAGCACGTGTTCAACTCGCAACTCAACGCGAAGAAGCACGTCCGCGAAGCGCTCGAGGTCGTCAAGCGACTGGCCGCCTGAAACGGCGCGCGACTACAAACACAAGCAACCCCAACCAGCCGGACATGAAGCCGGTCGAGCCCATCACCGCACTGCAACCGGAGCTCTCGGCGGGAACGACACCAGTCGGGGGCGCGGGCGAGGGGAGACCGCAGGGTTCGCCGTCGCAGGCCTTCGGGTCGCAAAGGTCGTCCACGTTCGACCCCTGTGCACACAAGGCGGCTACGATTGGGGCGATGTTGTGGATTATCTCGCCGGCCTGGGAGTCTTCGAGGACGGCGACCCTTTGGCAAGATTCGCCTTCCAACGTGACGTAGTCAGGCGTGCGACCACCGATGAGAATGCCCGCGAGGCGGTGCTCCGAGTCGAACGTCGCGCTACCGGAATGTCCCTGGAAGGCGTCGACATTAGCGATGAAAAAATCAAACCGGTCAGCGCGCGGGTCGGCCACTGCTCCGCCCGAGTCGATTTTGGCGGGCAAACCGCTTCCAAAGCCGATCATCGCGAGCGACTCCTGCTCATCGAAAGGCGTCGCCGGTCGAATCGAGGCAGCCGAGTGGGCGCCTTCGACGGGGCGGTCGAGTTGGATGATGGCAAAGTCGGGCGTGAGGCCGTCGGGCGGGGCCGTTCCCTGAGCAACGACCCTAGCGCACGAGTAGACGTCTTCATCTCGAATCACTGCGAGACTGTTCGGCTCATCGAGATAGTAGTTGAATACGTAGGAGTACGAGTCGCAAGGTGTGTGCTCGTCGATGCAGTGGCCCGCCGTCAGGATCAGGTCGTCGTGGATGAGCACGCCCGAGCAAGACGCTGCGGTCGGTTGGTTTCCAAACAGCTCGTCGTCGCAGAGCCCCCGTAGGTCCTCGAGCGATTGGGTAAACAGGCTGTAGCTTCCGTCCGGCTCTCTGCTGATCCGAAAAGTCGGAATCAATGCCAGGATGGACTCTTCGGCGATTCGGCGCAGGTCGGCGTCGGGATGGTTGAACACCTCGACGCGGTCGTCGGTGCCATAAACAACAGCGGCCGTCAGCTCGCCGGCAAAGACCTCCTCGGAGGACCCGCAGCCCATGGCGAGGCCGAATAGCAGCACCAAGCAAGCGCGAGTACACATATAGCCCCGGTTTAAGGCCAAACCGCCTCGAAGGCTACTCGGAGACTCGCACCTGTATGCTGGTCACCAAATCGCCTGTCGCCGTGGCCACATCCGAGACGACCACCACGGGCTGGCCCAGTTCGATGATCGCGCGCTCGCGCAGCTTGGCGAGGGCGTTGACGATCGTTTTCTCGGGGTCTCGGGACAGATTCATGCGAAACGGAATCACCGCGCGGTTGAGCCAAAGCTTGCGCCGAGTCGTGCTCATGTTCGTGAACGCATAGATGATGGCGCGCTGAGGCCGGTAACTCGCGACGAGCTGACCGAAGTAACCGCGCCGCGTCATCACGACGATGGCTCGCGCACCCAGTGAGTCCGCAAGACGGCATGCGCTCTGCGCGACGTGTGCACGCTGCGTGGTCGGTGCCGGGCGTTCCTTGTAGAAGTCGAGCCCGGGCACCATCTCGGTACGGCGCGCGATCGTATCGAGCACCTCGACACAGCGCACTGGGTACTTCCCGGCGGCGGTCTCGCCACTCAGCATGATTGCGTCCGCCTGCTCGTACACCGCATTCGCCACGTCGGTCACCTCGGCGCGCGTGGGCAAGGGATTGTCGATCATGGACTCGAGTAAGTGAGTCGCCACGATGATCGGCTTGCCGGCGATGGCGCAGCGACGGATCATGTCGCGTTGAAGCACGGGAAGCTCTTCGAAGGCTACTTCGACGCCGAGGTCGCCCCTCGCGACCATGATGCCATCGGCCGCCTCCAGAATCGCGTCGAAGTTATCGATGCCTTCTTGGTTTTCGATCTTGGCGATGAGGCGTTGGTGCCCGTCAGCCTCATTGACGAGCTCCCGGGCTTCCCGAATGTCGTCGGCGCCGCGAACGAACGATAGCGCGATGAAATCGAGGTCTTGTTCGATTGCCAACGCGATGTCCGCGCGATCCTTCTTGGTCACCGACGGCAAGTTGACGCGAACGCCTGGTAAATTGACGTGCTTTCGCGAACCGAGCGTTCCGCCGTCCAATACTCTGCACTTGAGGCGATGCTCCAAGACTTCAAGCACTTCGAGGTTGATGAGGCCGTTGTCGACCGTAACTCGCTCGCCCGCGCGTAGATCGTTGACGAGGTCTCGATAATTGACGTGGACACTGCGCTCCTCGGCATCGTCGGCCAAGACGGTGAAATAGAAGATCTCGCCGGCCTTGAGGTCCAGGCTCTTGGAAAGCTCGCCAGTTCGGATTTCGGGGCCCTGGAGGTCCATCAAGATCGAAACTGGGTGCGAGAGCTTTTTGCTGAGGCCCTTGAGGTTACGTATTACCTGCAGGTGAGAAGCATGGTCGCCGTGCGACATGTTGAGCCTGGCGAGGTTCATTCCCGCCTGGGCCAAGCCGGCAAGCGCATCCCACGAGCTTGTCGCAGGACCGATCGTGCAGACGATTTTGGTGAGTCGCGTTTGTGATTGTTGTGGCGGCAGCCTCATTGCTGCGCGGAGCCTAGGCCACAGCTACAGGTGTGACAATCGGCGCCGGAGCAAGACAAACCCAAGCAATAGCCCCAGAGCCGAAACCGGTGAGCCCTCACCCGAAGTCGACGAGGATGCAGCACACGAGTTGGAGTACTGGAGCGCGCCGCTTTTCGCGGCGCTGAGCGGGTCGGCTCCTTCGGCCAAGAACTCCACATCCTCGACGCCAGGCGCAGGCCTCGGCTCGAACCTGCTGCCCGCGGTCTCCCTGATCCAGGGAAGGTAAGCAGACAGCAACGTATAGACGCCGCCGTCCCCGCAGTCGCGCTTGACGTCGGATCGGCCGCGCGACACCAGTCCCACGAGGAAATCACCCTCCTCGGTCGGAACGTAGAAGGGACCGCCGGAGTCGCCGTAACAGGAATCACCGAGTTGGTCGGTTCGGCGCGTCAGCAGCTCTTGCTGCCCGAGAACGTCGATGAGCGCGTCCGAGATGTAGAGCTCGCCGCTCAGATCGTCGTCGACGTCGTAGACCCCATAACCGGCCACGAACCCGACGTCTCCATTACGCACGAGCTCTTGCTCGCGATCAGCCGTGAGCATCGGTGCGTTGGGAACCTCTTCGAAGGGAGCCGACAGGAACAGCAGGGCGATGTCGTTCGGCGAGCCGATGCCGCCCTGCCCCGCACCACTGCGGTTTCGGCCCATGATGAAGTCGTGGTCGTATCCTTCATGCACGCGCACTGCGAACACGGAACGCATCATGCTCGGGACGGCCGCCCGACTCGCAAGATGACCGGCGACCACTTGGAGGGAGTTCGGCGCAGCCGGTCCAACGACACTTTCCTCAGACTCGACAACCGCACAGTGCGCTGCGGTGACGACGACCCGGGGTGAAATCAATGTCCCCGAGCAGAAACCAGCGCTCGCCCCGGCGCGTCGGACCTCGACGGTAGCGAAGATCTGATCGCTCGTCGCCGCCCAGCCACCCACGACCTTGGCGGTGGTTGCGCCGACCTGGTCTCCCCGGTCGGCTGCGTCGGAGAGATCACCGCAGGCAAGGGTCATGCCCAAAAGGGTTACACATAGGACCTTGTATGCCTTGGGACGATTCATGGGGCAAGGTAAGTTGGAGTATCATGGGTGTATCAACCCTCATAGAATGAACGTCTGTCGCCGGGCTGCGATCTGACCATTCGGTGAGCTGCCGAACGTTTGCTGGGACGCGGAAAACTTGGTGCTCGGAGCGTGCGGCACGAGAGTCGCTCCGTGGATCGCATGAGCCGTCGCGCACGCCGCAAGACAGAAACGCTACGCCGCATCGAAGAGGCCGGTTGGAGACTCTTCACGACCCGGGGCTACGAGGCCACATCGACTCGGGAGATTGCGGAGGCCGCGGACATCGCGGCGGGCACTCTGTTCAACTACTTCCCGGAAAAGCGCAGCCTGTTGATCCACTTGATGCAGCGTCAGATCGACGCGGCCGCGAGCCGTGCCTTCGACGCGCTGACGCCGTCGACGCTCGAGCGGGAGCTGACGCAAGTGTTTGCCGCGCTGACTCAGTGCTACGCGAAGCAGCGGCGGCTGAGCCGCGTGTTCATCAAGGAGCTCTTGTTCACCGACGGGGAGCGGCGCGCGAAATCAGCAGCTTGGACTTTCGATCTCGTGAAGCGAATCGCGGGCTTGGTGAGGAACGCGCAGCAGCGCGGAGAGCTCGACCCATCAATCGAACCGATGGAAGCGGCGCAGCAGATCTTCAGCACGCACTACTTCGGTCTCGTGACCTGGTTGGGCGGCACGATCCCATCACGGGTCGCGCAGGAAGAGCAGTTGCAGGCGTCGCTACGCTTGCTTCTTCGCGGCCTGCGTCGAAGCGCGGCCTAGCCTGGCACTCACGTCCAGGACCGCGGCCGCGATCTCGTCGGGCACTTCCTCTTGCAGGAAATGACCGGCTTGGGTCTCGGTGACGGGCGGGTCGCCTAGGAGCGCCTTGGTACGCTTGAGAGCGCGGGCAAGGATCGGGTCGCGACGGCCCCAGACCATGGCCTTGGGTCCATCGAAGCTGCGCACGAATGCGGCGCACTCTTCGAGTGCCGGGATCGACGGATGGCCCATGCGATCGACGGCCATGCGAGCCGTCGCCAATGGTGCCACGCGGTCGGCGATCCGCCGAAGCGGGTAGCGGTACGCGCGTGCGACATTGCCGCTGATGCTCGACTTGTCGCCCTGGGCAAGGTGCAAAGCCGCTTGGGGTAGCGGCAAGATGCGAAACACGAAGTCGCTGACCAACGGCATGTGGGAGAACCGATGGAAGGCGGTCGGTTTGAAGCCTGGCGACGGTGCATCGAGCACCGTGTTGAGAACGACCATTGCGCCGAGGCGATCCTGCCGGGTCGTGAAGGCATGCGTGCCAATCGCTCCGCCCCAATCCTGACAGACCAAGATCACGTCATCGAGATCGAGTTGATCGATGAGCGACCCGAGCCACTTGCTGTGATTGCGGATGGTGTGCAGGGAAAAGTCGCGCGGCTTGTCACTGAAGCCGAAGCCGATCAGGTCGGGCATCATCAAGCGAAGCCCCTGCCCTTGCAGACACATCGCGACCTTGCGGTAGAGAAAGCCCCAAGTCGGGTTGCCGTGCACCATCAGAACGGGCCTGCCGCTGCCGGTCTCCATGACGTGCATGTGCAGGCCGTCGCCCACGGCGACGCGATAGCGAGTGAAAGGGACTTCCTTCGCAATCCACGCAGGAAGGTCGGGCGCCGGCAGCTTCTCCACACCCGAAGGCTACCGCGTCCGGCGCGCCGGGGAAAGGGTCTCCCCAAGGGGGGGCGACGCTGGCACTG
>CAXMRM010000044.1:0-10163 GCA_964196015.1 uncultured Myxococcota bacterium
CGCAAAAAAGGGTTAGCAACGGCGTGTTGCTGCCGGCGTGGCGCGAGGCTAGACAGGTCGCACTTTGGCGCAAGATCTCCAGCACATCCGGAACTTCTGTATCATCGCGCACATCGATCACGGCAAGAGCACGCTTGCCGATCGGTTCCTCGAGGTGACGGGAGCGGTGTCCGCGCGGGAGCAGAAGGCCCAGTTGCTCGACCGGATGGACCTCGAACAGGAGCGCGGCATCACGATCAAGGCGCAAGGCGTCCGCCTTCCCTTCGAGTCGGCCAATGGGCAAACGTATCAATTAAACCTCATCGACACCCCCGGACACGTGGACTTCAGCTACGAGGTCTCGCGATCGCTCGCCGCATGTGATGGCGCCCTCCTGGTCGTCGATGCCACGCAGGGCGTCGAAGCGCAGACCCTGGCCAACGTGTACCTGGCCGTCGAGAACGACCTCGAAATCATACCGGTCTTCAACAAGGTCGACTTGCCGAGCGCGGACGTGGATCGGGTCCGCCAAGAGGTCGAGAACCTCATTGGGCTCGATTGCTCAGAGGTGCTCGCATGCAGCGCCAAGACGGGCGAAGGCGTGCCCGAGATCCTCGAGGCGGTCGTGCGACGCATCCCGCCCCCTGCAACCGACGACAAGGGCTTGCTGCGAGCCCTTATCTTCGACAGCTGGTACGACAGCTACCGCGGCGCGGTCTGCATGATCCGCATCAAGGACGGCACGGTCCGCAAGGGCGACAAGATCCGCCTCATGGCGACGGGAGCCGAATACGAGGTCACCGAGCTCGGTGTGTACGCCCCGTTTCAACAGGAGCTCGACCAGCTAGGGCCCGGAGAGGTCGGCTACCTCGCCGCAAGCGTCAAGTCGCTTCAGGACGCGAAGGTCGGCGACACCATCACCTTGGCGAACAAGCCCGCGGACGAAGCGCTCACCGGGTTCAAAGAGGTCAAGCCGATGGTGTTCTGCGGGATCTTCCCCACGGACAGCGACCAGTACACCGAGCTTCGGGACGCGCTCGAGAAATTGAACTTGAATGACGCGGCGTTCATGTTCGAGCCGGAGACTTCGGACGCGCTGGGGTTCGGGTTCCGATGCGGGTTCCTTGGTCTCTTGCACATGGAGATCATCCAGGAGCGACTCGAGCGTGAGTACAACATCGCGCTGATCACCACCGCGCCAAGCGTGGTCTATCGAGTGACGAACGAAGAGGAAACCATCGAGATCGACAACCCGTCACAGATCCCCGACGGGCGCATTCGAATCGAAGAGCCGTACTTCACCGTGTCGATCCACGTGCCTGCAGAGTTCGTCGGCGCGGTGATCAAGCTGTGCCAAGACCGCCGCGGCGAACAACAAGGCATTCAATACGCGTCGACCGAGCGCGTGATCGTCACCTATCTGATGCCACTGGCCGAAGTGCTGTTCGACTTCTTCGACAAGCTCAAGAGCGCCACGAAAGGCTACGCTTCGATGGACTACGAGCTGGCCGGCTATCGCGAGAACCCACTCGTGCGCCTCGACATGTTGCTCAATAACCAGAAGGTCGACGCACTCAGCGCCGTCGTGCACAAGGACAAAGCTTATCATTTGGGGCGCGCGCTGGCGGCGAAGCTGAAGAAGATCGTGCCGCGTCAGCAGTACGAGGTGATCATCCAGGCCGCGATCGGGTCCAAGGTGATCTCTCGCGAGACCGTCCGCGCACTACGCAAAGACGTCACTGCCAAGTGCTACGGCGGCGACATTTCGCGAAAGCGTAAGCTCCTCGAGAAACAAAAAGAGGGCAAAAAGCGGATGAAGGCCGTCGGCAGCGTCGAAATCCCGCAAGACGCCTTCCACGCCATCCTCAAAGTAGACGAATAGAAAAAGGGTACAGTCCCCTTGGATCTCGAATTCCTCGGGGAACTCGACGGTCTGCGGCAGGGCCCGGACACGATGTCGAGGCCCGGGACGTCGTCGTAGAGGCGGTCGTGGTCCCTGAACCCCTACTCCTCGCTGAAAACCGCATTCCAGTCGTTCTTCATCGAAACGACGACCCAGCCCGACCGACCCGCTGCATCGAGCGCCCGATCGAGCTTGCCCACGCTGCTCTGGCGGTCGTAGGCGTATTCGCGCTCCGAGTCATCATGGTGCAGGAGGAGCCCGAGCCGCGCCCCGCCGCTGCCAACAGTGGTCCACTGCAGCATCTCCAGATCGCCATCCGAGTTGCCAAAGGCCAAAATCGGCCGCCGGCCGACGCGTTTGTAGATGCCGACGGGTTTGCCACTCTTGTCGTTGACGAAGTTGACCTCGGGCACGCGTAGAAGTGACGGCTTGCCCCCCTGCACCTCGTACCGCGTCTGGACCGAAGAGCCGACGACTCGCTCGGGAGGGATGCCGTAGACCTGCTCCGTGTACGCGCGCATGAACTCGACGCTGCCGCCGGAAACGATGAAGGTCGTGAAGCCGTTGGCCTCGAGGTAGCGCAAGAGCTCGAGCTGCGGTTGATAGGCAAGCTCGGTGTACGGCGTCTCGAACTTCGGGTGGCGAGCGTCCCGCACCCACTCGGTCGCAATAGTATCGAACAGCGTGGTGCTCATCCCGGTGTGCGAAGCGAGGACGATTTCGAGCAAGCCGTGATTGCCCGCCGCAATGAGCGCGTCCTTGTCGCCCTCGATGACCGCCTTGAAGGGCTCCTGCGTCTTCCATTCGGGGTGAACCTGCGCGAGGTCTCTCACGCGATGAAGCGCGAAGGCCATCTCGGCGTACATCGGCTGCTCGACCCACAGGGTCCCGTCGTTATCGAAAGCCGCCACCCGTTCCTGGGGCTCCACGAAAGCAGGATCGTTGGGGTCGGTGACCGCGCGGACGAAGTCGATGATCTGTGCTTTAGCCGGCGTGTAGTTCCAGGAAGGAAGCGGGTCGATGAAGGCTTCGGCCTCCGTGCTGGCTTTCGGTTCCGCTGCATCGGGCTTCTGGGAGCTGGCACAGCTCAACACGAACAGCGCCGAGACCAGCAACCCAAGCGCACGGGAATAGCTTCCAGTTAAACTCATGGCGCGAAATGTAGGAGTGCGCCCCAAGCGCGTCCAGGCCACCACCCCGCTTTTTCAGGCCTGCGCATCGAGGGCAGCAAGAAAAGTGCTGGGCTCGGGCCGGACCCGGTAGTTGTCCGTCAAGTCGGCGAAAATGATCCTTCGGCTCGGGTCGGTGATCACGACGGTCGGCAGGACGCTGTCGCTATCGTACCCGAGCGGCTCCATGAGAAACGGTAGGGCTCCGATGTGCTCGATGCCCAACCGGCGCGCGAGGAGCCCCTCCGGATCGACACAGAATCGGATCGGCGCATCGAAACGCCTGGCAAGCGCTCCCGTGTTCGCTGCGGGCTGACGAGCGATCAAGAAAACCTCGACTCCCCGCGCCTCGAGCTCTCGGTATTGTGCCGCGATTTCTTTGATCTGCGACATGCACAGGGGGCACCAGTTACCGCGAACGAACATGTAGAGGCCGTGCTTGCCGTCGGTGGGTGTGACGCGTTCCCCGTCTGCATCGAACAGCTCGAGCTCCGGCAACGTCGCGCCGACGACGATGGCAGCCGACGCAGACCGGTCGAGAATCGAGTACCAAAAGACGTAGCCAAACATGGGGATCAAGCCGAGAAACAGCGCATACCAACTGGCAGGCGACTCAAAACCGATGAACGAAAGCACCGTGCCAATCAGTGCAAGCGCAAGCAGCAGATACTGATTGCGAAACGTCCGCGCCCGCTTGACCACCATAAGCGACGCCATGAAGGTCACGAGCGGAAGGATGGCAACCAGCGCACCGACCCAGGCAAGCCCGGCTTCCGGGGCACGAATCAGATGCGCCACGATGTGACCAATAGCCCCGAGGGCGACCATCAAATAGGGAATCGGGAAGTACCGTTTGAATCGAGTCATGCGTGCCCGTGAGAACGTCCAACCCTCGGAAACGTTACGTTTACACCAACGCCGACCCTGCCACTGCCACTGCCGCTGCCGCTGCCACTGACCAGCGCTTAATAAGGGTCGCCCGGTCGTTTGGAGGGGGGGAGACACGACCGGGCGGGGGATGACCGGTGGACATATGGGGGGTTCCACCGGCGAAATATGTTGTTTTAGTGCTACGAGAACGCCTGCGTCCTCATGGCTTAAAAGTTAGACACTGGGGCTGGAATCGTCAATAGCACCTAGCCCTCTAAGGTGAATGTTCCAGTGTATTAGCTAACAGTTCTGTTCGAAAACAAATGCCAACCTGCGGCGCCCGACATGCTGCCCAGGAGATCGGCGATGACGTCAGCGAGCTCGGAATATCGCCCGGGGACGAACGCTTGGTGAATCTCATCGGAGAGGCCCCATAGGACCGAGACGAAGACCGCAAACGCCCCCGTTCGCCACGCCGAAGCCGACGGCCAGCTGCGCGACGAGGCAGCGGCGCAGAGCCAAGCGAGTACCCCGTACTCGACGAAATGGATGCCCTTGTCGCGTAGCGGGACGTACTGGACCCCCGGGACCTGCACCTCGAACGACGAGATCACGAAGATGAGGGCCATGTACAGAAGCGCGAAGCGCCAGGGGCGCACCCGCTCCCACCACGAGTCGGTACTCAGACTGCGCCTCCGGCGTCGAGCACCGAGAGGCGCGTGCGTCGGCCGCGCTCGTGCGGCCCCTCCGCGCCTCTCATGTACCCGGAAAGGCTGTGGCGGAAGGGCGCGTCGATGGTGACGCTCACCAACTCGCCCGTCGGGTCGTAGCCTTCGGGCGCGACGAGATGAACGATTTCGTTACGCTCGCTCCGGCCAGCGAATCGCCCGGTGTCACCCGGGGACGGCCCTTCGACCAGAACCTGCAAGTCCTGGCCGACCAAGGACTGCAAGTGCGCTTGCTGCTGTGTATCGACCACAGCGAACAAGCGAGCCAAGCGCTCGTCCTTCACATCTTCGGAAACTTCGTCACCGAGCTTGAGCGCTGGCGTGTACGGCCGCGGTGAGTACTTGAAGGCAAACGCCGCAACGAACCCGACCCGCCGCACGAGCTCGAGCGTGTGCTCGAAATCCTCATCGGTCTCTCCGGGGAAGCCGACGATGAAGTCGGCGGAAAGGGTCAGCCCAGGCTTTGCTTGTTTCAGCGCATCGGTGCGCGCGATGTAGTCCTCGGCGGTGTAGCGGCGGGCCATGCGTCGCAGCACGCGATCCGAGCCCGATTGCGCCGGCAAATGAACGTGCGCGGGAAGCACCTCGAGCTCGGCATGTGCGGCCAGCAGCTCGGGGGTGATGTGACGCGGGTGCGGTGAGATGTAGCGAAGTCGACGGAGGTCGGGGACCTCCCGGGCGATCCGCCGGAGCAGCCCCGCGAACTGAGATGTAGACGCCGCCATCTTCGACTCGGCCTTGCTCGCCTCAGCGTCCGCGCCGGGCTCATGCCACGAGTTGACGGTCTGTCCGAGCAGGGTGACCTCCCGCACGCCCGCCGGGACGAGGTCTCGAATCTCCCCAACGATCTCCTCGGCCGGCCGGTACCGCTCGGACCCACGTGTATAGGGAACGATACAAAATGTGCAGCGCTCGTCGCAGCCCTTCATCACCGTGACGTACGCCGTGACCTCCCGGCGATCGGCATGCGGCTTGGCCCGAAGGAATTGCGGGTCATCCATGTCAAACACCGTCCGCGCGATCGGCGGGGCGCCCTGCTCGACCTCTCGGATTAGGGCTGGAAGCTCGGGGATGTTGTCGGGCCCGAGGACGATGTCTACGAAGGGCGCTTTACGGAGCAGACGCTCGCCCTCTTGCTGGGCAACGCAGCCCGTAACCGCCAACACAATGCCTCTTTGGGCCTCCTTAAAGGGCCGGAATGTCCCGAGAAGGCTCATCAGCTTGTGCTCCGCCTTCTCGCGGACGCTGCAGGTGTTGACGACCAGCAGATCGGCCAGCGCCGGCTCGGTCGCCTCACGGTAACCACTCGCCCGCAGGACCTCCTCGATCCGGCGCGAGTCGTGAACGTTCATCTGGCAGCCGAAGGTCTGGACGAAATACTGCTTCATGGCGAATGTGGCGATAGCTTTAGCAGCCGGCGGGGCAGCCGCCAAACGGCCGAAATCACGCCGTTCGCTGGCGGAATTAGGGCTCTCCGCGCTACAAGCCCTAGGTAGATGGCTCGCCGGCGATGCATCTGCTTCTTGCTCGTTCTGGCGAGCGGCTGCAAGACGATCCCAGAGGATGCCTACGGCATCGATCGGATCCGTTTCAGCGGCATGGAAACCCTCGATCCGGAGTCCCTGCGCTCCTGCCTCGCAAGCCAGGAGCGCGAGCGCGTCTCCCTCTCCTTCGGCACCAGCCCAGACCGCGAATGTGGCGTCCCGCCGTTCGATGGGAAACGGGTGTCGTTCGATCTGTGGAGGAAACTCCGTAAGGGCTGGCCGACCTTGGATTCAGCGGTGTTCGAGCGCGACGTGCAGCGAATCGAACGCTGGTACCAGGCGCGCGGCTACTACGACGCAGCGGTGGTCAGCACCGAGTTCGACCCACCCTCGGCTGCCAGCGACGACCGCATCATCGTCCCGCCAGGAGGCGAGCCCCCGTGCACCCGACAAGAAGATGACGAGGGCTGCAAGCTGGCCATCGGCATCGAGGTCGAGGAAGGCGAGCCGGTCTTGGTGGGCTCGATCCGGGTGACCGGCCATGAAGGGTTGAACTCCCGCGAGCGGGAGAAGATCGAGAAGGCCGTCGAGCTCGAGATCGGGCAGCGGTTCGACGAAGCGGTGTACGAGCGCGGCAAGCGCGAGATCGGGCGCCAACTCAGGGAGGCGAGTTACGCGTGTGGCACCGTATCGGGGCGAGTGGAGATCGATCGCGAAGCCAACGAGGCGTTCGTCGAGCTCTACGTCGAGGGAGGACCGAGGTCCGCGCTCGGCGACATCACGGTCACAGGCAACGACAAGCTCCCCGCCGATACGATCCTTGCAGTGGCCGACCTGAAGACGGGCCAAACCTACAGCTCGAGCATCCTCGCGGACGCCCAGCGCGCAGTGTACGCCTTGGGTGCGCTCGCATCGGTGAACGTGACCACGACCCCGCGCCTCGACGAGGAGGAGCAGTGCACGGGCGTCGTCGACGTCGACATCGCCGTCGAGCCCGGCCGAGCAATCCGGTGGGGCATCGGCGCTGGCCTCCAGAGCGGTACGATTGGCACCCTGACGCTCCAGCAGGACACCCGGATCTCAGACGTTCACTTGTTCGGGCTGTTCGAGCACCGGAATTTCATCAGTGGTTTCCGGCGCCTGCGCGTCGAGGACCGGCCAAAAATCGTCGCCCGCGACCCGTTCTTCCGGTTCGGAAGAGGCTTTCTGTTCGGCAACGAGCTCCGCGTCGAGTACCAGCGGCCGGCGTTCATCGAGCCCCGCACCACGTCCCGGATCCAGTTCCGCCACGACTGGGGCCCGGATCCCTACGAGCTCTTCCGCCGCCACGACCTTCAGATGCGCGGGAGCCTCTCGCGACCGTTTTTCGACGGCCGGCTTCTGCTGGTGGGCGCTCTGAACTACGACACCTACTTGACCGTCGACCAGGATCCTCGTTTTCCGACGAGTTACCAGGTTGTGTTCCTCGACGAACGCATCATCGTCGACCTCAGAGACGACTCTCGCAGCCCGCGTGCCGGATTCTTCTTTCAAGTCGGCAGTCAACAGTCGCCGGCCAAGCTGAAGCGCTCCTGGCAGTACATCCTCGTCACGCCCGAGGTCCGCGGCTATGCGCCCTTGCCGCTTTCATCGACGTTGGCGTTTCGCTTCGGCATCGGAGCGATGTTCTTGTTCTCACGAGACCGCGACCGATTGGACCTCGTCGGCCAGGCGCTCGGTCCGCAGAACTACCGCCTGCGTTCCGGCGGCCCAACCAGCCACCGCGGTTTCTTCGGCGGCTTCCTCGGCGACCCAGGCGAGATCGACTCACTCAACCGAGAGGGCTCCGACGCGCGCAACGACGGTGGCCTGCGCAGGTGGGAAGCGGGCGTCGAGTGGCGCGTGCCTGTCACACAGGCGTTTGCCACAGCGCTGTTCATGGACTTCGGCGACGTGAACCGCGGCGAAACGTTCCGGTTCGACCACATCCGCGCGGCGGCAGGCTTCGGTTTTCGGTACCAAACGCCGGTCGGGCCGATCCGTCTCGACTTCGGCTTTCTGATCCCCAAATGGCAGGTCATCGGCGGAGATGCGCCGCCCAACGCATTCAACATCTTCCACTTCATTCGTGGGGGTGTGCCGGGCGCCATCCACTTCACCATCGGTGAGGCGTTCTGATGCGCTGGTTGTCTCGCCTCATCAGCTGGTCCCTGGGCTGGCCGCTCATCGCCATCATGTCGTTGGTCGCGAGCGTTTTGTTTCACCTGGACACCAACCTTGGCCGCAGGCTCGGTCGCGACATGCTCAACGAATTCGTGTCTGACCAAATGGTTGGCACTCTCCATGCCGGTTACGTCACGCAACTCCGACTTTGGCGGACCGTCGTCAAAGACACGTTCGTGTACGATCCGGACGGCCACGCGATCATCTACGGCGAGACCGTGGAGCTCGGCATCGATCCGATCGCGGCGCTTCGTGGCCGCCTTCGGTTCTACTACGCAGACCTGACCAATGGATGGGTGGACCTGATCGACGACGGCGAAGGCGCGCCGACGTTCCTCGCCGCATTCGAGGCAGCCGACCAAACCCCCACCGTAGGGGAGCCCTTCCACGCGATCGTCGACGACATGGACCTGCGCAACCTCGATGTAACTGGAGAGTTACTCGGTCTGAAGAATCTCCGTGTCGTCAACCTCGACACGAAGGGCCGAATGGAATTCTACTGGATCACCGACATCGAGGTCTGGTCGGCGGACGGTCGCATCGTGCGCCCGTTCCCGTTCGAAGCGAGTCTCGACAACGTGGTCGGCAGCGTCCACACCGACGCAAGGGGCACGCAGGTGACCGCGGAGGCGAGCCGCGAAGGTGAGCACGTGACCGCCGAAGTCGTCTACCGCCCGCGCGAGGACAGCGCCCCCGAGGACCCATACGACCTCGACCTCTTCGTGCGAGTGGAACCGGTCAGCGCCGAGACCCTGAACGACGTCGGCTTCGACTGGGCGGAGTCGCTCAAGGGAGAGACGACGGGCTGGGTGCGCATTTGGGGACCCGAGAAAGACTATCGCCTGCAGGCCGACCTGAACACCAAGGGTGGGCGCGCACGAATCAAAGGGGAGCTGCCAAGCGAGGGCGTCACCCGCATCGAGGTCTCGAGCTCACGGGCGAAGCTCGCGGAGGTGATCGGGGGGGTACCAGACGTCGAAGTCAGCGGCAGAATCGAGCTGACCAGCGACCCGAAGAACGCAAACGTGCTGGGCGTCGAAATCGAAACCGACGGATTCGCTTACGAAGACATCCACGTCCCGGCGCTCATCGCGAAAATTCGGGCGCGCGACGACGGCATCGATATCGACTCGGTGCAAACGCAGTACGCGGGCGGGGACCTCTACCTAGACGGGCACGTCGAGTACGAAGGCGTCACCGAACTCCACGCGCGCGGAAACGTTCCGGATGTGAGCGTCGACCCCAATCTTCAGGAATTCGCGCCAGGCATCGAAGGCAGCGCGGCATTCGATCTGCGCGTTCACCAAACGATGCGCGGTGACTTCGAGACGAAGGGCTGGGTGCGGTTCGATCGCTTCGATTATGGCGCGCTCAGCGCACACTTCTTGATGCTCGAAGGACGCGTATGGGGCGACCCCTGGAGGCCCCAGGTCGACCTGGAGCTCGACGGCGTAGCGCTGCGGGTCGCTGGCTATCCCATCGGCAGTGGCAAGGCGCTTCTGACCGGGGGGCCCAAAGAGTATGCGGCGACCGGCGAGTTTTCCGCGCCCGACGAGCGGCGCGCGGAGTTCCAAGCGCGCGTCCAAGCCACCGAAGGTGTCTACAGGCTCGACGTGGACACGGTCGAGCTCGCCGTCGGCGAGCAGTCGTGGCGCGGCTCCGTCAACAACGCGACCCTCGACATGGACAAAGGGCTCTCGTTCGACAGGATCCTCATGGGCAGAGGGCCACAGCGTCTCGAGGCTCAGGGCGTGTGGCTCTTCGATGGGCCGGACGACATCCGGGCTGACCTCGAGAACTTCGACTTAGCCTTGTTGAGGATCTTGTA
>CAXMRM010000045.1:0-4463 GCA_964196015.1 uncultured Myxococcota bacterium
CCCGCCAGATGCATGTATGTTCATGGCACGCTGGCCAATGGCGCCGAGGCGCCCCCTGATTGCCGTGCGCGATGGAGAACCGAGTGATGTCCGACTATGTCGCAGCCCGCGTCTAACTTCGAGCCCTGGTCCGTCGGGCGCGGCGCTCTCCTTTGCGTTGGACACGAAGCGTGCGGTCACCGTTGCGTTTCTGATCTTGGCAGGCGCGCAGCTCGGCCACGTCTTCAACATGGTGTCGCCGCGCTCGGGCTTCGTCTTCAACGAGGTGACGCGCAATCCCTGGATCTGGGGCGCGATCATCCTCTGCGTGGGCTTGCTGATCGCGGCGGTCTACGTGCCGATCCTCTCGGAGGTCCTCGGCACGGAGGAGCCGGGCAAAGAGGGATGGCTGCTGGTGTTCACCCTGAGCTTTGCGCCGGTGCTGGTCGGCCAGAGCTTGCGTACCGTCGGCCAGATTCGACGTAAATACGGGCGCCAGGCCTGGGCTCAACGTGGCGGAAGCGGCTGAACGTGGTACAGCTCGCCGCATGGACAAGATCGAGCCCATCGCCGAGCATATGACGCCGATGCCCCATACGGTGGGGAGCGAGCAAACGATCACGTTTGCTCAGAAGCTCATGCGGAAGTACGACATTCGCCACCTGCCAGTCTTGCACGGCGGCGAGCTCCACGGCGTCGTCAGCGATCGCGACCTCGGCATGATCGCCGGCCTCAATGAGGTCAATCCGGACAACACGACCGTCGAAGAGGCGATGACCCAAGAGGCGTACACCGTGTCCAAAGACACCCCGCTCTTCGCCGTGCTGGAAGAGATGCTCGAGCACAAGTACGGCTCGGCGATCGTCGTCGAAGGCGTGAAGATCATCGGCATCTTCACGACACACGACTCGCTGAAGCTACTGGTCGAGAACTTCCCGTCCCCGTAAAGTCGATTGTCAGTCGCCGACGCCTAGCTCGTTGATGACCTTTGTGAGGAGTGGAGGGTCGTCGGTCATGATCCCGTCGACGCCCTGGCTCTCGATCAAGAAGCGCATTTCTTCTTCATCGTTGATCGTCCAAACGTGGACGAACATGTCGAGCTCGTGGGCTCGGGGGACGAAGCCCGGGTGCAGCACGTCGACGAGGCGGTCGCCGATGTCGAACACGGTTGGCACCTGAAGGAACTCGGCGGGCGGCTGGTACTCGGGGTCGAGCTCGTCAAAGGCCTTGCCCCAGAAAACCAATGTTTCGTTGGTGCCGGTGTTGGTAGCGATTTCGGGTGCCGTGGCGCGAAGCTCCGCCAGCACGTCATCGGAAAACTGGGATCCGATCATCTTGTCCTCGACCTGGTGCTCGCGAAGCACTTCGACGAAGTGGACGACGATCGATGGGCTTGACGGCTTGATCTCGATGACGAACGCCGTGTCGAGGTAGCGCTCGAAGACCTCTTCCAGCGCGGGCACGACCAGGCCCATGCCGCGGTACGGATAGGTCTCGCCGTCGTCGTTGCTGAAATTGTAGCCGGCGTCGCACTCGCGGAGGTCCGTGAAGGTCATTTCGACGATGGCGCCGGTGCAGTTGGTGGTGCGGTCCACCGTGCCGTCGTGCATCACGATCAGCGTGCCGTCGCTCGTCTCGTGAATGTCGAGCTCGAGGATGTCGGCGCCGTCCACGAGTGCCTGGTCGTAGGCAAGCAGCGTGTGTTCCGGCCGAATACGGCGTCCGCCTCGGTGGGCGATGTTGAGCACCTTGTCGCAGCGGATCATCTCTTGCGGGGTCTTGCACTTGGGCTCGCCGCCACCCGTGCCACCTTCGCCGCCCATACCACCGGCACCAGCCGTGCCGCCACTGCCACCGTCGCCGCTGTCGCAGCCCAGCGCAGCGATCGAAACTATCGTCAGGACTAAGAAAAGCTTGTTCATGGATGCCACCTCCTGGGGTGTCGTGTAGCAGGACTGCAAGGGGCTGTCTTCCCAGGCTTGTCGTCGCGTGCCCATGCTGGCATCTTCACGCCCGTGTCGACTCGAACCGAACTTACGTTTTGCCGCATTTGCGAGGCAACTTGCGGCCTCAAAGCCACCATCGAGGGCGACCGTATCGTCGCTCTCGAGCCCGACCATGACCACGTCGTGAGCAAGGGCTATTCCTGCATCAAAGGCCTCCGCTACCACGAGATTCATCACTCGCCGGATCGGTTGCGCGTTCCATTGAAGCGCGTTGGGGGTCGGTTCGAGGAGATTAGCTGGGAGCAAGCGCTCGACGAGATCGGCGCGAAGACGCGGCAGTTGGTGAAAGACCATGGCGGCGATGCGGTCTCCGCGTATCTAGGCAATCCGATTTCGTTCAGCTTGCTGCCTCCGGTCCTCATCGCTGCGTTCCTACAGGGACTCGGTTCGCGCAATCTGTTTCAGACCGGCTCACAGGATTGCAACAACAAGTTCGCCGCCGCCCAACGGGTGTATGGGTTCCCGTTCATTCAGCCGTTTCCCGACGTCGACCGCACGCAGTGTTTGATCATGCTCGGTTCCAACCCGGCCGTATCCCGGTCGAGCTTCATGCAGCTTCCGGACCCGATTCGGCGGTTGCGGGCGATCGAGGGACGGGGTGGCAAGGTCTTTCTCGTGAACCCGCGGCGCACCGAGACCGCGAAGCAACTCGGGACGCAGGTGTTCATTCGTCCCGACACCGACATGTACTTCCTGCTGAGCTTTCTCCACGAAGTCGTCCGCCGGGATGCGATCGATCACGACCGTGTGGGCCGTTACATGAAGGGGCTCGAAGCGCTGAGCAAGGTGTCCGAGCCGTGGACGCCGGAGCGAACCGCGGAGGTAACCGGCGTTTCACCCGACACGCTTCGGTCGATGGTCGATGGGTATCTCGAGGCAGACGGCGCGGTGCTTTTCCTTTCGACCGGCGTCAATCAGGGCAGCCACGGCACTCTCGCGTTTTGGATTCAGGAAGCGATCAACGCGATCACTGGCAACCTCGACCGGCTCGGGGGCACGATCGTGGGTCACGGCTACATCAAGGATTTTGCGAAGCATGCCCGCAAGGGCGGCCGCACGATGCGTAAAGACCTGTCGCGCATCGGTCAGCTTCCGTCGGTTGCGGACACGTTTCCCGCGGGCCTCATGGCGGACGAGATCCTCACCCCCGGTGAGGGGCAGGTTAGGGCGATGTTCTGCTTGTCGGGCAACCCCCTTCTCACCGTTCCGAACAGCAACGGACGGCTCGAAGAAGCACTACAGGCCCTGGAGTTGCTCGTCGTCATCGACATCTTCCGCAACGAAACCGCCAATCATGCGCACTACATCCTGCCGGGCACCAGCGCGTTCCAGCGCGCGGACTTGCCCTTTGTGTTTCAGTCGTTGATGGGTGCGCAGCCGATTCCATACGCGCAGTACACCGACGCGCTGCTCCCGCCCGAGGACGAGCAACGCGATGAGACTCTGATCCTGCTGCAGCTCGCGCGCGCGTGTGGGTCCAAGCTCTTTGGCTCGCGGGTGGCGAGTGGTGTCTTCGACACCTGGACGGGTCTTGGAAAGCTTCCGTGGGTCGGGAGCAGACTGGGGCTCACGCCGGCGCGTTTGCTGGGGTTGATGTCGCGCGCGTTTCGGCTCGGCTCGTTGAACAGCCTCCGAAAGGAGCCGCACGGACGCTTGCTCCAACCGAACGAGGGAGGGGACTTCCTCGGCAAGCGAGTGGTCACCGACGACGGTCTGGTTGATTTGGCGCCGGAGGATCTCGTCGAGGCCACCAGGAAGCTCGAACCCATATTCGAGCAGGAGCGGGGGCAGCGCGACAAGCTCAAGCTGATCAGCAAGCGCGAGCAGCACAGTCACAATAGCTGGCTGCACAACCATCCGCGATTCGTCGAGGGCAAACGCTCGACCAACTACCTCTATATGAACCCGTTGGACGGCGAAAAGGTGGGCGTCGAGTCGGGCGCCATGGTCGAGGTGCGGAGCAGCGTGGCCTCGGTCCGTCTGCCGGTTCAGCTCACCGACGAGATGATGGTCGGCGCAGTGGCACTCCCGCATGGATGGGGACACCAAGCGGCGGACGGATTGAGCGTGGCGAGCAAAACCACGGGAGCGAACGCGAACCTGTTGGCAGCCGATGGGCCCGACGAGCTGGAGTACTTTTCGGGGATGGCCAAGCTAAATGGCATCCTCGTAGAAGTCACTCCCGCCTCCGAAGAAAATTAGCCCTTCGAAAAACGGGCCTGACCGCTTTTTGTGCGGGTGGGTTGCGTTAGCCGGGTAGCAAGATGCGGCCTGACTCGGTGCCCGACAGCGCTGTCCACCAGCCGATCACGTTGTCGAGGCCGTCGACCGGAAGCTCCAGCTGCGCCTCGTAGCCGAAGCCTACGCCGATCGCGAAGTCGGCCAACGTCAGCGTGTCGCCGGTGACGTATTGCTTGTCGGCGAGGTTGGCGTCGAGGATCGTCGCGTACTTGCGGAAGTCTCTTGTGGCGCGTTCGA
>CAXMRM010000046.1:0-13375 GCA_964196015.1 uncultured Myxococcota bacterium
GACGGAACGCTCGTCGAGTACGGCGCGCTGGTCATTGCCGCTCAGCGAAGGCGACGCTCGGTCGAGGAATTGATCAAACGCACGCCGGCCGATGGCATGGTCGCAGGGATCGGCAGTGTGAATGGAGCGCTCCTCGGCGACGCCAACACGCAGTGCGTGCTCATGTCCTACGACTACACCGTGCTCGCAGGGACGCAGGGCACGATGAATCACCTCAAGAAGGACCGGATGTTCGAGCTCGCCGAACAACGGCACCTTCCCGTCGTGTTGTTCTCCGAGGGGGGTGGTGGCCGGCCGGGCGACACCGACCATGCGATCGTCGCGGGCCTCGATTGCCGAGCGTTTCAATACTTTGCTGAGCTTTCGGGAAAGGTCCCCCTCGTTGGCGTCAACTCGGGACGATGCTTCGCGGGCAACGCCGCGCTCCTCGGTTGCTGCGACGTCGTGATCGCGACAAGGGCCTCGAACATCGGCATGGCGGGCCCCGCCATGATCGAAGGCGGGGGGCTCGGCGTGTTTACGCCCGAGGAGATCGGTCCTTCAGCGTCTCAGTACCGCAATGGCGTCATCGACGTGCTCGTCGACGACGATGCCGAGGCGGTCGCTGCGGCAAAGAAGTACCTCTCCTACTTCCAAGGCGCCTTCCCCGATTGGGAGTGTGCGGATCAACGACTCCTTCGCTCGGCGATCCCGGAAAACCGCCTCCGCGTCTACGACGTGCGGAACGTGATTGAAACCTTAGCGGACTCCGACTCGCTGCTCGAGCTCACGGGGGGCTTCGGAGCCGGCATGGTCACTGCGCTAGGGCGCGTCGAGGGCAAGCCCGTCGGCATCATCGCGAACGACCCGAGGCATCTCGGCGGCGCGATCGATGGCGACGCGGCGGACAAGGCGAGCCACTTCATGAAGCTCTGCAGCACCTTCAACATTCCGCTGGTCTTTCTCTGTGACACGCCGGGCTTCATGGTCGGCCCGGAAGCTGAAGAGACGGGCCTCGTCAAGCGCGCCGCAAAGCTCTTCACGACAGGGGCATCTCTACAGGTTCCTTTCTGCACGATCGTCCTGCGCAAGGGCTACGGGCTCGGCGCCCAGTCGATGGCGGGCGGCAGCTTCAAAGCCCCAGCGTTCACGATCTCTTGGCCGACGGGCGAGTTCGGAGGCATGGGCCTGGAGGGCGCGGTCAAGCTCGGCTTTCGAAAAGAGCTCGAAGCAATCGCAGACCCCGGGGCACGCGAGAAGATGTTCCAGCAAATGGTAGAGCAACTCTACGAGCGCGGAAAAGCGGTCAACATGGCGGCCCACTTCGAGATCGATGCCGTCGTCGACCCGGTCGAATCGCGCCGCTGGATTCTAAGTGCGATCGGGCGCGCTTAGGCCTTTAGCGAAGCGTGGACCTCGGTGGCTGCCCGCTCTCCCGCAGAGATGGCGCCGTCCATGTATCCGCACCAGCGCTTGGCGCTCTCCGTGCCCGCCCAGAAGATGCGACCACTGGGCTTGCGCAGGTGCTCGCCGCCGGCCGTTAGTACGCCGGGCGTCAGCGGTGTGATGCAACCGGTACTCCAAGGGTCCGCCGACCAATCCTTTTCGACGTAGCCGGCCGCGTCGAGGGCCTTAGGCCCGAAGTAGCGTGCGAGCTCCTCTTTCAAGCCCTCCTCACGGGCTTTGCGGTCTGCGAGATGTGGGCACTCCACGACCGAGAGGAAGCAACTGAGGACGCCCATCGACGCGTCTTCGGGCGAGTTGTCGAAGACGAGCTGGATCGGGCTACGATCGCTTTGCATGGCACCGTTGAGACCGTCCTCGCGCCAGAACGGGGTCTTGTACAAGACGGCGGCCTTCACCAGCGGCAAGCGCGGCAGGCGCGCCCAGCCGGACGCCAAGTCAAGGCGTGGCTTCGGCAACGCAGGCGTGAACTCGATGCGCATGGTGTCGGCAGGGGCCATGGCGACGATGACCCGATCCGCGGTGAAGGTTTCGACCGCAGTCACCACGCGCATGCGATCGGAAGGATGGTCTTCGATGCGAAACACGGGCCGGCCGAGAAGAACGCGATCTCCGAGATCATCCGCCATGCGCTCCGAGATCACTTGAGAGCCACCGACGATGCGCTGGTCCTGAGCGCCGCCGTCGTTGAGGATCACCGGCAACAGGCCCCCGGCCGCACGCAGATAGTGCAAAACCCAGAGCAGCGAGATGCGCTCGGGATAACCCGCCATGACGGCGCGAGTGATCAAGCGGAAAACCGACGGTGTGAAGCTGGTCGACGCGCGTTCGCGAAGCCAGTCGCCGAGCGTCATTTGGTCGAGCGTAGTGGCGCCTTCCATGCGCCACGGCTCACCGAGAGGCATCTTCTTGCAGAGACGGTCGAGCTGCCAGGCAACCTTTGTGAAGTCCGCTGCTTGCGCAAGGCTGATGTCCGGCAACAGACCACGAGAGATCGCGCCTTCGATATCGTAAGTGGTGTCGCCCTCGTAATAGGCATCGAAGGCGCCGATACCGAGCTCGTCGATCAGGGCGGCAATACTGTCTTGGCCAGGGCCGATCCACTCCCCACCGACCTCCACGATATGACCGCCTCCAATCGCCATGTTGAGCGTGCGTCCGCCCACGCGATCGCTCGCTTCGAGCACGAGGAACGAATCCACCCCACGCCGTTGGAGCTCGCGCCCAGCCATCAGACCCGAGAGCCCTGCGCCGATGATGATCACGTTGACATGCCGTGCAACGGGACGCGCGTCGTCACCCACAGCAGCGCGAACCAGACTGGGCGCCCGGAGCGACGCCGCCGCTACCGCGCCTCCACTCAAACGTACGAATCGCCTGCGATCGAATCGGTCAGTCATGGCGACGTGCATCCCTTGCCGCCAGCCAACCAAGCCACGATGACGCGGAGATCCTCGACCGGTACCGCATCGACCACGTCTTGCATGATCGCATCCGCGTCGCCCCGCGTCCGCTCCGCGACCTGATCGAGGCGGCGGTTGAGGTAACCGGCGTACTGACCGCAGAGCCGAGAGGCGAACAATCCATCGTGCCCCTCCGCGTTCGCGCCGTGACAAGAGGCGCAATGCTGCGCGTAAAGCGACGCGCCCCGGCCCCGCTCCTCTTCGGTCACGTCGTCCGGCGCGACGGTAAGCTCAGGCAGCCCGGACAGGTACCCAGCGATCTCGGCTATCTCGTTGGGGGCCAAGCTGCGCGCGAAAGGGTCCATCACAGGCAGGCGCAGCATCCCTGCCCGCAAACGATAGAGCTTGTTCTCCAACACCGAGCGTCTCTGTCCCGTCAGCCGTGGTATCGACCCGTCGGGTCTGCCGCTCCCATCATGCAGATGACACGACGCGCAGTGCGCATATGCAGCGGGCTCGTCGGGAGGCGCCGTGCTTCGTAGCACCGCCGCAATGCGCGCGGACTGCGCCGGGCTAGGTCCACGCATCATGAGCCACGTCATGGACGCAACGCCGCCAATGACGGAGAGCACCACGACCATGATGAAGATGCGCATGGCGGGCGCTAGCATACCAGAGGTTTGCGTAAGAATCCGCTCGCAACGCGCTAGCTCTTCTTGGCTAGCTTGGCCCAGGAATCTTTGAGCTGGATGGTGCGGTTGTAGACTGGACGGTCTCGACGGCTGTCGGAGTCGACGACGAAATAGCCTAGGCGTTCGAACTGGACGCGTTCGCCGGGGCCGCGTGCGGCGAGGCTGGGCTCGAGCTTCGCGCCCTTCAGCACTTCGAACGACTTGGGGTTGATGCGATCGGTGAAGTCACCCTCATGCGCTTCGTCGAGTGGGCTCTCTTCGTTGAAGAGCCGGTCGTAGAGACGCACTTCCGCATCGACGGCGTGCTTCGCGCTGACCCAGTGGATCGTCCCGCGCACCTTGCGGCCGTCGGGGGCGTTGCCGCCTTTTGATTCTGGGTCCCAGCTGCAGCGGAGCTCGACGACGTCGCCCGCGGCGTCTTTGATGACTTCGTTGCAGGTGATCAGCGCGCCGTAGCGCAACCGCACTTCCCTACCCGGCGCCAAGCGGAACCACTTCTTCATCGGCTCTTCCATGAAGTCGTCGCGCTCTATGAAGACCTCCCGCGTGAGCTGGAGCCTGCGCGAGCCGAAGCCCGGATCGTTCGGGCTGAAGGGCGCATCGAGCTCGACCTCTTCACCTGCGGGAAGGTTCTCGATCACCAGTTTCAAGGGGTGCAACACCGCCATGGTGCGCGGCGAAGTGGCGTTGAGGTCTTCGCGAAGCGCGTGCTCGAGGAGGCCGACGTCGACGATGCTGTCCCGTCGCGACACCCCGATGCGCTCGGCAAATCGGCGAATCGCGGCAGCGGTGTAGCCACGGCGACGCATCCCTGCGATGGTCGGCATCCGGGGGTCATCCCAACCGCTGACCTGCCCCTCTTCGACGAGGCGCTTGAGGAGACGTTTGCTCATCACGGTGTAGGTCAGGTTCAAACGAGCGAACTCGTATTGCCAAGGCACCGGGTCGAAGTCGAAGTGCGACACAAACCACTGGTAGAGCGGGTTGTGGTGCGCGAACTCCAAGGTGCAGACGGAGTGAGTGATTCCCTCGAACGCATCGGACATTGGATGGGCATAGTCGTACATGGGATAGATGCACCAGTCATCGCCGGTGCGGTGATGCGTTACTTTCCGAATGCGGTACATCACGGGGTCGCGCAGGTTGACGTCCTTGGACGCCATGTCGATCTTCGCGCGCAATACATGAGAGCCTTCGTCGAATTCGCCGGCGCGCATGCGCGCAAGCAGATCCAAGCTTTCCTCGGCACCTCGATCACGAAACGGACTGTTCACCCCTGGCTTGTAGAAGTCACCACGGCCCTCGCGGATCTCTCCGAGGCTCTGGCTGTCGATGTAGGCGAGTCCGCGCTTGATCAGGTCCAACGCGCAATCGTAGAGCCGCTCGAAATAGTCCGACGCGAAGTATTCGTGGCTCCCCCAGTCAAACCCCAACCAGCGCACGTCTTGACGAATCGAGTCGACGTACTCGATGTCCTCGGCCTCCGGATTGGTGTCGTCGAAGCGCAGGTGACAGCGCCCCTGGACTGAGAGGCCCGCGGTGGTGAAGTTGAGACAGATCGACTTGGCGTGCCCGATGTGCAGATAGCCGTTCGGCTCAGGGGGAAACCGCGTCACTACCTGACCACCGTGCTTGCCGTCCCGGAGGTCCGCTTCAACGAGTTCATGAATGAAGTTGGGCGCGTTCTCTTGGCCCTCGGCCTTGCCCTTCGGCTCACTCATGCCGCAGGTCTAGCGCGCTTTTCGCCCGGGCGCCGCATTTGCATCACTGCCCGAGGACGCCGCGAACTTCGGTGAACACCGGGAGATGATCGGAGAGAGACTCACAACGTTCCGGCGGGCAGCGGCCAGCGTCGGTGACGTCGACGCCTCGAGTCATGATCAGGTCGATGACCATGTCGAACGGGTCGAAAGACGTGGACCGGTCCTCGAGTGGAAGGTTCTGGTGTGCATCGTCGTAACCGCGGTCGATGAACGACTGGACGGCCGGCTCGGTCAGCGTTCCATTCTTGAGGTCGCCGACATAGAAGAAGGTGTTGAAGTCGCCCCCAACGATTACCGGCTGGTTCACTCCTTCGGCATCGGCCGCAATCTCCTCGGCCTGTGCGTCGCGGATCTCCAACGCGCTGAGCGTCGACTCGAGGTGCACTTGGTAGAACCGCACCAGACGCGAGCCGACCTTTGCGTCCGCTGCAATGGCGATTCGCCCGCCGAGCCGTGGCTCATCTGGATTCGGCGTGCCCGGCGGCGTGTACCAACTTCGGTTTTGCGCGTGTCGGATCTGGCGTACGTTGCCTAACGGATAGCGGGACACGATGGCATTGCCATGCTCGCAGATCGGCGGGTCGTACGGTCCGGTCGTACCACGGTCCCCTGGGAGCTCGACGAACTCGGTCGCGTACACATAGTAGTAGCCAAGCCGTTCGGCGTAATCACGGGCGATGTTCCGGAAGTCCGTGCGTCGGCAACCACGATCAACCTCGCTCAGGAGCAACACGTCGGGTACCGGGAAGTCGACGCCGCTGGTGATCATCTCGAGCTGGGCATCGACCTCGAAGCCGCGCAGAATGTTGTATGCAAGCACGATGAGATCGTCTTTCGGAGGTGGCTCCTCGCTCGAAAACGTCGCGCCCTCGAGATCACAATCGATGAACGTGGTATCGGGCGCATCGTCGGGCGCCGCGGCCTCGGCACACAAACGCTCGATCCGCACGTCGGGGGTGTCGGTTCGCCATGCGAACTCCTCGAACTCGGGGGCGGGCGGCTCGGAACTTCCGCCAGCGCACGCGACTACCAGACTGGACGCAAGCAGCAGGAACGCCGCGCGGGTCTTTGTTCCAAGCATGCCGGGACCGTACGCGATCGCTTGCCCTCCCGCACATCGCCCCTGGATGCCACTTGTGGCGCGCCCATCGCTCCCGACTATCCTTGGGCCAATGCTTTCGAAGGTCATCCTATGGTGAGCGCCATATCAACACGATATATCTGCGCCGACTGTGATCACGAGTTCATCGCCGAAGATGCCGGCGACGATCCACGCTGTCCGAAGTGCAGCCGAACCGAGGCCGTAGAGCCCGCCGACGACTCCGCGCTCCAAAGCGACATCTGGCGCCAGTGGCTCGTGGTGTTCGCTCTTCTCTTCATGGCGGGCATCGCCTACGTGTTGTTCGAATGACGATCGAGATCTCCTACGTATCGGACGTCTTGTGTATCTGGGCCTACGCGGCTGAGGTGCGCTTGGATGAGTTGCGCAAGGAGTTCGGATCGTCGATCGAGCTGCAATACCGCTTCATTCCGATCTTCGGCGCCACGCGTTGTCGAATCGGCGAGGGCTGGAAAGACCGGGGCGGATACGCGGGCTTCGGGGAGCACGTGCGGGAGGTCTCCAAGGGGTTCCCTCACATCTCGGTGAACGAGCGCGTCTGGAGCGAAGTCGCGCCGACGACATCCTCGAGCGCACACGAAATGCTGTGCGCGGTGCGACTGCTGGTGGATGAGGGAATCGTGGACTCGGCGCGCCGCAGCGACCTCGGTGGGCGAACCGCCTTCGAGGAGGCGACATGGCGAGTTCGATCGGCGTTCTTCGAGCACGCGCGCGACATCTCAGACCGGGACGTGCTTTTCGATGTTCTGGCTCAGGCGGGGATTGCAACAGCCGCAGTCGAAGCGAAGCTGAAATCCGGCGAGGCCATGGCAGAGGTCTGCCACGACATCGAGCTGCGCGACGAACACAAGATCGAAGGCAGCCCGACGTACTACCTCAATCAAGGCAGGCAGAAACTCTACGGTAACGTCGGCTACAGGGTCGTGTCGGCGAACCTGCGCGAACTCCTAGAACAGCCGGGGCAACGAGCCTCCTGGTGCTGACCGGAGCCACACGCAGTCCGCCAAATCGACTCAGTGGATCGACTCTCGTGCCTCCGTCGGAGACCTGCTGGCAGGTCCACGACCGAGCAGTCGCATGATGCCCAGGCCCAGGCCTCCGCCAACAAGGGCGGCTACGTGGAGCGCGACGAGAGACATGACGACGAGGAGAAGTTCAGTATCCATGGGAAACACCCAATCCGTTCCGCAGGCGACTTGCTGGGTCTCGCCACCTGCTTTGCTCTGGGTAACCTGGCTACAACAACGCGCTGCGTCAAGTGCTAGTGCTACACCTTTCCAATGACAGCGTCATGACCGGAGCGAAAACGCAATGATTCCCTGCTTCGACCCGGCACAATCCGACACTTGCTTACAAGCTGGATGCCCTCGTCAACCGCTCTCAGGGTCCCTCGGGGGCCGGGCGCTCAGGCCGAGTGAGTGCCGGGGGTCTCTGGCTTCCGGACCGTATCGCCTGCGAGAACCGGCGCGCCGTCGCGGAAGCGGACCCTCATCTGCATGCCCCGTTCGCCGGGGTTGAGCGACAGCTCCGCGAGGAGGTCGGGCTCGAAGCCGTCGAGGATGTTGATGTCGACGTTTTGAATCAGCGTGCCGAGGATGATGCGCATCTCCATCATGGCGAACTGCTTGCCGAGGCAAACCCGCGGCCCCGCCGCGAACGGCACGTACGCGCCCTTGGGCAGGCTACGCTCGAACTCGCGCGTCCAGCGCTCGGGCCGGTACTCCAAGGGCTTGTCGAAGTACTTCGCGTTGCGACCCGTGGCGAGCGGGCTGACGGCGAGGATTGCTCCCTTCGGGAAGAAGTAGTCGCCCAAGCGCAAATCCGTGTGCGCCTCGCGTCCAAAGATCCATACCGCCGGAAGACGGCGAAGCGATTCTTTGAGGCACATCTCGAGGTACGGCAGGTCGCCCAGATCATCGACGCCGATGGGCTTGCCGCCGAGGGTCTGATCGAGCTCTTGTTGCGCCTTTGCGAGCTTGTCTCGATTGGTTGCCAGCAGATACCAGGCCCAGGTGAGCGTGTGCGCCGTGGTCTCGTGGCCCGCGAAGATGAGCGTCATCAGCTCGTCGCGCATCTGCTTGTCCGACATGCTGCCCTCCTCGTCGGTGGCGAACACGACGTGCGACATGAGGTCACCGCGGTCCTCTTGCTGTTTGCGGCGTGCGGTGACGAGGCGTTCGATGACGCCGTCCATCGCGTCCAGCGCTCTGACCATGCGCTTGTTGCGCTCCGACGGCCACCAGCGCGGCGCCGGAATCGGGGTCTGCGCGTGATCGATCAGCGCCTCGCTGATGTCTTCCATGGCCTGGTGCACCGTCTCGGAGTCGTGCGCGAGGTCCGTATCGAAGAGCGTCTTCGCGACGATGCGCAGCGTGAGCTCCACCATTTCTTGTTGGAAATCGCGCTGCTCGTCGTCCTTCCAGCGGCAGACCATGTCACGCGTGTAGTCGGCCATCGTCGGCGCGTAGGCATCGACGCGCATCTTGTGGAAGCCAGGCATGATCAACTTGTGCTGCCGCTTCCACGACTCACCGTCGTTCGGCACGAGCCCGTTGCCGAGGAACGGCTTCCACATCTGCTTCACCACCTTGGGCTTGCGGATGTGCTTGGCGTGCGTGACGTTGATCGCGTTGACGACCTCCGGATCACGAATGAAATACGACTGGCCGGTCAGCACGCGGGTCACGAACACGTCGCCGTACTTCTCGTGCGCCTCTAGCAGGAACTCGGCTGGGTTCCGCTGGAAGTCAAAGGTTCCACCCCAGAGCCAGTGCCCTTTGTGGCGTGGAATGGGCTTCGTCGGGGGCAGATCGTCTTGTGTCTCGGCTAGCAGCGTCATTACTTAACATAATGTAAACTTCCTCCTCCGGCGCCGCAACTTAACAATTTGTAATTTTGTCTTGGTCACGGGGTCGGGCATCGGCCGCTGCTGAGGCAGTCGGGAGAACTAATTGTATGACGCAGCGAGGGCGTCGAGGAACGCTTCGAGCTGATCGCCGGGCAGAGCGTTGATCCCGGCTGCTGCGGCGCGCCCGCCACCGGTCGGAAACTGCCGGCAGAGCTCATCGGCTCCCTGCTTCTTTTCGAGCGGCGCGCGAACGCTGACCAGGTACGTGCCATCAGCGCGCTCGGTGAGCACGGCATGGGCTCGGCCCGGCGAGCCATTGGCCAGCGCGTTGCTGTACACGCCCGACACGCGCCGTGCCCAAGTTTCGTCGGGCAGGATGAAGACCGCGGTCTTCTCGGATTCGCGGCTCGGTTTCAGCGCCGCGGCCGAGGTCATGTCTTCCCGATAGCCCGATTCCAGCTGCTCGAACGTTTCGCGCGCCTGCTCGACGAAGCCGAAGGGGGTCGCATAAGGACGCACGAGCTCGAACAGCTCGGCGGGCGGGAAGTGCAGGTCTTCCAAAGAAGCCCCGTACCCATTGTAATTCATATAAACGCCGAGGTTCTCGAGCAGTGTAAGCTGTTCTTCTGACAGGCCGAGGGGCTCCGCGATCGTACGGGCGCTCGCCTTGAGGTTGTCGCCGAAGGCGCCGGTCACCGCCCACTCCACGTACTTCCCCTTCAGGTACCCGTTGACCAGGAGGCTGGTACACACGTTGGGAGCGGTGTCGATGATCGTGGTGAGCTTGTCGCTCTCGGGGATCTCCCCGGCAAAGTGGTGGTCGATGTATAAAACCTCCGCCCCCTCTTCGAGTACTTTCAGCACGCCGTCGCGATTCTTGTCGAAGCTGATGTCGAGGGCTGTGATTCGATCGCCCGCTGCGACCTCGGCCTTCGCGACTAAAGCAATATCGCGCTTCACGCCGGTGATGAGCGTGCTCTGCCGCGGCTCGGCATTGCGAAGCTGAGCGAGCGCGCAGATTCCGTCGGCATCACCATTGAAGATGTCGATCTGAGCCATGCGTCTTCCTAGCTGAGACCGATGGATCGCGCCAAAGGGGTCCGATCTAGGTTAGAGGGCATTACGAACCCACGCGCGCGCGATCCGGAACTTCTCGCACTCGCAAGTGGCCTAGCGATTCGCAGGTCAAGCACTTGCAGTGCGTCCAGCCGCGGCGTAACCCCTTTGCGAATGGCTGAAGTCCTCTTCGTGTCCAAGCCAGTGGCCCCGCCTTGGAACGACAGCAGCAAGAACCTGGTCCGTGACATAGCAGGACATCTGCAGCGCCACTCTCCGGTCTTGATGGGGCGCCCCGGCCAAGCGAGCCCGATCGACCGGGGACGCATCGAGGCGGTGTACAGCGCCGCGTCCGCGGGAGACTTCGCGCCTAGCGTGCGAGAGAACCTAGGCGTCTTGCGCCATCTGCTGTTGGGGCGTTCGGCGGATCTTTGGCATTTCTTCTTCGCGCCCAACCCGAAGAGCTCAACCGCAGGTCGCCTTGCCCGCGCGATTCGGGGAGTGCCGAGCGTCCATACCGTGTGCAGCGTGCCCGCGGAAACGATAGCCGTTCGGAAGCTTCTCTTCGCAGATGCGACCGTCGCGCTGTCGCGGTCCGCCTACGAGCGCTTCCGCCAAGAGGGCGTGAGTGAGAGCGCGCTGCGGGTCATTCCGCCGTCCGTGCCGCCTCTTGCCGAGCCCACCTCAGTCGAGCGGGCCCAGCTGCGCAAGAAGCACGAGCTTCCGGAGGCCGCGCCCATCTGGATCTACCCCGGGGACTTGGAGTTCGGCGGTGGGGCCGAAATTGCGTTGCAAGGATTCGCGGCATCGAACCGCCCCGAAGCGCTGCTCTTGATGGCCTGCCGCCGCAAGACGCCGCAAGCGGACGAAGCCCTCTCCCGGCTGCGGTCACAAGCGAGGCGATGGGGCATCGAGTCTCGGCTGCGCTGGGTGGGAGAAACGCAGCACATCCACGAGCTCCTCGCGCTCAGCGATTTCGTCGTCATGGTCAACCGGACGGCCTACGCAAAGATGGACTACCCGCTCGTGGCGCTCGAATCGATGTGCCTCGCGCGCCCGGTGCTCGTCGCAAAGGGAACGCCGTCCGCGGAGCTCGCCGAGGGTGGCGGGGCGGTCGCTGTAGAGACGAGCGGCGAAGCCTTGGCCGAGGCGATCGAGAGTCTCAGCACCGACGAGGCCTCCTACGCGGAGGTCGGACAAAAGGCGCGTGCAATGGCGACGTCGAAATTCTCACCGCAAGGAGTCGCCGCGGCGTACGAGCTGCTCTATGAGGAAATCCATGGGTGACGCATCCGAGCAAAAGGCGCGGCAGTACTACGACGACTTCAGCGGCTCGTACGAACGGGGACGCGGCTACGGCTATCATCAAATGATCGACGACCTGGAGGTTCAGGTCACGGCGCCGTACGCTCGAGACGCGCGCGTGCTCGAGCTCGGCTGCGGCACGGGGCTCATTCTCGAGCGCATCGCCGAGGTCGCTAAGAAGGCCGTCGGTATCGACCTGTCGGAGGGAATGGCGCAACGAGCGAGGGACCGCGGCCTCGACGTGCACATCGGAAGCGTGTGCGACCTACCCTTCGACGATGACGAGTTCGATCTCACCTACAGCTTCAAAGTGCTGGCGCATGTCCCCCATATCGACGCTGCCGTCCGGGAGGCAGCGCGCGTCACGCGGCCGGGCGGGCATCTCTTGCTGGAGTTCTACAATCCGTGGAGCCTTCGCTATCTCGCGAAGAAGGCCGCGGGCCCTCGGCCGATCAGCGACGATCGTACCGAGGCGGATATCTCCACTCGCTGGGACTCACCCTTGGCCATTCCAAAGCTGTTGCCGCCCAACGTCCAGCTCGTCGACTATTACGGCATTCGCGTCCTCACGCCCTTCGCCGCCGTTCACCGCATCCCGTGGGTGGCACCTGGCTTGAGCCGAGCCGAGTTCCTTGCGGCCCGCTCCCCGCTTCGATACTTCGGCGGCTTCCTAGTCGCCGTATTACGCAAATCCTGACGAGGCAGCCGAAGGCCTACGCTAGCCCACTGGAGCCGCGTCTGCCCGCGGGGTACCATCCGTAGCCGTGGCAGTAGACCGCCGTACTTCACCGCACAGAGACGTCCTGGGCGAAGCCAAGAGCCTTCGCCAGCAGGTGCTCAACACGTCGCTGCTCATTGCCGTCGTGATGGGCGGCTTCGCATTCGTGCGAACCATGATCGACGCCATAGGTCTCGGGGCATGGAGAATCGTGGGCGGCGCTGTGGTTCTGTATACCGGCTTCATCACGCTGCTCTTAGCCAGGCGTCTGCCTTACTCGATTCGCGCCCTCAGCTTTCTCGGCCTTCTTTACGTCGTGGGTGTCTTTTCGTTGCTCTCGGTCGGCTACCTTGCCGGCCCTGTTTTGATCTTGGCGTGTCAGAGCGTGCTTGCATGCCTGCTGTTTGGGCGTCGAATCACATTGATCGCGCTGAGCCTGAACCTGCTCGCGTTGCTGGCCGTAGGGGGGGTGTTGTCGAGCGGCATCGTGGCGGTCGAGACGACAACCTTCTACGACCCCACCGGTTTCATGAACTGGCTGCGGGTCGCGATGCTATTCGCGGTGTTCTGCGGCATGGCGGTCGTCAGCGTCGACGTCGTCACCAATCACCTGAACCGAAGCCTTCGAGACCAAACCGAGCTCATCGAACAGCTCAAGGGCGCGATGCAACTGCGCGACGAAGCGGAGTCGCGCCTCCGGCATGCGGGCAAGGACGACAAAAGCGGACACTAAGCTCAGCGACGCCTCGTCGCCTTCGAGGAAACCTCCGCTCGCAATAGCAAGCTTGCCATCAAGCCAATCGCGGCGAAGGCGCTGAGGAACAGGAAGAAGTGCTGATGTCCGGTGGCCCCCGGAGATCGATCGAGCAACCAACCCGCGACAAGGGCGACGAACACGTCGGGCGTGTAGCCAATGACCGAGACCAGACCGACGGCGGTGCCCGTGGCGTCGATCGGGACGGACGCCTCTTCGAAAAGAGCGAAGTAGACGCCTCGGAGGCCGAAGACCGCAGCACAGCTGATCAGC
>CAXMRM010000047.1:0-34304 GCA_964196015.1 uncultured Myxococcota bacterium
GGCACGGGAAATCATGTTGTGTCACACCCGTTGTCAGGCGGGAAGGCGTTATTATGTTGGTTGAGCCCGTAGATTGACCTACGTTAAAGGCAGAGGGACCAATGCTTCCAAGCTTCATCATCGACCAGATTCGTCAGCGTGAGGAAGAAGAGCAGGCGAAGGGCCGGATTGCTCAGATCGAGCTTCACCTCCCGGTTCCGGAGGGCGCGAAGGCGCCAGAGTGCGACGAGGAGTCCGACCGAGGCGTCGTCATCATCGACCTACTTGCCGACTGACAATCCGCTAGACTGCGGGTGTGTCAGATCGTGCCTTAGTGAGCCTGGATGAGTTAGCCAGCTCCCTCCGCACTGCCTTGGAGGGTTCGGATAGCCGGGATCGGCACACGATCGAGGCTGATTTAGTCTGGTGCCGGATCGGACGCGGTGAGCTCGGGGAGGCGTTTCGGCTTGTCTGGGAAGCGTCGAATGCGCGCGACGGAGGTCAGGCCCGCCAAGTTACGCGGGCCGAGCTTCAGGCCTACTGCGGCAACGAGGACGCTGCGCTGGCCTTACTCGCGGACTTGGAGGTCGGGGAGGCCGCGTCGGCGATCGTCCGTGCGCGCGTTGCGGGATCGCGCGGGGACTGGGAATTGGCATCCCGTCACGCCTTAGCAGCCGCGGAGGCTCCTAGCGGCGTCGCCCGCGCATTGCTGCTCGCAGCTCGGGCAAGCCTCGAACTCGGTCGGTGGGAAGAGGCAGCACGGCTTCTCGATCAGGTCGCACAGGACACAGCGGTCGAGGCGTTGGGCGTTGCCGCGCTGCGTGCGCACATGTCGGCGGATGATTCCATCCAAGCGCTGATTCGCGTTGCCGAGCGCGCGAGGGAGCAGGGTTGCGCCCGCACCCGCGCCGACGCTTGGGCAGACGTGAGCATGCTTTACCGTTCACGTAACGAACCGGAGGAGATGCGCAAGGCAGCCGTGCGTGCGGTCGAGCTCTGGGACGATATGGCGACTTCGCTGCCGCCACCGCTTCGCGCGGGCTTCTGGTGCGACGCCAAGCGGCAGGCAATTCGCAAGATGTCCAGGCGCCATAAGACCGCAGCGGTCGTGCCCACGACGACCGGGCTTGAGCCCTTGCTAGCCAACCTGCGCCGGCTCGCGAGCGAACAGGATCTATCGAAGCTCCTGACGAGGATCACCGACGGCGCGGTGTCCCTGAGCGGTGCGGAACGCGGATTCGTCTTGCTCGTCGACGAAAACGGAGCACTCGAAGCGAAGACGATTCGTGGCGCGGAGAGCCAGCTCGGTGTTCGGACCGCGACATTCAGCCGGTCGATCGCCGAGACAGTCCTGATCGACGGCGACCCTGTGGTCACGGTCGATGCGGCGCACGACGCCCGCGTGCAGGACTACATGTCCGTCCACCAGTTGATGCTGAAGTCCGTCGCCTGCCTGCCAATCGAGTCACGGGGCCGAGTTTGGGGCGTTCTCTATCTCGAGCACCGAAGCTCCAGCGGACGCTTTTCCGGGACCGATCTATCACTGCTTCGTGCCTACGCCGACCAAGCAGCCATTGCCATCGAAACCTCGCATCTCTTCAAGAGCATCGAAGCACAAAAGCAAGACCTGGAGCGCGCCAACCTGGCACTACGCGAAGCCAACGAGCTGCTCGAGCAGCGCGTCCACGGGCAGGCCGAATCGCTCCAACGAACCCAGCGGGAGATCGCGCGCCTTCAAGCTTCGACCGCAGAAGGCGACCGATGGGGCCTCATCGGTGCGAGCGACGGGATGCGCCGAGTATACGGCGTGCTCGATCGCGTGGCCATCAACGAGGTGCCAGTCGTGATCGCCGGCGAGAGCGGGACCGGCAAGGAGCTCGTTGCTCGCGCCATCCATCGAGGCAGTGCCCGCGCCGATGGGCCCTACGTATCGCTCAACTGCGGTGCGATTCCCGATGGCCTCCTCGAAAGCGAGCTGTTCGGTCACGTAGCGGGCGCGTTCACCGGGGCCACGCACGCGCGCGACGGGCTTTTCCAGCAGGCTCACGGCGGCACACTGTTCATGGACGAAATCGAGGACATGCCGGCGCGCATGCAGCTCGATTTGCTCCGCGTGTTGCAGGAACGGCGCGTTCGGCCCATCGGCGGCGCCGACGAGCAGCCCATCGATGTGCGCCTCGTCACCGCGTCCAAGCGGCCGCTCCGCGAGCTCATCGAAGAGGGGACGCTTCGGGAGGATCTCTACTACCGATTGGCCGTGGTGGAACTCGAGCTGCCTCCGCTCCGCGAACGGCGTTCAGACATCCCGCTGCTCTGCGACCATTTTCTCGGCCGCATCGCCGAAGAACGCGGAGAGCCCAAGAAGCGACTCAACCGTACCGCGCTTCAGCGGCTCTGCGCGCACGACTTCCCGGGCAACGTCCGCGAGCTCGAGCACATCCTGATCAACTCCACGGTGTTCGCTGCCGGCGACACCATCGAGGCCGAGGAGCTGGCGATCGATGCCAGCCGCGCCGTGCCGACCTCGAGTGCCGGCGTCAGCAACTACCGGGACTTCAAGGACGCCGAGCGCGCTCGAATGCTAGCGACGCTCAACGCGCACGGCTGGAACCGAGCGAAATCCGCGCGCGCGCTCGGGATGGCGCGCCGGACGTTCTATCGCCGGCTCAAGGAGCACGACATCGAGCTCCCGCAGGGGAAGGACTAGAGGCTCGCCGGCGACACCGTGCTCGATACACCAGCATCGTACTTTTCCGGCGTTTCCCCGGGGGGCAGGTAGAGCGCAGGCTCGCCCGGCCGCGACCAGTCCACCCAGTAAACCCCCTTCGAGCGGACGTCGACGTGGACAAAGCTGCTGCGCGGGTAGTAGCCGACCCCAACTTTCGAAAGCGTCAGACAGTAGTCGCGCAGGACCTCGTTGGGCACGCCGTCGACGCGGATATCGACGGCTTCCCCGGTCGCGTGCCGGCTCGACCCGCTGTTACCGTTCTTCTCCGAGCGGTAGGCGCTGACGACGACAATCGTGCGGCCGTTGAAATGGTCTGCGAGGTACGACAGGACGCGCAGGAGCCGGGTGTTCGGGCGCTTCACCTCGTCATCGTCCCGATCTCGGAGGAAACGCGCGACGCGCGCGCGCGCCTTCGGGTCAGGCTTCCCGGTCTTGTCGAAAAGGCGGGCGCGAAGGGTCTCTTTGCTCGCAGGCCGCTCGAGTGTGACCAAGCCGTTTAAGATGGCGCTGCGCGCTTTGCTCGCCTTGGCCTGGGCGCTGTAACCGGGCAGCTCGAGGCGCTGCCCGACTCGCAGCATGGACCCGGGTTGGATACCATTCGCGGCCGCAAGCGCCTTCGCGCTGACCTTGTTCATCTGCGCAATGCCAGTGAGGGTCTGCCCCGGATAGACATAGATCACACCCTTAGAGGGGACCCGTAGAACCTGGCCCACGCGTAGATTCGACGTTTTCTTCAAGCGATTGGCCGCCGCGAGGCTGGTCACCGACACGCCGTAGCGCTTCGCAATGACGCCCAGGGTCTGACCCTGGTTCACAGTGTGCTTGCGCTGCGCATGTGCAGGCGCATGCAGAAGGAAGACCAAGAACACCATAGCGACCGCACGCCACACCCCAATCGAGCTCATCACGACGTGACGAGTATTGATGAGTCGCGGGCCAGGGCAACTAAGCGACCTGGATCTCGGTTTTTTTGCCTTCGGCTGCGAGCATTGCGACCATGAATTACGGCACCTTTGCTCGTTGACAATCGGTGGGTTCGCGCGTCGAGCACAAGCAGTGCCTGACGATCGCGGATGTCTGTGTTCCGCTTGCTAGGTTCACATAATTTAGGTATGATTAGCATATAAGTTAGTGCTAAATTGTCCTAAGTTGCTTGACCCTAGGGTGGTTCGGTCATAGCATTCTTGAGGAGTGGCGCGGTGCGTGTTCCTCCTCCAGTGAGCTAAATTATGACCTACGAACCGGAGGCAAATGAAGCGATGCAAAAGCCCAACACCTTGGGTGCGTCGGCCTCTGATGCGAGCGACCATGAAGGGCCTTCGAAGGCCAACGCGAATAAGAAAAGTGGCAACAAGCCTAACAATGTTCGCAAGATTCGGATCGAACGCATGATGTCCAAGGCTGAGTTGGCTCGTCGCGCGAACCTATCGGTGTTGACGATCGATCGTGTCGAGAAGGGTTTTGGATGTCGAATGGACACAAAACGTAAGATTCTCGAAGCTTTGGGTCTGAGGCTCGCCGACCGGGTAAGGGTGTTCGGCGAGGAGGAGTAGCGTGTCTGCATGCCGTCCGAGGGGAAGAACTTAATCGGCGTCGACATCGGTTCGAGTTCGATTAAAGTCTGTGAAATCAAAGAGGGGCGCCGGGGGGCACGAACCATCACGAGGTTCGGTTATCATCCGCTCCCTGCCGATACCATCGTCGATGGGCACATCATTAACTCGGGTGCGGTCGTCGAGGGGCTCGAGAAGCTGTTCGCGCGCAGCAAGCGGCGCAATGTCGCCCTTCGCGCCAGCGGCCACAGCGTGATCATCAAGAAGATCTCGATGCCATTAATGACGGCCGCCGAGCTTCAGGAGCAGATCAGCTGGGAAGCAGAGCAGCACATCCCGTTCGACCTCGAAGAGGTCCATGTGGACTACGAGGTGCTGCACGAGCGCGCCGACCACGGCCAGATGGACGTGCTTCTGGTTGCCGCAAAGAAAGAAGAAATCACCGATCTCACTAACTTGGCGATGGAAGCTCGACTTCGTCCGATGGTGGTGGATCTGGATGCATTCACCGTACAGAACGTGTTCGAAGCGGGCTATGGCGCCGCGGCGCAGGAGGAAACCACGGTGCTGGTGCACTGCGGGGCCTCCACGACGACCGTGAACATTCTCGCCGACGGCACGACCGCCTTTACACGTGACATCGCCAACGGCGGAAACGGGATTACCGAGGAGATTCAGCGGCAGCTCGGCATCGGCCGGGACGAGGCCGAATCGTATAAGTGCGGTGGACAAGGGCAGGGTATCGTTCCGCGAGAGGTACCCGAAATCGTCAGCCAGGCGGTCGAGCAGCTCGCTGGCGAGATTCAGCGCTCGCTCGACTTCTATCTGGCGACGAGCGGGGACCGCGATTTGAGCCGCATCTGCCTGTCGGGTGGGACGGCGAACATCCAATCGCTTGTCGATATCCTTCAGGAACGGGCTCGGGTGTCCGTCGGGCTGCTCGACCCCACACGAGTGGCCGATGTGGACGAGAAGGCGCTGGCGGATTTGCAGGGCCGATCATCGCAGGCGGTGGTGAGCATCGGGCTGGCTTTGCGTAAAGAGCGGGAGCGTAACTGATGATTCGCATCAACCTGCTACCCACCGATAAGAAGAAGCGCGCTCGGCGCATTGCCCCCACATCTCTTCCGGGAGGCGACCTCAGCCTCGGAACTTGGGGCGCGGTCTACGGGGGCGCGATCGCCGTCTGGCTTGCCGTTCTCGGCGTCCTCTACTTCGCGCAGAGCACTGAGCTCGCGACCCTAACCCAAGAGAACAAGACGCTCGAAGCACGCCGGGACGAGCTCCAAGGCAAGACCAAGGGCTTGGCCGACGTCGAAGGGCGCCTCGAGAAGAGTCGCCGCCTCGAACAGGTCGTCCAGGACCTCGAGCGCGCGCGACGGGGCCCAACGCGCGCCGTGATGGAGCTTTCGAAGGTGCTGAGTAGCCCCGGTGGGCCGACGATCAACCCCGTGGAGCTCGAACGTATGCGGGAAGATAACCCGCTAGCCGGATACAACGAGTCTTGGGATGTGCGTAGGCTGTGGATCTCTCGTTTCGAGGAAGTCGATCGCGAATGCAAGATCACGGGGATGGGGCGCTCGAACGAGGATGTTGCCGAGTTCTTGCGTCGACTGACCCTTAGCGAGATCTATGAGGGCGTGACGCTGCAACGAACGCGCGCGTCAGCCGACCCGGACACGGGGCTACAGATGGTCGGCTTCGATATTACCTGCAAGGTGAGATACTGATGGCCAGTCTCGAAGATACATTCGTTGGGCTGCCGGGTTGGGGCAAGGCACTTGCGCTGCTGGGCGTGCTCGGGTTGCTCGGCGCGGCGTACTATGCGCTCGCGCACAACAACATTTCGACCGCCCTTCAGGCGGCCGAGAAGAAGCAGCAGCAGCTTGAAGATCAGATTGGCGACGCACAGCGCCGTGAGAAGCAGTACCTCGAGCTAACGCAGGAGCTTGCGAACCGAGAGGTTGTGGACCGGCAGAACCGCCGAACCCTGCCCGAGAACGCGGAGATCGCTGCCTTCCTTCAGGATCTCAACCGCGTGGCCGAGCTCAGCGGTCTGACGATTCGTCTCGTCGAGCCTCGCCCGGAGCAGCGTCAGGAGCTGTACTCGAAGATTCCGGTCGTTCTTGCGCTTAGCGGCCGATTTCACCAGATGGGGAAGTTCTTCTACAACGTGAGCAAGTTGGACCGGGCCATCAGTTTGGAAAACATCCGGATGACGCAGCCGAAGTTATTGCCATCCGGCGAAATGGTCCTCAACGTCGATGTTCGCGCGACCACCTACCGGCGTCCCCCGGACCAAAGGAAATAGTTCGCCATGAGCGCTAAGATTCGAATTTTCGCCTGCCTCTTGCTCGTCGCCGCCGTTGGCGTTGCGGGCTGCGGTGGAGGTGACGATGAGGAGTATCAAGGGGCCCGCGGTCTCAGTGAGGGCAAGGCCGGCGGCGCCAAGGAGAAAGAACCGGGGAAGGGTGAGGCAGGCGAGAGCGCGCCCGTGATGGACTCCGGCCCGATCACGTACAGCGACGACGACTTTGCAGAACTCGACATTCAGAACCGTGATCCTTTCCGTTCGTACGCCAGGGCGTTCAAGGCGCAAGCTGCTGCTCCCGCGCAGCGTCGCGTGCTCTTGCCGAGCACGAGCCTCGATGAGATGAACCTCATCGCTATCGTTACCGGCATCACTACGCCACGCGCAATGCTTACAGACACCGCACACGTCGGACATGTGATCCGCCGCGGTGACTACATCGGTCGTCCGGAGGTCGTACAGACCGGAGGTTCAGAGGGAATGCCAGTCACACTGAACTGGCGTGTGGATCGAATCCGTCCAGGTTCGGTCGTATTGACCCGTGAAGACCCGACCGCGCCCGACAAGCCGCCGTTGACCCGTGTGATGCCGCTTCACGAAGGCGGCGAAGCACCACAGCTCACGGCGCCCTGACATTCGATAGATAGTCGGTCGTTTTCTTGCGCCCTTCGTCGCTGGCGTTCGATGATTAACGCGGCTGGCAGAGGAGTCAGGAATGCGTATTCATTGGAGTCTTGTAATCGCTATCGCGGCAACGTTCGTTTGGGTCAATATGGCTCAAGCAGCGGGCACAAAAATCGATAGTGTTCGAATCAACGGCGCGCGAGACGGAGCACAAATCTCCATCGAAGGCGCGTTCGGTGATCCGCAGTACGCGGTTCACGCGAAGGACGATGGACGCCTCATCGTCATCGACGTGGACAACGCGGCGCTGCCGTCGGGCGGGATACAGACGAGTGGCACAAACTCGCTCGTTGCACGCACTGTCGCGAGCAACACGGCGCGGGGGGCCCGCATCGAGCTGACGCTCACGCGTAAGGTGACGTATCGCGCGCGTGCGACAGAGAACGGTATCACGGTGAAGCTCTGGCACGGCGAAGGCTCGGCCAAAGCAAAGACGAAGAAGTCGTCAGCCCCGAGCGCTGCGCAGATCAAAGATGTTCGTCTGGAGCAAAGGGATGGTCGCGACCGCATCGTGATCTCGCTCGACGGCGATGCGGAGTTTCGCGTGTCCACCCGTGCGGGCGCGCCGCCTCGTCTCGAGGTGCTCGACGCGCGAATCGGCTCTCGTGCCAAGCGGCGTATCGAAGCGCCCCGTGGCTCGCTGATCGGCTCGGTTGAGCTCGAGCAGAGGGGTGACCGGGCTGTCGTCGAAGTTCACGGATCCGAGGGAGCCGCGGGTACTGCGATTCGCTCCGGGGACCACATCGTATGGATGTTCTCACCGACTTCGACGGATAATCGTCCGCGCTCACGGACCATCGCCCGGGAGAAGGACTACGCGGCAGAAGTCGACGGTCCAGAGGTTGCCGGCTTCCTCAGCAAGCTCCCGATGCAGGTCGGCGGGAAGTCCGTTCGGCGCTACTCGGGTCGTCGAATCGACCTCGACTTCAAGGACGCCGACATCCACAACATCTTGCGCCTGCTCTCCGAGGTGGGTGGGGTGAACGTCGTCACCGCGGACAATGTCGGCGGCACGGTCACGATCCGTATGCGTGACGTTCCCTGGGATCAGGCGCTCGACGTCGTCCTTCAAGCGAAGTCGCTCGGTATGGTGCGTCAGGGCAACCTTCTCCGCGTCGCGCCCCTGGCCCAACTAGAGCAAGAGCGCGAGGCAGAGATCGCTCGTCAGAAACAGCAGCAGCAGCTCGCTCCGCTCGAGACCCGTCTCGTGCCTGTGAGCTATGCGACCGCCCAAGAGCTTCAGCCGCGCGTTCGCGAGCTTCTCACGGAACGGGGCACCGTCTCGGTCGACACTCGTACGAACATGCTGATCGTCCGCGACATCGTCGGGCAGCTCGACCACGTCGAAGATTTGGTGCGGAACCTGGATACCCAGACGCCGCAGGTGTTGATCGAGTCGCGTATCGTCGAAGCGAGCAGCTCGTACTCGCGCGACATCGGTATCCAGTGGGGTGGTTCTGCCGTGATGAGCAGCGCGACCGGCAACCCGACCGGCCTTCGCTTCCCATCCGACATCGGCGTCGCGGGCGGTGTGCCGGTCGACGGCGCGCAGACGCAGGGCCTCTCACCGTTCAACGGGACCGTGAACAATCCGAACTTCGCCGTGAACCTGCCGGCTGTCACCGGTAACGGCGCGGGTGGCGCACTGGGTTTGACGATGGGCAGCCTGAGCGGCGCCGTGAACCTCAACGTTCGTTTGAGCGCGGCAGAAGCGGCGGGCTCTGTGCGGATTATCAGCTCTCCGCGAATTCTGACATTGGACAACAATGAGGCATCGATCTCGCAGGGTACTTTGATTCCCTTCTCTCAGGTCAGTGCGCAGGGCGTCAACACGGCCTTCCAGGAGGCGAAGCTCGAGCTGAACGTCACGCCGCACGTGACGAGCGATGGCTCGGTTGCCATGGACGTGAAGATCACGCGCAACGAGCCGGACTTCGGTCGGGTGGGCGCAAACGGTGACCCGACCATCCTAGAGCGCGAGGCCACTACCCAGCTCCTCGTCGACGACGGCGACACCGCGGTCATCGGCGGCATCTACACCCGGAACACGGGCCGCAACGTCGACCAGGTTCCGTTCTTCGGCGATATCCCGGTTCTCGGCGTGTTCTTCAAGCGCCGCCGGTTCCGCGAGGACCGCAACGAGCTCCTCATCTTCCTCACGCCGAGGATCGTGAATCGGGCGCTAGCACTTCCGGAGTAACCCCATAAAGGGGACGCCGCGCGTCCTCCACGGGGCTACGCCGCCGGGTTCGTGACGGAGGCCCGGCGGGCTCGTATGCTCCCTACCGTGCGTGTGTATCTCTCAGGGCCCATGGGGGCCGGGAAGTCGACCGTTGCCGCTGCGGTGGCGGGCCAGCTTGGGACCCGTGCGCTCGACCTTGACGCTTGTGTCGAGCAGCTGGCCGGTCGTTCTATCTCGGAGATTTTCTCGGAGCGAGGCGAGAGCGCCTTTCGTTCTCTTGAGAAAGAGGCGCTTAACGCGCTGCCCGCTGACGTGGGTGTCGTTTCGCTTGGCGGCGGAACGGTCGTTGATGATGAGACGCGGCAGATGCTGCTTCGCGAGGGGATCCTCATCACGCTGACAGCGGACCCGGCCGTGCTGGCTAAGCGCGTTGGCAAAGGCGAGGAGCGTCCGCTGCTCGGCGGCGATCCGCAGCGAGACCTCGAGCGCATCCTGAGGGCGAGAGCCGCTGCCTATGCCGAGGCGCATGCCGTTATCGATACGGGGGCGCTCGCGCCCGAGGAAATCGCGGCGGAGATTGTGACGGTGCGAAACCGCTCACCCATTGTCGTGCCGCTGGGGTTGCGGACATATCGAGTCGAGGTGGGGCGTGGCACCCGTCATCACATCGGACTTCGCGCGAATGAGCATTCAGCAGGCGACGCAATCCTCGTATTCGACGGGGGCGACGACCGCCCTTGGCCCGCAGATGCCGTTCGCAACCTCACCTTAGCCGGCAAACCTCCGATCGAAGTGAAGCTTCCCGGTGACGAGGCGCACAAGAACATCGCAAGCGTCGAACGGGTCTGGGACGTCGCGCTCGAAGCCGAGGTCGACCGACGAGCCATCGTAATCGGCGTCGGAGGTGGCGTGATCGGTGACTTGACGGGGTTTGCAGCTTCGACGTTGCTCCGCGGCGTGGCCCTCGGGCAGATCCCCACCACGCTTCTCGCCATGGTGGACAGCTCGGTGGGGGGCAAGACCGGGTTCAACCGCCCGCGCGGCAAGAACCTCGTCGGTACCTTCTATCAACCAAAGTTTGTCCTGTGCGACGTCGAAACACTCTCCACGCTGCCGAGCGAAGAGCGCATCGCCGGCTTGGCCGAAGCAGTGAAGAGCGCATGGCTCGACTCCGAGCAGTCCGTCGCGATGCTCGAACAGGATGCAGAGGCGCTGATCGCGGGCGATGCCGACGCGACGATGCGCGCGGTACGGATGTCGATCCTGCTGAAGTCGCGCATCGTTCACGAAGACGAGCACGAGTCGGGCCGCCGGATGCTCCTGAATTTGGGTCACACGGTCGGCCATGGTCTCGAAGCCGCCAGCGATTACCGCGGCATCCGGCACGGGGAGGGCGTCGCCCTCGGGATGATCGCCGCCATGCGCGTGTCGGACCGGCTCGGTCGGGGGCGCCGGGAGGAGACGGTGCGGCTGACGCGGCTGCTCGGAAGGCTCGGCCTGCCCATCGACCTCGATGAACGACTGAACAGCCGTGCGCTCGGGTTCATCGGCTCTGACAAGAAGCGCCGTGGAGAGAGAATTCACTTCGTAATTCCGCGTCTTCCTGGCCAAACGGAGATCGATCTCCTCGGCCTCGATGAGGTCCGGCGCGCGCTCAAGCCATCTTAAGCTACGGAAATTTGGCAGCCTACGCCCGGGCTCCATACCATGAGAATACCCTTTGGAGGGGACTTATGAGTCGATTCATCCTCGTGGCTATGATGCTGACGGTGACGGTTGCTGGGTGCAACCGCTTCCCGGACAACGGACTACAGATCGCAGCGAATCTTCCGCCGGACGACGGCTGCGCGGTGACCGCGGATCAAGATCTGCGTCTTGCGCGCGGCCTGTACGATCTCAATATCCTGAGTGACTATCTCATCGCGCCATTGCTACAGAGCTTTCTGGTCAGCAACGGGCTCGAGTTCCAGGCCGAGCAGGCGAACATTCAAGTCGACAACCTCGACATCACGCTGCTACTTCCGGACGGGTCCAAGCCCACGCTTGCCGGAGATCTGCCCAACCCCTACCGAGTGACCACCAGCGCGGTCATCCCCGCGAATATCGCGCCTGGTGGGTTTTCGCAAGAAGTGGCCCTGGCGGTCGGACTCCCGCTGTCCTACCGGAGTGCGCTCCTTGCTCTCCTAAACGCGGGCGACTCTGCGGTCCTGCTCGACATTCGCGCCGGCGGAACCACCTTCGGTGGCTTCAGTCAGCGCTCGGCACCGTTCCGTTGGCCGGTCGATTTGTGCGAGGGCTGCCTTGGGGCCATCTGCGAGACCGCAGACGAACTGGTCGACAGCTGCTTCCCGGGCCAAGACATCTGGCAGTACTGCGCGGTAGTCGTCCCACCCGCACCTTAGCGCAGCGAAAAGAAGTACGGCGGAACCAGCGCCACGTGCTCTTCGGCGAGGACACGGAGCATGTCCGCCCATGGCTCGAGTGGAAGCGAAGCCGCCAACGGATGACGCCGAAGCCACAGACCTTGCTGGATTCGTGCGTCGTCGTCTCCGTTACCGCTCAGCAGGTCGTCGATCGCGTCGAGCAGGCCTTTGGTCGAGGGCCAGAGCTCGACGGGCGCATCAGGCCCCAAGCCTGCGGCTGCCCGGGCTCTGACGAGCGCTTCGCTCAGGCCGGCCATCTCGTCGATGAGGCCGAGCTCCTTGCCGTCTTGCGCCGTCATCACACGGCCCTCCGCGGCGGCTAGGACCGCTTCGCGCTCCATCTTGCGGCCGGCGGCGACCCGGTCGATGAACCGGTCGTAGGTGTCGCGAAGGAGGCTCTCAAAGGCTCGTCGCTCGGTGGGATTCAACGCGCGCACAGGCGTCGACCAAGCCGCGCGCTTGCCGCGTTGCAAGATGTACGTGTTGACGCCGATGTCCTCGGCGAGCCCCGCGAAGTTGAACTTCCCGCCGACGACGCCGATCGATCCGACGAGGCTATTGGGGTGCGCGAGGATTTCGTTCGCGGCGGACGCGATGTAGTAGCCGCCGCTCGCGGCCATGTCTCCAACGCTTGCGATCAACGGCTTGACCTTTGCGAGGTTGCGCGCCGCCTCCCACATCCGGTCGCTCGCAAGCGCCGACCCGCCGGGTGAGTTGATGCGCATGACGACGGCCTTGACGTTGTCGTCTTTTTCGAGTCGCTCCATCGCGCGCACGAATGGGCCGGAGACCGCGTGACCCGTCGAGCCGGACTCGCCGTCGGTGATGCTGCCGTTCACGAACACCAAGGCCACGCGCTCGCCAGCTGCCTCGGTCTTTTCGGTCTCGTCGCCGAACAAGTTCAAGAATTGGCCCAGCGTAAGCTGCTCCTGTTCGGGCAGCATGCGCGGGCGACGAATCGCGCCGACGCCCGCCGCCTTTTTGATCTCCTCGCGCGACTCTCGAAGGAAGCCCACCGAATCGACCAGACCTGCCTTCGCAGCCGCCGCCGACCCGTACGGGCCTCCGTCGATCGCTGCCTTGGCCTTGTCGACGTCCCCCTCGGTCCGCGCCTTGGTGGCCTCGATCAGAGCACTATAGAGGTCGTCGAGGATCGCGTCCATCGACGCTTTGGCTTCCTCCGGCATGTCGTTTCGAATGAACATATCGCCGGCGCCCTTGTATCGGCCCATGTGAAGGATCTCCGCTTCGACGCCGACCCTTTCGAGCAACGAGCGCGCGTAGATCATCACGGCCGCAGGGCCGATTAAATCGAGGGTGCCTGCGGGCGACATGCTGATCCGATCGCACGTCGATGCGAGCAGCATGTAGCCGACGTTGTCTGCGGCCTCGAAATGACAATGGACGGGCCGGCTCTCAGCTCGAAACTCGCTCAGCGCTTCGACGAGGTCTCCGACGCTGCCCCAGGCGCCCTGCATGGGGCCGACGCGCACGAAGAGGCCTTTGACGTTCTCGTCGTCGGTTGCGTCCCAAATCTGCACGAGGACATCGTGGAGGGTTGGCCGCGGAAGGGCGAAAGGATCGTGCTCCGCACCGTCCGGGAATGCCTGCAGAAGGCGAAGCTCGCGAACCACGGGCTCGTCCGAGGCTTCTTTTTCCCCGCGGCAAGACGCGGTCGCTAGGGATGCGAGAATCGCGAGAATCATGAGCGCCGAACGACGCGCGGTGTGGTTCATGGTGCTGCCGGTTCTGAGTCCTGTGCGGGCTCTTGCGTTGGGGACGGCTCCAGCTCCGCGCTGGGCTCGGGCTCGGCTTCAGGAGGAAGCTTTGCATTGGGTTCCAAGGTTTTTATCGCTAATTTGGCGGCGGCGGCATGGGTGCCCGACGGACGCCGTTTCACGTATGTGTAGTACGCCGAGACCGCTTCTTCCTTGCGTCCGAGGCGCTCGTAGGTTTTTCCCAGGTTGAAGTACCCGTCTGGATGCCCACGTTGGGCCGCCACGCGGAAATAACGTAGGGCGGAGTCATAGTCTTCGATGCGCGTCGACACGTGTCCGAGGCCGTCCATCGCTTCGGACGATCCGGGACGAGCCTCCAATGCGCTATCGAAGAACGCGCGCGCGCGGGAGTAGTTCCCGCCGGCAAGCTCAGCGCGCCCCTGCCACATGTACCATTCATAGTCACGCACCGGTGGTCGACCGTCCACGAACGCGTCGTCCCCGGCAGCCTCGGCGAGCTGGTCATATTCGTCGTAGTCCGGCTTCTTCGGGGTCCTGCGTTTCTTGGCCGCGCTCCGCCGCACCCGAGCCGCCCCCGCCGCTGTCTTCGCCGCTGTCTCTGCCGCTGTCTCTGCCGCTGTCTCTGCCGCTGCGTCTGCCACTGTCTCTGCCACCGCGTCTGCTCCTGCCCCCGCCTCCCCAACCCCGGCATCCGCCACGGCCTCGGTCGTCTGGAGCTCGGCCAGCAGCTTCGTGGCGACCGGATGCTCGGGACGATCGACGAGGATCGTCTCCAACGGAACACGGGCGCGCGCGTCATCACCCGCAGCGCGCTCGGCGCGAGCCAGCAGCAGGAGGTACGGCACTCCATGGGGCGCAAGCTCTGCTGCCTGCTTCGCGCTGCGTAGGCCGTTTTCCAAAGCGCCATCGGATTCGGCGGCACTCAGTCGTGCGTCGATGCGATAGAACTCCGCAGTGTGGCTGAACGACAGCGACCGCGCCTCTTCCAGCACTCTGCGCGATTCGGCAGGTTTGCCAGTCAAGCGGAGCGCGTCGGCCATGGCGAGCTTCGCGTCGAGGTCCCGGGGCTCGAGTTCTACGGCACTCTGCGCTGTCGCCAGCGCCGCTGCTGTGAGGCTCTCGACGTCTTTGCCGGTGGCACCGTTGTCGATCCGCGCTTGCGCCGCCAACGCGTACGCGTTCGAGAGGCTCGCCAAAATCTCCGGGTCGTGATCACCGCCGGCTTCAATCGAGCGGCCGTAGGCTTCGATGGCGTTCGCGTACGCCTGCGGATGTCCTTCGGCGAGGCCAGCGTCGCCTTCCGCGACCTCTGCTGCGATCAGCGCCGAGTCGCTGCCAATGCCGAGCAAGCGAGCCACACGCTTCCACTGCGTGACCCCCAACGCGAACCCGCCAACGACCACGATCAGTAAGAGCCAGCGCAGCGGCGACCAGCCACGCCCCGGCAGATCCGGAATGTCGTCATCGTCGTCGTGGTAAGCGGGAGGCGGCGTGCTGGGCCGCACCAAACCCCGTGCGGAAGCGCGAGGCGATTCCTCGAATACAGCGTCTTCGATCTCTGCGGGAGGCTGGCTCGACGCAGCGACGGCAGCCGGCCCGGCGTCCGCCACAGGCTCGCTCGCATACGGAGACTCATACTCGCTCTCATCCGCCACCGACTCCGTCGCTGACTCTGCCGCTGGCACCGCCCCTGTCGCTGCCCCTGACTCTGCCGCTGGCACTGCCGCTGACTCTGCCCCTGTCGCTGCCCCTGACCCCCGCTCACCCGCGCCTCCCTCTGAAATCACCTTGGGCACTGGCATCACGCCGAGCAGCGTAGGCTGCCTCGGGCGTCGCCCCGGCGGTAAGCTCGAATCTTTCGAGGTTGGGCTAGAAGGGGCAGAAGGAGGACCAGAAGGGACCGGCGATGGAGGAACGGGCGAGGGCATCTGAACGCCCGCGGCTTGGAAGAAAGTCTCGAGCTCCGGAATCGAGCCGAGCGTCTTCCAGCCGTCCTCGCCCCGGGCGATCTCGTTCTCGGGCGTCAGCTCCCCGGAGCCGATGCGCCGCTGCAGCTCACGGAGGGACTCGATCGTGTCGATCGTGCCGTCCTTCAGTTTGAGACGCCAGCTACTGGTCGTGCGGTCCGCGTCTGCCTGGGCCGTTGGGTAGACCTTGAAAACATGCCCGCAATTGGTGCATTTCACGCTGGTTCCGCGTCCGGAAAGCAGGGTCTCGTCAAACTCGTATTCGGTGCCGCAGCGCTCGCAGGTAACGTCCATCAGTCGAAAAGCCCCCCAGGCTCGTGGGTGTGGGCAGTTGGTTGACCTCGCCGATCGTTGCTAGGAGAAGGCGTCCAATGCGTCAGGATCTGGCTGCCCTCATCGATCACACCTTTTTGCGACCCGACGCGGTCCGGTCGGATTTCGCGCGGCTGTGCAAGGAGGCTATCCGGCACAGCTTTGCTACCGTCTGTGTCAACTCGGCCCACGTGGCGCTTTGTACCTCACTGCTGGCGGACCGCCAGGTCTCCATTGCAGCCACGGTGGGCTTTCCGTTGGGCGCCAGCAATCTGGCCGCGAAGTCCGCCGAGGCGGCCCGGGCGGTGCTCGACGGCGCCTCGGAAATCGACATGGTGTGCCAGATCGGCGCACTCAAGGACCGGTTGCAGGACGTGTTTGTCGACGACATCCGCAGGGTGGTCGACGAGGCGGACGGCCGGGCGGTCAAGGTCATCCTCGAAACCTGCCTGCTCACCGACGAAGAGAAGCGGCGTGGCGCCCGCTGGACCCGAATCGCAGGCGCTGCCTTCGTGAAGACCTCGACGGGGTTTGGCGGCGGCGGAGCAACCGAAGACGACGTGCGATTGCTCCGCGTAGAGTTGGGGCCCGACTTCGGCGTGAAGGCGTCCGCTGGGATTCGCGACGCGGCCACCGCTGACACAATGATCGCGGCCGGCGCCAACCGACTCGGGACGAGCGCCGGCGTGGCGATCGTGACAGAATCTAAGATGGAAGAGGGGAGATACTGAGATGGCAGTCCAGTCGGTCACAGACGCAACTTTTGAAGCTGAAGTTCTTCGTTCGGAGCTTCCGGTCCTCGTGGACCTCTACGCGGATTGGTGCCAACCGTGCAAGCAGCTTTCGCCGATCGTCGCGCAGGTCGCCGAAGAGCTGGCGGGCAAGATCAAAGTCGTCAAAGTCGACGTCGACAGCAATCCGACCGTCGCGCAGACGTTTCGGGCGCAGTCGATTCCGATGCTGCTCGTCATCGCAGAGGGCAGGGTGGCTCAGCAGCACGTTGGCGTGCTCGATAAGCCCGGGCTGTTGCGCTTGCTCGAGCCCGTGATGCCGCGCGCCGCCGCCGAGGTTCGACCCGAGGAGCTGGCGGATTGGCTGACGCAGGGCAAGGCGCTCGCGGTCGACATCCGCGACGCGGCGTCATACGGGCGGTATCGGATTCCTTCGGCGATTCATATCCCCACAAACGAGCTGGCGAGCCGAGTCCAGGAGCTCCAGCCGTTCGACGGTCGCATCCGAGTCCTCTATGGACGCAGCGAAGAGGCCAAGGAGTGGAGCGAGAAGCTGCAGGCCGATGGCATCCAGGTTGGTTTCCTCGCCGGAGGGTTCCTTCATTGGGAAGCCGCCGGCCTGGAGGTCGAACGCGGTTGAAGCGGGCGCTTCACGTCCTCGATGACTCTGACGACGCGCCCGCGCAGACGCCACTGATGGTGAGCATCGGAGGTCGGCTCGTCTCGGTTGTCGACACCGGCGACGGGGTGGCGAGCCGTCGTTTCGTCGACCTGATGCTCGACGCGGGCGCTCGACGCGTCGACGCGTCGAGCGACGCGAACGCCGACATGGGGATCGTCATTCGTGGCACGCCGAAAACCCCCGAGGCGCGCCTTCGCGCTGAGGTCCTCGAACAGGCTGCCGATCTGGTGCTGGGCTCCGCTCGTCCCGCTTTCGCAAGGCATTTCGACTCGGCTTGCGCCCCTTGGGTGAACAGCTAGATTGCCGCCCGATATTTCAGCGCGAAAGTGAAAACGATGGCGGAAGTGCCCGAATACATTCCAGGGTTGGCCGGCGTTCCGGCGGCTCGCACCAGCATCTGTTTGATCGACGGCTCCGCAGGGAAACTTCAGTACCGTGGCTACCCGATCGAGGTGCTCGCGGAGCGCGGTTCCTATGAAGAAGTCGCCTACTTACTCGTCGTAGGGCGCTTGCCGACCACGGCGCAGCTCGATGAGTTCCGCGACCAGCTCATCGCCGAACGCGGCCTCAAGTTCCGCATCGTCGACCTTCTGAAGACGCTGCCCGAGAGCGGGCACCCGATGGACGCGCTGACCGCCGCGGTGGCGGCCATGGGCATGTTCTACAAGGGGGACCACATTGCGGATCCCGAGTTCCGCCGACTGAGCGTAATACGGTTGATCGCAAAGCTCCCGACCATCGTCGCCGCCTGGCATCGGATTCGGCGAGGAGATGATCCGATCAAGCCGAGCACCGAGCTCAGCCACGCCGCGAACTTCCTGTACATGCTGGAAGGCGAGGTCCCAACTAGCTTAGCGGAGCGCGTGTTCGACGTGGCGTTGATTCTACACGCAGAGCACTCGATGAACGCGTCGACCTTTACCGCGCGCGTGACCGGTTCGACACTGACCGACCCGTACGCCGTGGTCGCTTCGGCCATCGGCAGCCTTGCTGGCCCGCTTCACGGTGGCGCCAACGAGCAGGTGCTTTCGACTCTGGAGAGCATCGAGGACCGCTCGCCCCATGCGGTGCGCCGCTGGGCCGAGGACCGCCTCGCTCGCAAAGAAAAGGTCATGGGCTTCGGCCACCGCGTCTACAAGGTCAAGGACCCGCGCGCGCCGATCCTGCAAGAGCTCGCGACCAAGCTGTTCGGGAAGTTTGGCAGCACGCCCGACTACGACTTGGCGCTCGAGCTCGAGAGGCAAATGACAGACCTAGTGGGCGGCAAGGGCATCTACCCGAACATCGACTTCTACAGCGGCATCGTCTACCAGAAGCTCGGCATCCCGGTGGACCTCTTCACACCTATTTTCGCGATTTCACGCGTCTCCGGATGGCTCGCGCACTTGCTCGAACAGCTCGAAGGAAACCGCATCTTCCGCCCGAGTCAGATTTGGGTAGGCGAAGCGGATCGGACATTCGTGCCGATCGAAGAGCGCGGCTAAGCCAGAGACGAAAGGCGCCGCGAATCTACGGCGTGCAGTTCGGCAGCCGCCCGTCCACGAGCTCGACGTTCATCCGCACCTTGTGCTTGGCCTTCGGTGTCATGTAGACCTTGCAGTTGGAACCCACGATCACCGCTTCGGCGGGGTATGCGATGCGGCTCAACATCTTCAGCGCCTTGTGCGGGCCCAGCACGAAGGCCGCCGTGCTCAACGCGTCCGCGTAGATGCCCTCCGACGTCATGATCGTCACCGAGAGTGACTTGTCCGCGGGGCGCCCTGTCTTGGTGTCGATGATGTGGTGCCAGCGCTTGCCGGAAGCGTCGAAGGCGGCGTGTTCGTAGTCGCCGGACGTCGAAAATGAGGCTCCCGTGGACTCCAGGGCCGCGAAGTAGCTGCTTGGGTCCCGGGGGTGCTGGATGCCGACGCGCCAGGGGCGGCCGTCCCGCGTGCCGCGAACCTGTACCTGGCCACCGCCAAAGATCATGTAGTTCTCGACCGCCCCGCCCCGGAGAATCGCCCCGGCGCGGTCGAGGGCGTAACCCTTGGCAATGCCGCCGGTTCCAATGACCATCCCGCGCTTCTTCAAGAAGACGGTCATGTACTTCTTGCTGACGCGGATGTTCTTGTAGTCGATCAACGCGAGGTGTGGCTTGATCTCTTGCGGTGTCGGAATCTTGATCGAGTCGGGACGAAAATCGTAGAGCCCCCACAGCGCGGCCCAGGAAAGATCAAACGCGCCCCTCGACCACATCGACACGTCCATGCCCGCGTCCACTACGCGCAACGTGTCGGCGCCAACCTTCACGGACTTCTTGCCGGCAAGGCTGTTCACTTTCGAGATATCGCTGTCTTCGCGCCATTCGGAGAGCACGGTCTCCAAGCGTTCGACTTCTTCGAACGCTTGACGGATCACCTTCTCTGCGTTGCCCGGTGGTGAGTCGACTTGGATGCGAAACACCGTGCTCATCAAAGGCCGCGTGCGAGAAAGCAGGGGAGGGCTCGCGTCGTTCGATGCTTCAGCGTGCGACACCGGCTCGGTCGTTTCGACCTTGCTTTGGCAACCGAATCCGAATACGAGCAACGCGATGGCGGCGCACGCGCGAAGTGGGCCCCTCGACACGGCGCAACTCTCGTCGCGAACGCCGGCCGCGTCAACCCGGCTTGCGCTTTGTCGTACGATTGGTACTCCTGTCCCATGCGGGGAGTATTCGGGGTGCGGCGGGGTCGCCTTTTGATGATATTGGCCTGCTTTTCAGCGTCTCCGGTGCACCGCGCTGCAGCGTTCGGCGATGCGACCGCGGTAGAGATCGTCTCCCTCGACGTCGGCCAGGGCATCGACCGGGACCGGAGCGTGACCGAGCGACTCGCATGGGAGGTCCGCAAGCGATCGAGCGTTGAACCAATACTCGAGCCAGGACGGGCAAGGCTGGACAAGGCATCGCTTTTCCGAAGTCCCTTCGTCTACTGGCGAGGCAGCGAGGCATTTCCTCCGCTGAGCCAGGCATCCGTTGAAGGCCTGCGCAAGTACATTCATCGCGGCGGGTTCATCCTGATCGACGACGCTACGGCCGGTGGCGAAGCCTTTGATCGCGCGGTTCGCCGTGAGCTTCTTCGCGCCTTCCCAGCACTCCCGTTGAAGCCCATTTTACCGGATCACACGATCTACCGTTCGTTCTATCTTCTGCAAAGGCCGGTCGGACGCGTGCAGGGCCCCGCATTTCTCGAAGGCATCACCTACGGTGACCGCATCGCCATCGTGTACTCGCGCCATGACCTCGGAGGCGCGTTTCAGCGCGAAAAGCTGGGCGCATGGAGTCAGGCAGTCGTACCCGGAGGTGAAGGGCAGCGCGAGCAGGCAATCCGCCTCGGCGTGAACCTGGTGCTCTACGCGCTCTGCACCGACTACAAAGACGATCAAGTGCACGCGCCCTTCATCATGCGGCGACGGGGTTCGGGTCGCTGAGGTTTGCGCGTGGCGGACTGGCAGTGGCAGCTCGGAATCTGGGGGGGGAACACGACGGCGTGGGTGCTGGGGCTCGCCTTGCTGGCGCTTTGGCTGGTCGAGCTTCGGTCGATTCGCGGCGAAAGCGATCGACGAAGGCGGTTCACGCTGGCTGCGCTCGGTGGGCTGGGTGTCTTGGCCGTCTACCTCCTAGCGCTCCAGGTCACGCTGGTGCGCGAGACCTTCGAGGAGGTAGCCGGAGGCACCGGCATCCTCGTCGACAGTTCCCGGAGCATGACTCTGTCCGGCGCGAGTGGCCCTCGGGGTGAGGCGGTCCGCGCGTTGATTGGCAAGTGGCAAGAGGACGACCGGGTCAGCCCAGCGGTCTACCTCTTCGGCTCCAGCACGCGCGGCGCGATTTGGAGAGGCCTTGCGGAAAGCTACGAGCCCTCCGACGACGAGACCAACATTCGCGGGGCGCTCAGCTACGTTCTAGGGAAGGGCGCCCACCAGGACCTTGGCTCGCTCGTCGTGATCACCGATGGAGCCGACGCGAACTTCCGGGCCGAGACACTTGCGCTCGGTTCCGGTGCGCCACCAATTCATGTAGTCGTCGTCGGCGGAGACGACCCGCTCGATGACCAAGCCATCGTGTCGTTGCATGTCGATACGACCGCATACGTAGGCGTCCCCGCGATGATCCGCGCGAATGTGCGCGCGGTCGGTGATTTGCGAAGGAGTGAGCTTCGCGTGCAGCTCTGGTACGAAAGCAGCCTCGAGCAGGAAACCGTCGCAGCGCTCGACGAGACGGGCCGGGGCACCGTAGCCTTCGAGGTGACACCGCGGCGCACGGGTCGCGCGCTCTACCGGCTCTTGATTCCCGCCGCCTCCAACGACGAGGTGCCGCAGAACAATGACCGGGCGGCGCTCTTGCGGGTCGGTCGAGAGCGGCTGCGCGCATTGCTCGTCGCCGGGCAACCGACTTGGGACGTTCGATTCCTTCGAGACTTCCTCAAGCGCGACGGCTCCGTCGACCTGGTGTCGTTCTTCATCTTGCGCGCCGCCGCCGATCTCACCGTAGCGCCAACCCACGAACTGGCTTTGATCCCGTTTCCAACGGACGAGCTCTTTCGTGAGCATCTGGGAAGCTTCGACGTCGTCATCTTCCAGAACTTCGACTACGCGCCGTACGAGATGCAGACTTACTTGCCGCGCATCCGAGACTACGTGCAGCGCGGCGGCGCCTTCCTGATGATCGGCGGCGACCGATCGTTTGCCGAGGGCAGCTATGCGGGCACGGCGATTGAAGATATTTTGCCGGTGAAGCTCGGCGCGCCGGCCGTGCTCAAGGGCAGCTATCGGGCGGAGGTGAGCAAGCGGCTGGCGCGACATCCGATCGTTGCCCTTGGCCCTGATCCAGCCCTCACGAAGCAGACATGGAGGGCACTTCCCGCCTTGTATGGCGCCAACATCGTGAGCGCAGTCAAAGAGGAAGCACAGGTCCTGCTGCACCACCCGCGGGCGCGACTCAACAATGGCGCACGGCTTCCGATCCTCGTAGTGGGCGAGTCTGGCAGAGGGCGAGTTGCCGCAATGACGACCGACGCATCATGGCGATGGCGGTTTGCCGCGGACGGCACCACGGTCGGCTCCGACGAGTACGAGCTGTTCTGGGACCGAATGATTCGCTGGCTCACGCGCGATCCGCTCTTGGAGCCGGCGAGGATCTCCACCGATAGAGAGCGCTACGGGGTCGGCGGCGAACTCTCGGTCTCGGGGCGGCTCCGTGACGAGGGCTATCGGCCTATGAAGCGAGCGAGCGCCGAGCTACGCCTTCAACCGGCCGTCGATGAGAAGGCAGTCGGAATCGTCGACACCGACGAGGACGGGCAGTTCCAGGCCACGCTCCGGGCACCGAGCGAGCCGGGAGCCTATGAGGTTGTCGCCTCTGTCGAAGGCAAGGAGGTCGCGCGGGAGGTGTTCATCGTCGAAGAGAGCGGCGACGAGCTCGCGGACCTCGAAACGATCCCCGCGGAGCTCGAGGCCGTCGCAGAGCAAACAGGAGGCCGCGTGTTCCTGGGCATCGAGGATGTCCCGGGGTTGTCCGAGCTGGCGTCGACGACGCGACGGGCTGCGGGGCTCGTGTCGAAGCAGCCGCTGTCCAATCCCTGGTTCATCCTGATCACAGTGCTGCTGTTGGGCGTCACGTGGGTGCTGCGCAGGCGCTGGGGGCGCCGATAAATCATGCAGCCCATTAAGTTGCGCGGCGCGCGCACAAACAACCTGCGTTCGATCGACCTCGATATCGCGCCGGGCACATACCTCGTGATCGCAGGTCCTTCGGGCGCAGGGAAATCGTCGCTGGCTTTTCGAACCCTCTACGCGGAAGGCCAGCGCCGCTACGTCGAAAGCTTCAGCGCGTACGCACGTCAGTTCCTGGAGCGGCTTTCCAGGCCCCCGGTCGACGAGCTCGACCCGGTGCCGGTGGGGATTGCGGTGGACCGTCAAGCGCCCGTGCGGACCAGCCGCTCCACCGTCGGAACCATGACCGAGATCGCGGACTACGCGAAGCACCTCTGGGCCCACGCGGCTGAGCTTCACTGTCCCGGTTGCGGGCAGCTCGTGCATCGGGACGCGCCGACGCGGGCTGCCCACAGCGTGATGAAGGAGCTTGCCGGCGAGAAGCTGCTGATCACCTATCCGGTTGCGGTCGCCGACAAGGAGCACTTCATCGGCGTCCGCGCGGGATTGCTGCGCGACGGCTACCGGCGGGTTCGGGTCAAAGGGAAGGTCTGCGACCTCGATGAGGTGCCGCCGAGCGAGGTAACCAATGGTCGCAGCACACACCTCGACGTCGTTGCCGACCGCACCGTGGCGCGCCCACGAGATCAGACGCGCTTGGTCGAGGCGCTCGAAGACGCCATGCGGCGGGGCGGCGGCCGGGCCACCGTCTGGTCCGCCGGGGGCGCAGAGCTCGGGTTTTCCGAAGGGCTTCATTGCCCGGGCTGCGACCGTTCCTTTCGTCGCGCAACGCCCGGGCTCTTCAGCTTCAATAGTCCAGTCGGCGCTTGCGAAACGTGCCGAGGCTTCGGGCGCACCATCGAGATCGACCTAGATCGTGTGATTCCCAACTACGACCTGTCGCCGGACGACGGCGCGATTCGCGCATGGCAAGGCAAGGCGACGACCTGGGAGCGCCGCGAGCTCAAAAAGAACGCCAAGAAGGCCGCCGTCCCGCTCGCCAAGCCGCTGCGTGAGTGGACCGCTGCGGAGCTCGACTGGCTCGTTGAGGGCGACGATGTGGGCTATCCCAAGGGCTGGTGGGGGATTCGAAGCTGGTTCAAGTGGATGGAGTCGCGCGCGTACAAGATGCACGTTCGCGTCTTCCTCTCCCGTTATCGAAAATACAAGACCTGCGCAGATTGTCATGGCACACGCCTCAAGCCTGAAGCGCTCGCCTGGCACATCGACGGGCTCAGCCTTCCAAACCTCTATGCGCTGCCGGCGTCAAGCGCGCTGTCGTTCTTGGAGAAGCAGGAGAGTCAGTTCACCGGTGATGCCGGTGCGTCACTGTTGTGGCGCGAGGCGATCGGACGGCTTCGGGCGTTGCACGATGTCGGCCTCGGGTACCTTTCCTTGGATCGGACGTCTCGGACGCTATCGGGAGGCGAAACCCAGCGGGTCGCGCTCACCAGCGCACTGGGCGCAACGCTCAACGGCGCCATGTTCGTGCTCGACGAGCCGACGGTGGGATTGCACCCGCGGGATGTGGAGCGACTGCTCGGGGTCGTTCGGGCCTTGTCCAAGGACGAGAACATCGCCGTAGTCGTGGAGCATGACCGAGAGATGATCCTCGGCGCGGACCGAGTGATCGAGCTCGGCCCCGGAGCCGGTGAGAACGGCGGGCGAATCGTCTTCGACGGCACTCCGACCGCGCTCCGCAAAGCGAAGACCGCCACGGGCGTCGCGCTCAACGCCCATGCGGGCGTGTCGCGGACGCGACGCGAGGCCAGGGGCTGGATCGAGGTGACCGGTGCATCGGGTCACAACCTCCGCTCGGTCGACGCCTCGTTCCCGCTCGGCGTGATGACTTGCGTGACGGGGGTGAGCGGTTCGGGGAAGAGCAGCTTGGTCCTCGAGACCTTACTGCCAGCCATTCAGCGTCAGCTCGGCTTGAAATCTGCAGGGGTGCCGCTCGACCACGACGGCGTGAGGGGGTTCGAATCGCTCCGGGGCGTGGTGGGGGTGGATCAAGCTCCACTTGGCCGAACTTCACGCGGAAACGCAGCGACATATTTGAAGATTTGGGACGCATTCAGAAAACGTTTCACTCAGCAGCCGCTCGCCAAAGAGCGTGGCTACAAGCCGGGGTTCTTCTCCTTTAACGTTGCGGGCGGGCGCTGTGAAGCCTGCCGGGGCGCCGGCGCGGAGACGGTCGAGATGCAGTTCCTGGCCGACGTCGTGTTCAGCTGTCCCGAGTGTCAGGGGCGGCGCTTCGTCGGGCCGGTCCTCGATGTTGAATATATGGGTCTCCACATTGCCGACGTTCTCGAGCTGACGACCCATCAAGCGGCCGAGCACTTCTCCGAGGACGCGATCATTTCACGGGCGCTCGGGCCGCTACTGGACGTGGGGCTCGGCTACCTGCGCTTGGGGCAGCCCCTCAACACGCTGTCCGGCGGAGAGGCGCAGCGACTTAAGTTGGCCGAAGCGCTGCTGCGCGCCACGCCGGGCTCGCTCCTGGTGTTCGACGAGCCCACGGCCGGGCTTCACGCCAACGACGTTGAGCCATTGATGAAGGTCCTGGACGGTCTGGTCGAGCGGGGCGACACCGTCGTCGTGGTCGAGCACGACATGCACGTCGCGGCGCCTGCGGACCACGTGGTCGACCTCGGGCCGGGCGCCGGAGATGAGGGCGGCCACATCGTGGCGAACGGGACACCCGAGGACGTGGCGAAGAAAAAGGCATCTCAGACGGCCCCGTACCTCGCCGGTGCGCTTGGCAAGTCAGGCAAGGGGAAGCGCACCGCCAATCGAAAGAAGAGCAAGAAGTCGACCGAACCGCTTCGAGAGATCCGAATCGCCGGGGCCCGCGAGCACAACCTCAAGAACGTCACGGTACACATTCCGCGCGACGAACTGGTCGTCCTCACCGGCCCGAGCGGAAGCGGAAAGAGCACGTTGGCGTTCGACGTGCTGTTCGCCGAAGGGCAGCGTCGGTATTTGGAGACGCTTTCGCCCTATGCGCGTCAGTACATGCCCCAGCTTCCGAGGCCGTCGGTCGACCAGGTCGTCGGCGTTCCGCCGAGCGTGTCGCTCGAACAACGGATGACGCGAGCCGGAGCGAACTCGACGGTCGCCACCGTCACGGAGGTGTCGCACTACCTGCGCCTGATCTGGGCGCGCATCGGCGTGCTGCACTGCATAGATTGTGAGGTGCCGATCGCCGCGCGTCCGGCGGCGCAGTTGGTCCGTGACCTGAAGCGCCGCTTCGGCGCCAAGCAGGTGACGCTGCTCGCGCCAGTGGTGCGAGGTCGAAAAGGGATTCATCGCGAGCTCCTCAAGAAGGCCATGAAAGACGGCTTCACCGAGGCACGCATCGACGGTGAGCTCCAAACGCTCGAGCCGGGGATGAAGCTCGACCGGTACACCGAGCACGACGTCGAGCTCGTGGTGGGCCGCGTCTCGGCCAAGAGTTCCGCGCTCCTGGGGTTGCTCGAGAAGGCCTTGAAGGTTGGGAACGGGGCCGCATGGGCAATCGCGGGCAACGACGAGATCCAGCTCTCGAGCAAGCAAGCGTGCCCGAACTGCGGACGCGGGTACCCGGAGCTCGACCCGAGGTTCTTCTCCTTCAACACCCGTCAGGGCCAGTGCCCTGCGTGCGAAGGGCGCGCTGAGATTATCAAGAAAAATTGGCGCGGGCGCCGGCGCAAACGCGCCGTCGAAAAGCGTCAGTGCGAGGCATGCGACCAGACCCGCCTCTCGCCATTGGCTCGCGGGGTCACCGTCGACGAGATGTCGATCACGACGATTTTCGATCGAAGTGTCTCGGAGGCGCTCGAAACACTCGAGCAGCTCGACCTCGAAGGACGCGACGCCACCATCGCCAAGACACCGTTGCACGAAGCGCTTCGCCGTCTGACGTTCCTCGACGAAGTCGGCTTGGGCTATTTGGGCCTCGGCCGCGCGGCAAACACGCTCAGCGGCGGTGAGATGCAGCGGGTACGGCTGGCGGCTCAGCTCGGGAGCGGGCTCACTGGCGTGCTGTACGTGCTCGACGAACCCACCATCGGCCTGCACCCGCGTGACACGGAGCGTCTGCTCGGCGCGCTTCGTGGGCTCGTCAATCGAGGCAACTCGGTATTGGTCGTCGAGCACGACGCCGACACCATTCGAGCGGCCGACCATGTCATCGACGTAGGTCCCGGGGGCGGCAAGCACGGCGGGCGGGTCTTGTCGCAAGGTACGCTGCACGAAATGAAGGACTCGGTAACCGCGGCGGCCCTCGAGCGACCCGCCAGGGTGCCCGCCAAACGCCGCCCTACACGAGGAGTCTCGTGGTTGGAGCTGACCGGGGTGAACCATCACAACCTGAAGAACGTCGACGTTCGGTTCCCGCTCGAGCGCCTCGTGACCGTGACTGGTGTCAGCGGCTCCGGAAAAAGCTCGCTCGTTCGCGACGTGTTGCTGCGCGCGACCCGCGAGGCTGTCGGGATGGTCAACTACTTACCCGCAGGCGAGTTTCGGCAGATCATAGGCTTCGACTCGTTGGAGCGCGCGATCGAGATCGACCAGAGTCCGATCGGCCGCACGCCGCGTTCGGTGCCTGCGACGTACATCGGCATCTGGAACACCGTGCGCCAACTGTTGGCGGGTACGCCCGAAGCGCGCGCGCGTGGCTATTCCGCAAGCCGATTCTCGTTCAACGTCGAGCAAGGCCGGTGCCCCGAGTGCAAAGGGCAGGGTTCTATTCATCTGGAGATGGCGTTCCTCCCGGACGTCGATGTGCCCTGCGAGACGTGCAACGGGATGCGCTTCACGCCGGAGACGCTTGCGGTCCGTTGGCAAGGTCTCAACGCCGGCGAGCTGCTCGAGCTCGAAGTTGCTGACGCGGTAGAGGTGTTCTCGCCGTTGAAGACGATTCGCCAACCGCTCGAGCTCCTCGACGAGCTTGGCCTGGGCTATCTGCACCTCGGCCAGCCGTCCAATACGCTCAGTGGTGGCGAGGCACAGCGAATCAAGCTCGTGTCCGAGCTAGCGGCCGGGCTCAACACAGGGCCGACCCTGTACGTGATGGACGAGCCGACGACGGGGCTTCATCGCGACGACGTCGACCGGCTCCTCGGCGTGCTCGATCGCTTGGTCGATCGGGGCGACACCGTGGCGGTGATCGAGCACCACCCAGACGTAATGCTGGCGGCGGACTGGATCGTCGACCTCGGCCCCGAAGGCGGCGGCCGCGGCGGCCGCGTCGTCGCACAGGGAACACCGGAGACCGTCGCCAAACGCAAACGCAGCTACACAGGCCAGGTGTTACGCCGCGAGCTCGGGCGGTAGGGGGCAGCGTCAGTGGCAAGCTCAGCGCCGGCGTCAGTGGCGGCGGCAGTGTCAGCGGCAGGGTCAGGGAGCCTGGGCGGCTATGAGCTACGCGAACACGGCGGCAGTGAAGGCTGGGGCCGCTCGACCGGGAGCAAAGCCTGTTATCCGAGGGGCGCGCCTGATACGCTTACGTCACCGCACTTAGGGGGGCGCCGCAACGCAGGAGCTCGTCATGCGCTACTTAGTCAGATTCATTTTCGTGCTGGCGTTGGGCCTTGTGGGGTGCAGCGAGACGGCGGGTGGCGATGGGTTTCCGTGTACGGAGGAGGGCATCCGTGACGCGATAGCCGAGGGCGGTGGACCGCACACGTTTGCATGCGAAGGGCCCACGACGGTCGAGACGGAGGCGGTCATCCTGGTTTACAAGGACGTCATCCTAGACGGCGAGGGCAACCTGACTGTCGCGGGCGGCTTTGACCACCGCGTGTTCATGATAGATGAGGCCGCCGTCTTTGAAGCTCGTAGCTTTGCGATTACCGGCGGCGTACACGTGGCGAACGCCGAGGGACCACGCGACCAGGGCGGCGGCGGCGTGCTAAACAGAGGGACTCTCGTTGGCTTGGGCATCACCCTGTCGGGTAACACGGCCAAAGAAGTTTGTGTTCCCGATCCCGAGGGCACCGTTTGCTCGGGCGGATATGGCGCCGCGATCTTCAACGAGGGAACGCTCCACCTCGAAGGCGAAGCGACAATCGTCAACAGCACCGTCTCTAGGAATACAGGATCCGGTATCCACAACCGTCGTTCCAATCCGTCACTGGAGATCATCGACAGCACGATCTCCGCGAATAGCGGTAGCGGAATCCAAGCCTTCACAGGTACGCTTGACATCATCGACAGCACCGTGTCGAAGAACCTACGGGGAGGCATTGGCGTCAACCTTGTAACTCTCCGAGTAAGCAACACGACAATTTCGGACAACGTGGCAGTCTTCCAGGGCGGTGGACTGGTTGGTTGGGGTCACCCGTGGCTACAACATCGAATCCCCAGGCGACACTTGCGGCTTCTACCAACCCACCGACCAGGTGAACGTCAGCGCCGAAGACCTGAAGCTGGGACCGCTACAAAACAACGGCGGACCGAACATGACCCACGCCTTGCTTCCGGGCAGCATCGCCATCGACGTGATTCCCGTAGCGGACTGCGTTGATGCGGAGGGCGAGCCACTAGCGACCGACCAACGCGCCGAACCACGACCGGGCGGCACGATGTGTGACGTGGGTTCGTTCGAGGCGCGGCCGAAACTCTAGCCCTCGAACACCCGAGCGGCGATCCCTGTTGTGGACACTGGCATTGCCGCTGGCCGTGGCGCTGACCCTGTCCCTGACACTGCAGCTAATGCGTCCCCAACTCCTTCAGGTCGGGGCCTGACCAGAGGGTGGTTGAGAGCTTCTGCTGAAGGTCTGCCGCGGTGAGGCCGTGGCGGACCTCGCGAACCCGAACGCCGTCCGAGCTGAAGTCAAACACGGCAACCGGACAAATCAGGCGCGTGATTCGGAGCCCGGTTTCGCCCTGTGAGCGAACGAGTGCCCCGAGGTCATCGAGGGTCGATGTGCTCAATCCGACCACCGTGCAACCGAGAGCAGAAGGATCCGCGGCGCTGGTCGCTCGTCCTTGCGGGGACACCGTGCTCACTTCGACGAACGCGATCTCGGCGGGCTCCTGAGCAGCCGTCTTGCCGCGCGCGTCCATCGCGCTTCGCAGGACCTGTGGCAACCCGTCACCGAACCAAACGCCGTGTTTGGATTCGCACTCCTGCGCGGCGCGCGCGAGCACGCGCTCGAGGTTAGCTGCGTGCTCGGGCGATGACATCGGTAAAGCGCCGGAAGAGATACCGCGAGTCGTGCGGACCGGCAGCGGCTTCGGGGTGATATTGAACGCCAAAGGCGCCTGTCTCAACGTGCTCAATCCCTTCGCAGGTGCCGTCGTTCAGGTGGAGGTGGGTCACTTCGCACTTGTCTGTCAGCGAGTCGACGTCGACGCAGAAACCGTGGTTCTGGGTCGTGACCTCGATGCGCCCCGTCTTGAGGTCTTTGACCGGCTGATTGAGGCCCCGATGGCCGAACTTGAGCTTGTAGCTCCGACCCCCGAGCGCAAGGCTCATCAGCTGATGGCCAAGACAAATGCCGAAGATCGACCGCTGGCCGAGGAGCTCACGCACCGTCGCGATGCCACCTGACACTGCGGCCGGGTCGCCCGGGCCATTCGACAAGAAGATGCCGTCGGGATCGAGCGCGAGCACATCTTTGGCGCTCGTCGTCGCCGGAACGACCGTAACCTTGCATCCCTCGTCGACGAGGCAACGCAGGATGTTGCGCTTGACTCCGAAGTCCATCGTAACGACGTGCCAGGGGCGCGCGCCCTCGCGTTGCTCCGACCACACACCGGTGCCTTCGGTCCACTGGTAGATCTCGCGGCTGGTCACTTCGCCGGTGAGGTTTTGACCCATCATCGGAGGCGCAGCTTTGGCGCGGTCATGAAGCGTCGCCGGGTCTTCGGTCCCGACGGCCGCCATCTGCGCGCCGACGTCCCGGATGTGCCGAGTGAGTGTCCGCGTGTCGACGCCCGTAATCCCCACGACGCTGCGCTTCTCGAGATAGGCGCTGAGCGACTCCTTGCTGCGCCAGTTGCCCTCGACTGCGGATAGCTCCCGCACGACGAAACCCCGTAGGGCAGGGCGTTTGGCTTCGCCATCTTCGATGGTGATGCCGGTGTTGCCAATTTGCGGCGCCGTCATGGTGACGATTTGGCCGCAGTACGAAGGATCGGTCAGCACCTCTTCGTAGCCGGTCATGCCGGTGGTGAATACCGCTTCACCGGTGGCCGCGCCTTCGGCGCCAAAGCTGATGCCGCGAAAGCGGGTTCCGTCTGCCAATACGAGGTGCGCGTCTTTGGTCATGTTCTCAGCTCATACACGACTTCACCCCCGACAATCGTCATGACGGGCCTGCCAGTCAGCTCACGGCCGAGCAACGGAGTGTTGTGCGACCTGGAGCGTAGCGCTTCTTTGTCGAGAATCCATTGGGCTTCGGGGTCGAGGACCGTGACGTCCGCACGCCGCCCCTCCCGAAGCGAGCCGCCTTCGAAATCTGGGATCAATCGGGCGGGAGCGGTGCAGAGTGTCTCCACGAACCGGAGCGGCTTGAGGACCCCGTCGCGAACCAGCTGAAACATCGACCCGATCGCGGTTTCGAGCCCGTTGATTCCCAGGGAGGCCGCTTCGAACTCGCAGTCCTTCTCGAGGTCGGTGTGCGGAGCATGGTCGGTCGCGATGCAATCGATGGTGCCGTCCGCTAGCGCCTCTCGAAGGGCCTGCCGATCCTCCTCCTCTCGAAGGGGCGGGTTGACCTTGCAATAGGTGTCGTAGCTCAGGAGTGCCTCGTCGGTGAAAAGCAGATGGTGCGGCGTCACCTCGGCGGACACACGCAGGCCCCGCGACTTCGCCTCCCGAAGCAGGCGGACCGCCCCGAGGCTCGAAATGTGCGCGACGTGATAACGGGCGCCGGTCATCTCGGCCAGAATCAAATCCCGTGCGACGATGATGTCCTCGGCTGCGCGCGGCCAACCTCGAAGCCCGAGCCGCGTGGAGTGGGCGCCTTCGTGCATCTGGGCGCCTTCGGTCAGGTTGTGGTCTTCGCAGTGCTGGCTCACCAGGAGGTCGAAGGTGCGGGCGTACTCCATTGCGTGCCGCATCACCGCGGCGTTCATCACGCACATGCCGTCGTCGCTGACGCCGATGGCACCGGCTTCGCGCAGGTCGGCCATCTCGGTGAGCTCGGCGCCTTTTTGCCCCTTGGTCACGGCACCGAAGGGCAGCAACCGGGTGCCGCCGTGATCTTCGGCACGCGCCATCATCATCTCCGTGATGGCGCGGGTGTCGTTCGTCGGTTTGGTGTTTGGCATCGGGCAAACGGCAGTGAACCCGCCCGCCGCCGCCGCGTCCAAGCCCGAGGCGATGTCTTCTTTGTACTCTTGCCCTGGCTCGCGAAGGTGCACGTGCAGATCGATGAAGCCCGGACATACCCAGCGCCGCGACGCATCCACGATGCGCACGTCTTCGCGGGCCTGATAGGCGGCGCCGGCATCGCGGCCCACCTCCCTGATGCGTCCCCCTTCGATCACGACGTCGGCGGTTTCGTCGAGCCCTTGAGACGGATCGAGAACGCGCCCGCCCCGAAGGACGATCAGCGGGGTCAGCATAGCGGTCCGCGCTTACGTGACCGACCCAAACGAGTCAACCCGCTCAGCCGGCTTTACGGTGAAGATCGTCGTCGTCGGCTGCTGCCACGGTGCCGACGGAGGAGGAAATCTTCGCTCGCGATTTCTTCTCTTCGACGCGTTTCTTCATCGTCATGACTTTGCGGTAGACCGCCGCGAAGTCCTTGTTGCGCGTCGCCATCGAGGGGGTGCCGCCACGCAAGAGGGTTTGCAGGATGAACTCGAGAACTTGAATCTCGCCTTCGGAGAAACTGTTGCTGATGCGCATGCGATGGGATCTACCACCGGTACGGCTAGATGACAATCAGTGACGTGCCATGTAGGGCCATAGGATGTCATATTGTTTCTAAGTTTGCGGGCCAAGACCCTAAGAGTCAGGGGTTTCCACGCGTGCCCATATCCCTATCAACGATCGTGGCGCGCGGCCGAAACCGCGCTGCCCGGTTGACAAACGGCTAGAGAAAGCACTTCCGAAGTTCGGCCTAGCGGTCCGCTGCTGTCACGCGGACGATCTCGTCGATCGTCGTGACGCCCTCGCGCACTTTGTTCAGCCCGGCCATGCGCAGGGTCGCGACCCCATCGCGGATCATCTCGTCCTTCACCTCGGCAGTCGATCCGCCCTGAAGAACGATTTCGCGGAGCCGATCCCGAAACGGCATGACCTCGTACAGCGCGATTCGGCCCTTATAGCCGGTGTCGTTGCAGACCTTGCAGCCGGTGCCGCGGAAGGCGACGACGTCTGGAATTTCGTTCTCCGGGAAGCCGACATCGAGGAGCACCTGCTCGTCGGTCGGCACCTGGACCTTGCACTCTTGGCAAATTTTACGAGCCAGACGCTGGGCCAACACCAGGTTGACCGACGCGGTGACCAGGAACGGCTCGACACCCATGTTGAGCAGACGTGTGACCGTGCTGGGCGCATCGTTGGTGTGGAGCGTCGACAAGACCAAGTGACCCGTCAACGCGGCCTTCACCGCGATCTCGGCGGTTTCAAAGTCTCGAATCTCGCCGACCATGATGATGTCCGGGTCCTGACGAAGAAACGACCTCAACGCCGCGGCGAAGTTCAAGCCGATGTCTTCGTGCATCTGCACCTGATTGATACCCATCAAGTTGAACTCGATCGGATCCTCGGCAGTGTTGATGTTCGTCTCGACGTCGTTCAAATCCGACATGGCCGAGTAGAGCGTCGTCGTCTTACCGGAACCCGTCGGCCCCGTGACCAGCACCATGCCGTACGGCTGGTGAATCGCATCGCGGAAATCCGCAAGCGGCTTCTGCTCGAAACCGAGCTTCGTCATATCGAGCTGCAGGTTCGACTTGTCGAGAAGACGAAGGACGATCTTCTCGCCCCAAAGCGTCGGGACCGCAGAAACACGATAGTCCATCTCGCGGCCCTTGCCGAGCTTGAGCTTGATGCGCCCATCCTGGGGCAGACGGCGCTCGGCGATGTCGAGCGACGACATGATCTTGAGACGCGACGCGATGGCGTTTTTGAGCTTGATCGGCGGAGTCATCTCTTCGTGAAGCACACCGTCGACGCGGTACCGGACGCGAAGCACACGCTCGTACGGCTCAACGTGAATATCGGAAGCGCCTTGCTTGATCGCATTCAGCAAAATCGCGTTGCAAAGCCGAACGACCGGAGCGTCCTCACTCGCCCTTTCCAGGTCGAGCATGCTCTGGTCGTCTTCACTGGTGGCGACTTCGATCTCCGACTCGTCGAAGCCCTCCATGATGTCGTCGTAAGAAATCTCCGGCTGCGCATAC
>CAXMRM010000048.1:0-4067 GCA_964196015.1 uncultured Myxococcota bacterium
GATGGCTCGTAGTTGGGCTTCTCTCCCAGACGGAAGAGCCGCATCGCGACCATCTCGAGGTTGGACAAGAAGAAGTCGGCAAGCGGAGGGAGCATGCTTCCGTCGCTGAGCTTCCTACAGGGTTTCCCTGCGTTCGTACAGGTTGGTTTTTTGTCCGGATTGTGGCACCCATATGGCCATGAATCTGACCTTCACCGAGCAAGAAGAGGCATTTCGCCGGGAGGTTCGCGCCTGGATTCAGGGGGCGATGCCTGAGGAGATGGGTCGCAAGGCACGAGGAGCGGGCGGCTTCACCCCCGAGGACTCCGCTGCATGGCACAAGATCCTTTACGCCAAGGGATGGGTGGCGCCCCACTGGCCGAAGGAAGTTGGTGGTACGGGCTGGGACGCTACCAAGCGTTTCATTTTCAACGAGGAGATGGAGCTCTCGGGCGCCCCTCAGTTGTCCGTGTTTGGTCTATCGATGGTCGGTCCGTTGATCGTCAGCTTCGGGACCGACGCGCAGAAGCAGCGATTCCTCCCGAAGATCCTCAGCGGTGAGGAGTTCTGGTGTCAGGGCTACTCGGAGCCGAACGCCGGAAGCAACCTCGCGTCGTTGCGGACGACCGCGCAGGACGCAGGCGACCACTTCATCGTCAACGGCCAAAAGACTTGGACTTCGTACGCACAGTACGCCGACTGGGTTTTTTGCCTCGTGCGGACCGACTCTTCTGCGAAAAAACAAGCCGGGATCACGTTCCTGCTGATCGATCTCAAAAGTCCGGGTGTCGAGGTGAAGCCCATGTTGACGCTCGGTCACACCCCGGCCTTCTGCGACACGTTTTTCGACAACGTGAAAGTTTCAAAAGAGAACGTGGTTGGCGGCATCGATCAAGGCTGGACGATGGCCAAGGCGCTCCTGGGCCACGAGCGGACGATCCTCGCGATGATCGGACCGTCGCGAAACGTTCTGCAGAAAGTGAAGCGCATCGCGGCCACCAGGACCGTCAACGGGCGGCCGATGCTGGAAGACCCGGTATGGCGCGCCAAAATCGCGCGGCTGGAGATGCGCTTTCGCGCGCACCTGATGGTGAGCTACCGCGCGCTCGCCGATCAGCAGAAGGGCAAGATGCCGGGCCCGGAGTCTTCCATCTTGAAGCTCGTCGGAACCAAGCTCATCCAGGAGCTCACCGAGCTTGCGATGGAAGTCATGGGTGAGAGTTCCCTCACTTGGTACAACGAGGGCGTTTGCCCAGCTGTCGAAGAGTCGATCGGGCCCTACTTCTGCTACGAGCGAGCTGCCTCGATCTACGGCGGTTCCAACGAGATTCAACGCAACGTCATCGCGAAGATGATTCTCCAGCTGCCGAGCAGCTGAACGGCGACACCAATTGAGGAGCATCTCAACGTGGACTTCGAACTCGGATGGCTCGGTGTGCCGTTCCCCGAGTAGGTGGGCGTTGGGATCGCGACCAGGAGCACCATGTCGCGAGGTTCGCCGGCAATCCGTCGGGCCTCGCGTGAACTGATCGTGGCGTTCACACCGTGCTCGCTCTAGATTGCGGCCATGACGGACATGGATTGGAAGGACCTCGAGGCGGTCAAACGCCTCAAGTACAAGTACCAGCGTTGCCTCGATACGAAGCGATGGGATGAGCTCCGCGAATGCTTCACCGAGGACGCGAAGGCGGCCTACAGCAGCGGAAAGTTCTCATTCGACGGCCGCGACGCGATCCTGAAGTTCCTCGAGGGCGCGATGGGGGCAGATAGCTTCCACTCGAGCCACGTAGTCAGTCAGCCGGAGATCGACTTCGTCGACGCGCGCACCGCCACCGGGCGCTGGTGTCTTCAGGACTACGTGATCGACACCAGCTTCGACATGATCATCCGCGGTGCGGCCTTCTACGAAGACGAGTATCGCAAGGGCGACGATGGCGTTTGGCGGATCGCCAAGACGGGCTACCAGCGCACTTACGAAGAAATGTTTCCCCGCAAATCGATCGAAGGCCTGACGCTGACAGAGAGCCGCTGGCAGCAGAAGGGCGACTAGCGGAGCTGAGCTCAGGTTTCTGGGCAGTCGATCGACATGCGGCCAGCGCACTGGTTGAGCGCGTCGATGCACACGGCGTCGTACCCAGGGCAGGTCAGACACGGAGGTGCGCACGAGTCCGATGCGCAAGGAGTCAAGCAGCCCACCCTGCTACACCAGGCGAGCTCTCCGTAGCAACTCGAGCAGTCCGAGGACAGGCCGGTCTCTTGTTCGACGCAATCGCTCACGCATGTCGTGAAGGCGTCCTGCAAGTTGCTCGGGCCACACGGGGCGAGGCCACAGTTTGCCGCGACCTGTCGGGCGTTGCGCGGCTGGAACGCTGCCAACGCGCCGACGTCGGCTTGGTTGTTGCAGGCGCCCATCGGAACGGCCCCTCCAATGCCACCAGCGCCTCCGTTACCCCCTTGGCCGCCGCCTCCACCAGCGCCCGCGGCCCCGCCACTGCCCGCAGTGCCGCCACTGCCCGCAGTGCCGCCACTGCCCGCAGTGCCGCCCGAACCGGCAGTACCGCCTGAACCGGCCGTGCCCGCAGCGCCCGCGGCCCCGCCACTGCCCCCGGTCCCGCTAGGTGGAGGTGGCGGCACAGTGTCGGAGCAGGCGCCAACGGCTGCCGCCGCCAGGAGCACCACGCAAAGACGAAGCACGCTCATCATCGCAAAGCGTATCAAGCCTGGCATCGAGGGTCGAGCTGGGGCTTCAACCGCAGCGCCCGCGCGAAAGATCAGTCGTGGACGGTGACTTTGACCATCTGCAGCGGAGTTGCGGGTCGGTCGCCAGCGCCGGTCGGGGTCGTCTCAATCTTCTTGATGACGTCCATCCCGCTCACGACTTTGCCAAAAACCGGGTGCTTGGATGCTCCTGGCGTGAACCAGTCCAGGTATTGGTTGTGCACGGTATTGATGAAGAACTGGCAGCCGCCGCTGTTGGGACGACCGGTGTTGGCCATCGATAGCGTGCCGGGTTCGTTGGACAGCTTGGCGTTCTCGGGGTGCTCGTCCTGGATGGTGCCGCTCGGGCTTTCGCCGGTGCCGGCGCGCGGGCTACTGGGGTCGCTGCTGTGCGGGCATCCAAACTGAATCATGAATCCGTTGATGACCCGGTGAAAGTGAAGACCATCGTAGAAGCCGCTCTTGGCGAGCTCGATGAAGTTGCCCGCGGTAGTGGGCATCAGGTCGGTGAAGAGCTCGATCTCCACGTTTCCGAGCGAGGTTTCGAGCGTTGCGGTCGGGTTGGCCATGGCGCAGACGTATCAGCTTTCCTCCCCGACGCCACCCTCAGGGTTGGAGCGCGCTACAAACACCGAGCAGACTAACGGCGGCTGTCTCGAGTCCTGAGAGGGACAGGTTCTCTTCTGCAGTGTCGAGATCAGCGTCCACGTCAGCGGCCGAAGCTGCGTCGAGGTCACCGTCCGATAGAGCGCGAGCGATCGCCGCACGACTCTGGTCGATCAGTACCTGGAGCTGGCGAATATCCTGGGTCGCGGAGGCGGGCGCGGAGTCTGCGATCGTTGCCGCATTCAGCGCACGGGCACCTGCTGCGCAGCTTGCGTCGTGGGCCAGCAGGTCATTGCGCACAGGCTTGTAGCGTGAGATGCCGCCAATGACATCAGCGGTAAGCTCTGGGAAAACCGCTTTGCCCGAAACGCGTCGTACCGGAGAGTTCGCTGTGTAGATGCCTCCATCGGGCGCAACGCTGGTCACGGCGATGGATTCCTCACGGCCCTCCGTAAAGGAGAGCAGCTCGCCCGTTTCGCGATCCAGCAGACCCATCCCTACCTTCAACATGAGCGCTCGGCCGCTGATGGATTGCCCACCCCCGACACTGACGGCAATACCATTGGCCGTGATGGTCGGCGTCAAGGCTTGAAACTCGATCTTGATATCCGGGTCGTCGGGAAAGGCGTTCAGGGTGGCCGTCCAGTCCAGGCTCGCACTGCTGCCATTGTCGGTGAGCTTGAAGACATCCTGGCGGGTTACAGCGAAGATTTCATTGTTGTCCGGCGAGACCGCGACGGATGCCGCGACTGGTTCGCCTACGT
>CAXMRM010000049.1:0-10212 GCA_964196015.1 uncultured Myxococcota bacterium
CTGGAACCGGTTCTCCGAAGATCTCCGCGAGGATCGGCAGCATTTAGCCGAACTCCAACACGCCGGCTCAGCCGGCAAGAGCCTCTGGGCGCTCGGTGCGTGCCCGCTTGTCCCGGCGTCCGTCGACGAGGCCCTCGATCAGAATTAGCGCGACGCCGATCGTGATCCACGCGTCGGCGACGTTGAACGTGGGGTACGCCCATCGGTCGTTGATGTGAAAGCGCACGAAGTCAACGACGTAGCCGAGACGCACCCGGTCTACGAAGTTCCCGATGGCGCCAGCGACGATCAGCGGAACACTGATGGCGAACAGCGCGCCTCCGCGGCCCGTGATGAACATCCAGAGCAGCAGCACGACAGCGCCAGCGGCTGCGACGTAGAAGACACCTTTGCGAACCGCAGTCGGCGTCTCGCGCATAAACCCAAACGCGGCCCCACAGTTCTCAGCGTATCGAAACTCGAGGTAGCCATCGATCAACACGACCGGTGACCGCTGGGATCGCTGGGGTTGAATCCGGCCGTACTCGTTGGACAAGCAGACCGGGTCCGCGCTGAGCGACGAAGGCTCTGAAAGGCGGTCCAGCGCCCAGTGCTTGGTGCCGAGGTCCATGGCAGTGAGCACCCCGACGGCGGCCAGGCACAGGATGAGCGCCTTGCGGGAGCGGGGTGTGCGAGTCACGGCGGGCGACTGTAACAGTTGGACTTGCTAGGTCAAATCACCAATGGCCGGTCAGTGTGACGGGCCGTGATACATGAATCGAATCGACCCAGCTTGAGTCAAAAGGCTGCAATTACAAATATTTACAAAACTGTGACACAAAATCGGTTGCTGGTGTATCACATTGTGTTACAAGTGAGTCATGAGCGATGGAGACGACAAGAAGAGCCGCCAGGAAGCCAGGAAAGAGCGGGTGCTCCATACCCGCGTGCCCGCGGTTCTCGAACAGGAGCTCAAGCGGGTCGCCAACGCCTGGCGAGTCCCGGTGTCGAACGTCGTTCGCGCGCTGCTCTCGGACGCGCTCGATACGCTCGACGTCGTTGGCGCCAAGGCCGAAGGCGAACTCCGCGAGGTGGCGGAGATGCTCGCGTCCGAGCGCAGTCGGATTCGCCGAAAGTCTAGCGAGCGCTTGGGCAAAATTCCGGCGGCGGCGAAGGTCACAGAGAGGCCGGAGTCCGCCGAGGAGCCTACTTCGCCTCCTGATCCGTTCGCGGGCGCCGTCGGGGTGACGCCGATCACACTCGTGCACGACGCGGTCTGCGGCGTGAGCGGAGAGAAGCTCCCCGCCGGGTCCGAGGCCTACATGGTCCTGTTCGATGACCCCGGCCGAAAATTGATTACGGGCAGGGACGCCCTGCCCCACGCATCTTCACCCAATCAGGAGACAGCCGATGACTGAGCAAGAAAAAATCCAATCCGCAATAGAAGACAACGTCAACGCAGCCGTCGATCAGGTCAGCAAGACCGCCGCAAGCGTCACGACGCTGGGCCGCACGGTTACGGGCCTGTGGCTCGGGGTCTCGCGTACCGCGATTGAGGCCGCTGCCAAGACCCTCACGACTACCTCCGAGATGATCAGCAGTCTCGCGGAGTCGATGGGCGAGCTTTCAGACCGCATCGAAGGCTCTAACAAGAAGGCCTAATTCCAAGCCGACGGACCAACGGCCCAGGGGTCAGTGGAAGCGGCCTGCCACCGCCCCGCTAGCCCCTGGGTTGTTTCGTTTTCGAGCGGTCCATTGGCCCGTGAGGGAGCCGCCGCCCTTCCCGCAAATGACGGAAGGCGTCGATACCCCAGCGGGTCATGAAATAAGCGGGAAGCGCGACGATCAGGCCGCATACCAGTGCGCCCATCCAAAGCTCTCCGCTCGCGTTGGCCAAGAGTCGGCCCGTCTCGGTCCAGAAGTCGCTTTCGAGCAAGCGCTCGGCGCCGTTGGCTTTGAGCGCCCGACCGGTGTTCCCCAGCCAGGTATGGATCGTGGCTCGAGTGACTTCCTTGTGGGGATGCAAGAGGGCTGCCCCGACCGACCAGGTCATATAGTACAGCGGCACTGCGGTGAAAGGGTTGCTGATGAACAAGATCGGGATCCCCGACACCCGGTTGGCGCGAAGCAGAGCCGCGAGCGGTATGTACAACATGATTTGAAGTCCGAGGGTCGGCGTGAACGCGATCATGCTGCCGATGCACACACCCCAGGCGATGCGGTGCGGCGTGTCATCGAGGTGCAAAATGTTGTGGACGACGATCTGTCGGAGACGCCGCCACAGGTCCATGGTTCTCATTCGGGGTTACCCCAAGCGCCGCCCCCCGGCGTTTCGATGCGCAAGACGTCACCCGGTGACACCTCGACGGTGACGCGATGAGCGAGTTGTCTGCCGTTGAGTAGGTTCATGCCCGGAGCCCCTGGACCGCCGCCGCGCATACCATAAGGCGGGGTGACACGCCGCTCGGAGATGACCGAAACCCGCATCGCCGCAAGGAATTCGAACTCCCGAATCAGGCCGTCGCCCCCTGCATGAGCTCCCGCACCACCCGAGCCACGTCGGAGCTCGAAGCGTCGAATCCGCACGGGAAACCGCGTTTCGAGGACCTCCGGGTCGGTGCATCTGGAGTTGGTCATGTGGGTATGCACCCCGGACGCGCCTGGCCGCCGCTCGGTTGCGCCAGCTCCTCCCCCGAGCGTTTCGTAGTACGCGAAGCGATCGTCGCCAAAGGTGATGTTGTTCATGGTTCCCTGGCTCGCGGCGGCGAGGCCGAGCGCGCCGAACAGGACGTCCACGATGCGCTGCGAGGTTTCCACGTTGCCCGCGGCGACCGCGCGATCCGGTCCGGGTGAAAGAAGCGAGCCCTCTGGGATCCGCACGGTGACCGGCCGCATACAGCCGCTATTGAGCGGGATCGGTTTGCCGACCAGCACGCGGAGAACGTAGAGAACCGCCGCCATCGTGACGGCCCGGGGTGCGTTGAGGTTGTTGTCGAGCGCTCGCTCGGTCCCTTCGAAGTCGATCTCCATGGTGCCGCCGCGCACCGTGACCCGAACCGCAATTCGTGCGCCGTCGTCCAGCCGATCCTCGAACCTCAGCTCGCCGTCCTGTAAGCCCTCGATGGCGCGAGTCGTCAGATCCGCCGCGTTGTTCTGGATGTGCTGCATGTACGCGGTGACGACGTCGATCCCGTACCGGGCGAGAAGCTCGACGAGGAGCTGCGTGCCTTTCTCGTTCGCTGCGAGCTGCGCTTGAATGTCGGCCAGATTTTCGTCGGGGTTGCGCGCCGGATACGGGTCGCTGGTCAGCACGTCGCGCAGGAGCGCCTCTCGAAAGGCGCCGTCCTCGACGATCCGGAGACTCCGCAAGACGACTCCCTCTTCCCCGAGGCGGGTCGAAAACGGCGGCATCGAGCCGGGCGTGAGCCCTCCGACATCGGCATGGTGCCCGCGCGACGCGACGACGAATCGGAGCGCTCCGTCGCTGTCGTGCATGGGCGTGACAACGGTGATGTCGGGAAGGTGCGAACCGCCCGCCGAGGGGTCGTTGGTGACGAAGGCATCGCCCGGGTTCGTGCTCTGGTGCGCAGCGAGGACGGCGCGCACCGATTCGCTCATGGCGCCAAGATGTACCGGGATGTGCGGCGCATTGGCCACTAGGCCTCCTTCCGTGTCGAACACCGCACACGAGAAGTCGAGGCGGTCGCGAATGTTGGTGCTCATCGCGGTGCGCTGCAGCACCACGCCCATCTGTTCGGCGATCGACTTGAACTGGTTGTTGAAGACCTCGAGGAGGACGGGGTCGACGCGCGTGTCAGCGGTGTCCTGCTCGACGGTCGTTTCGGTGTCTCGGAGGATCAGGTAGTCACGCTCGTTTCGAAGCGCGACGAAGCCTGCGTCGACGACGACCGTTCCGGTTGCATCCAACACCAGCGCGGGTCCCCGGACTTCCGTGCCGATAGGGAAGCTCTCCCGGCGGTACACCGGCGCTTCGACCAGCTCCCCACCAGACCAAAGCATCGTGGTGCGCGTGGGTTTGTCCGCGCCGCGCTTGGCGGCAGGCAGTGCCGGTTTGGCGCCTCTCAGTACGACACTGACCCGCAGTGTGGCTGCCTCGACGAGGTGCTCGGGCCGAACGTATCCGAACTCGCGCCGATGAAGTGTCTCGAACGCCGAGCGCATGGCGCTCGAGTCGCCCCAGTCGACAGTCAGCGCCGTTTCGGTGCCGCGGTAGCGAAGCGCAATTTGGTGGCGGACGTTCCATCGAGCGCCGGAGCCAGAGTCCCGCTGGAGTGCCGCACGCCCGGCAGCCTCGAGCTCCGCGAACGCGTGTTGCCATCGTTCGGGCAGCGGCTCGTCCAAGCTCGTGCGCCCAGCGTCTCGTTCGCCGTGCCACTCGAAGTCGGCGACCCCCATTCCGAATGCCGACAACGCGCCAGCATACGGATGGAACACCAAGTTCCGAATCCCCAACCTGCGCGCGATCAGGCACGCGTATTGTCCGCCGGCACCCCCGAAGACGGCCATGTCGTGGGTGCGCACGTCGTGGCCGCGGCCGACGGACAGCTTCTGAATCGCCGCCGCCATGTTCTCCACGGCGACGCGCAGGAAGCCATGTGCAACGTCTGCGGCGCTTCGTTCCACGCCTGCCGTGCCGAGCAAAGCGGCGATCTCATGGAGCCTCTTCCATGGTGTTTCTTCGTTCAGCGCAAATGGAAATCGGTCGGCCGCGACGCGTCCCAGGCAAAGCGACACATCGGTCAGCGTGAGCTCGTCGGCGTCGGGTTTTCCGTAGCAAAGCGGCCCAGGGTCCGCGCCAGCGCTTTGCGGCCCGACCGTCATGCGTTCTCCTTCGAGTTTGCAGATCGAGCCGCCTCCCGCAGCGACGGTGTGGATCTCGATCATCGGTGCGTGGATCCGAATTCCGCTGATCTGGCTTGCGAACACTCTCGACACCTCGCCGGCGTAGCGCGACACGTCGGTCGAAGTGCCGCCCATGTCGAAACCGATCACCTCCGAGAGACCGAGCTCGTCTGCGATTGCGCCTGTCGCGACGGCGCCCGCGGCCGGACCGGACAGCACCGCGTTGCGCCCGATGAAGCCCGAAGCGTCAACCAACCCGCCGTTGCTTTGCATCATGCGCAGCCGGCCGGCTCCGAGCTCTTTCTCGAGCTCCGTCATGTAGTGCGTTAGCAACGGCGTGAGGTACGCATTGGCGGCCGCGGTGTCCGTGCGGCCGAGTAGGCCGAGCTCGTTTGAAACTTCGCTGGACACCGAGACGTGCGTGAAGCCAACCTCCTTTGCGATTGCTGCCACTCGATGCTCGAGCGCGTCATCGCGATATGCATGTATCAACGCGACGGCCACCGATTCTGCGCCACGGCGGCGCGCCTCTTCGAGCGCGTGGCGGATCGACTCCGAGTCGAGGTCCGCAAGGAGCGACCCATCGGCCGTCATCCGGGCGCCAACCTCGATGACCGCCTCGGGGAGCGGCTCGGGTTTTTCGATGTCGAGCGCGAACAGCTCCGGCCGCGTCTGATCGCCGATTCTGATCAAGTCTCCGAGCCCTTCATCTGCCACGAGGACGCACCGGCAGCCGCTCCGCTCGAGGAGCGCGTTGGTGGCCAGGGTCGTCCCCATGCGTACCTCGCTCGGCGGGATCGGATCGCCCGCCCCGAGCCCCAGGAGCGCGCGGATGCCCTGGAGCGGGGCCTGATCCGAGGAGAGCACCTTGGTGACCTGGAGGGCGCCCGTGTCCCTGTCACGGTGGATGCAGTCTGTGAACGTTCCTCCGCGGTCGATCCAGAACTGGTGCCGGGGAGTTAGCTGCGGCATGGGGCATTGCATCGAAGCACGGTCGCGGACGGGGTCAAGAGAGCCTGTACGATCTGAGCTTGGACGTGCAGAAATCGCCCGAATAGCTTACAAGAACGTCATAGATGACGCTTCTGACGCAGACCGGGTGCAATTTTCTGGTTTTCAAATGAGTTTCCTGGACTTATACAGGCCAGCGAGTCAATGAACTTGAGGACGATGGACACGGAAGAATTCACTGTCTCGTCCGTGATACCTGCGAGCCCAAACCGTATTTATTCCGCGTGGATGGATGAACGTCATCACTCCGCTTTCACGGGAGCGCGGGCTACGGTGGACCCTTGGGTAGGCGGTCGAGTGGTCACCGATGATGGTTTCATGGATGCGACCCATGTCTATCTGGTGACGGGAAGCCGGATCGCGATGACCTGGCGGACCCGGGATTTCCCCAAGGGTTCCAGCGACTCGCACGTAGATATCACATTTGAGCCTGTGGCTGGCGGCACCAAGGTCGAGGTGACCCACAGCAAGATCCCGCAGGGCCTCGGAAAAGCCTGCGAGAAGCTCTGGAAGAGGCTCTACCTCGAGCCGATGACCAAGTATTTCAGCGAGCCAGACGCGATGCGGGTCGCCTATGAGGCCGCGAAGAAGGCAGGGCATCTGCCGCTCTCTGGCATCAAGGCGAGTCGGCCGGCGCCGAGGCGCCCCTTCGTTCCCGCTCCCCGGCTTCCGGTCGAGGAGGTGGAGGAAGACGAGGAAGAGGCGAAGCCCAAAAAGACCCGTAAGCGGGTCGAGTCCAAGACGATCGACCTCCGGGAGCTCGCCCGGGCCCAGGCCGAGGCGCGTAAGGAAGCAGCCCAGAGGAAGGCTGAAACCAAGAAGAAGGCCGAGGCTGTGCGCCGGCAAGCCGCAGCCGCCCAGAAGAAGGCTGAAGCCGAGCAGAAGGCCAAGCTGCTGAGGCTCATGAAGGAGGAAGCCAAGCGCAAGGCGGCGGAGAAGAACCAAGCTGCGCTCGAAAAGAGGAAAGCGGCTGCGAAGAAGAAGGCCGAGGCCAAGAAGAAGGCCGACGTGCTGAAGCAGAAGAAGGCCGCGGCGAAGAAGAAAGCCGACGCGATCAAGCGAAAGAAGGCTGTCGCCAAGAAGGCGGCGGCCAAGAAGGTTGTCGCCAAGAAGAAGACCACCCCGAAAAGACGGGGAGCGGCGCCGAAGAAGCGCGCCAAGGTCACGAAGAAGCGGGGCACTCCGAAGAAACGGGGCGCAGCTGCCAAGAAGAAGGCCACCCCGAAAAGACGGGGAGCGGCGCCGAAGAAGCGCGCCAAGGTCACGAAGAAGCGGGGCACCCCGAAGAAACGGGGCAAGCCGCTCGCTAAGAAGACCAAGCGACGTTAGTCGAGCGGTGATTCGGCCTGACGCCGCAAGCCGTCGAAAAGCAAGTCGAGGGCGTGATGCTCTTCTAAGCGTTCGATGATGCTGACCTCCTCGAGCTCGCCATGGCGGGGGCTTGCTGTGAGCCAGAGCTGCATGGCCTCGAGTGCGGGCAACAGACCCATGCTCCGTCCCGGCAAGGCGAGCGCCGCGACCGACACCTTGGCGTCCGTTAACGCCTCTACGACCAGTGCGCACGCCCTCTCGGCAACTCCGGTGTCGAACGCGGTGCTCGCGCCCAAGCCGACGAGCAGCAGCCCCTCGGATTTGAGCTTCGGCGGTGCCGTCATCATGGCTTTTTCGCCGAAGCTACCGTCGAGATAGCCGGCCATGAGCCTCCTCGAGAGCGCTCCGCAAAGGCGCCAGTCGATGAGCCCAGCCGCACCGCACAGTGGGCGTTCGTCGGAGAAGAACGGCAGGACGATGAGTTCGGTTTGGAGCTCGTCTAAGCTCTGTGGTGCGGCGGAGACGAAGTCATACGCGATCACGACTTGCCTAGCTCGGTAGCGATGCGATCGAGGACCCCGTTGACAAAAGCGCCGCTGCCTTCCGAGCCGAACCGCTTGGCGAGTTCGACGGCTTCGTTGAGCGTAACGCGCTTGGGGATGTCGCCCATCTCACGAAGCTCGACGATGGCGACGCGGAGCACGTTGCGATCGACGATCGGCATTCGTTCAAGGCGCCAATGGTGGCTGGCGGAGCGGATGATCTCGTTGATCTCGTCTTCGTGGTCGGCGTAGGCATGCACGAGCTGGTTCGCAAAGTCGACCCCTTCGGATGGCTCGTCATTACCGGTGAGGTGTCCCCAGTACGACTTGATCGCTTGCGTTCCACTCACGTTCGACACATCCATGAAGTACAGGATGCGCAGCGCGGCTTCACGGCCTTGTCGTCGTGATCCCATCGTCCTCAAGCTTCCTGTTGAAGACGGCCATCTCGATCGCGGTCAACGCAGCGTCACGGCCTTTGTTGCCATGCGTGCCGCCCGCGCGCGCAAACGCCTGGGTTTCGTCGTCTGTGGTGAGCACGCCGAAGATCACCGGAACGCCGGTGTCCAAGGTGACGCGCCCGAGACCCAGCGCGGTGCCCTCCGAGACATAGTCGAAATGCGGTGTGCCTCCGCGAATGACCGCGCCGAGCGCGACCACGGCGTCGAAGCGCTCGCTCTGCGCTAGTTGCTGTGCAGCGTACGGAAGCTCCCACGCGCCGGGCACGTCGACGACGTAAATCGAATCGTCGGGCACGCCGTACTCCGAAAAGCACGCCTTGGCGCCTTCGAGGAGTTTGCTCACCACCGAATGGTTGAAGTGAGACCATACGATGGCAAATCGTGCGTCCTCGGGTGCCTCGATCTCGAGCAGAGGTCGGTTGCGATCGCCGCTCATTTCGCGTCCCGTGGCTGCTGCGCTGGGACGGGGGTCAGCTCGCCGCCCGGAGAAACCTGGAGCTGTTCGACGACATTGAGTCCGTAGGCGTCTAGGCTCGGGATGCGCCGCGGCCGGTTCGTGAGCACGCGCAAGCGCTGAAGTCCGAGGTCGGAGAGTACCTGCGCGCCAAATCCGTACTCGCGCAGCACCACGCCCGGCTCTTCGGGTGGGCGCCTTATCGGCTCGTCGAGGTAGAACGCGAGATCGGTTTCGGGATCGGGGCGTCCGGGCAAGAACAGGATGACGCCTTTGCCCGCGCGCTCGATCGCCGCGACGCAGTCGGTGATGTGCACCCGATCGCCCATGCGCACCTGAAACGCATCCCCAAGCGCGCTGCCGCGATGCACGCGTACCAGCGTCGGCTCCGAGGTGATCTCACCGAAGCTCAGCGCCATGAATTGTTCTTGGCGGCCGGCTTGGACCCGGTATACGGAAGCGGTCCATGTGCGCCCCGTAGGCATCTCGACCGGCGTGTGCCGAATCCTGGTGACCAGGCGCTCGCGTGACAGTCGGTATTGAATAAGGTCAGCGATGCTCAGCAGGCGTAGTCCGTGCTCCTCGGCGAAGGCGACCAGGTCTGGGTAGCGAGCCATCGTGCCGTCGTCTTTCATGATCTCGCAGATGACGCTCGCTGGTTTCAAGCCTGCGAGCCGTGAGAGATCGGCGGAGCCCTCGGTGTGCCCCGTACGCTGCAGGACGCCGCCGGGCACCGCCTTGAGCGGGAACACGTGACCGGGGCTCACCAAGTCCGCGGGCCCTGCGTCATCGGCGACTGCGGTCAGGATCGTCTGCGCGCGGTCACCGGCGCTGATGCCGGTCGTGACGCCTTTGCGGGCCTCGATCGAAATCGTGAACGCCGTGGAACGCGACGAGCGGTTGTCATCGACCATCATCGGCAGGTCGAGCTGACGGATCCGGTCCTCGGTCAGGCTGAGGCAAATCAGCCCACGCGCATGCCGTGCCATGAAATTGATCGCCTCAGGGGTCGCCATTTCGGCGGCCATGCACACGTCGCCTTCGTTTTCGCGGTCCTCATCGTCGACCAGGATGACCATTTTTCCTTTTCGGATGTCATCCAACGCGGCGACGACCCGCTCGATTGCGCTCGCCATATGGCCGCCACCATGACGCGAAAGTGCCAGCCCTTCCAGTGGACCCCTGCGAATCCTCAGCTCTCGGGGGCGTCGACGCCGGGCTTGCCCGTCAGGCTCGCGACGTACTTGGCGAGAATGTCGACCTCGAGGTTGACCCGGGTGCCGCTCGGAATTTCCCCGAATGTCGTCTCGTCGAGGGTGTACGGCACCAGCATCACGTCGAAACGGGTGCCTGCAACGATGTTCACGGTCAGGCTCACCCCGTTGACCGTGATCGAGCCCTTGGGCGCCAGGAATGGCGCGAGCCTCTTGGGAACCTCGAAGCTTGCGCGCACGTAGTCTCCCTCGGGAGCCCGCGCCACGAGCGTACCGACGCCATCGACGTGGCCGGTGACCAAGTGACCGCCTAGACGGTCGCCGAGCTCAAGCGCACGTTCGAGGTGCACCCGGCTCCCTTCGCTCAAGTCGCCGAG
>CAXMRM010000050.1:0-14822 GCA_964196015.1 uncultured Myxococcota bacterium
ATCGCGAAGCCGTAGCGCAGGTCGTCGCGGAGAAGCTGCGCGTCCCGGTCGAGCGGCTCTTGGTGACCGACTCGCAAAAGCTCCTCGAGCTCGAGCAGCACCTCGCCGAGCACGTAGTCGGTCATGTCGACGTCATGATCCGGATCTCCGATGCGCTCCGTAAGGGCGCGGCCGGGTTCCATGGACACCGTCCGCTCGCGACGTTCCTATTCCTCGGTCCAACCGGTGTCGGCAAGACCGAAACTGCCCGCGCATTGAACGAGCTCTTCTTCACGGGGTGCCCGATGACTCGCATCGACATGAGCGAGCTCAGCGAGTCCCATGCGGTGGCCAAGCTGATCGGCGCGCCTCCCGGCTACATCGGCCATGAAACCGGTGGCCAGCTCACCGAAGCGATTCGTCATAGGCCCTATCAGCTCGTCTTGCTCGACGAGATCGAAAAGGCGCACATGGACGTGCTCCAGTCGCTCCTGCCGCTGCTGGAAGACGGCCGGCTCACGGACGGGAAGGGCAGGACCGTCGATTGCACGCACACGATCGTCGCCATGACCTCGAACCTGGGTGCGCAGCACTCCAATCGTAGCCAGAGCTCAATCGGCTTCCAGGGCGCCTCGGCGGGATCGGACGACGGATGCTCCGCCGGCGTGGCGGCAGCACGGCGCGCGCTCCCGCCAGAGCTTTGGAACCGTATCGACGAGCCGTTGTTCTTCGGTCCGCTCAGCCGTGACGAGGTCCGCGAGATCGCGCGCCGAATGGCAGCGGGCGTTGCCCAGCAGCTCCGTGAGCGACAGGGTGTCGAGCTCAGCGTCGATGGCACCGCGATCGATTCGCTGGTCGCGCTCGGCGGATACGACGCCGAGCTCGGCGCGCGTCCCATGCGTCGCGCGATCGGGCGGATGATCGAAGCGCCATTGGCGGCCGCGATCCTCGGCGGTGAATTTCACCGCGGAGATCGCATCCGTGTGGTGGGCGACGCGGAAGGCCTTCGCTTCGAGCCGCTCGAAGGCTCGGTCGAAGCCGCGGAGTAACGACGGCCCTCAGGCCCTTCGCGTGCGGAGGATCTTCGATGCTTTGGCTTGTGAAAGTCCCGCGGCTCGGGCGCACTTCACGATGATCGGAACGACCGCGTCGTAGGCGGAGAGCGCATCCCGCCTCACGCGTCGGAGCGCTCCTCGGTGGTTGGCGACAACCTCCGCCTCGCCCCGCGCGATCGGACCCGTGAGGGCGCCGGGAACGCCGAGGCTCTGGACGTTCTCGCCCACGCTCTGCAGCAGCCCGCCGATCGCGCGCTCGGCGGCACGCTTTTCGAACCCGAGGCGCTCGAGTACACCGACCGACACGAACGCCAGCGCCGCAGCACCGTTCGCGGCCAGGGCGGCGGCGGCGTGGTAGCCCCCGTCATCGGTCTGGGCGACGACTACGCGCGCGCCGCACGCTTGCGCGATACGCCGGCTCGCCGCGATGGCACGCCTCGACCCATTCACGGTGAAGGTCGTGCCTTGAAGGCTCGGGTTGCTGCGCGTGCTCGGGAACGAAACCAATGGGTGCATGATGCCCACCGCGGCGCCACGCAGTTCGCAAGCGCGAAGCTCATCGGTTCCCCGAGCGCCCGCACAATGCAGAACCGTCGCGCTTGGTTTCAGGTCCGGGGCGATCGTCCGGGCGACCGTTTTGATCGAGTCATCGGAGACCGCGAGGACGATTGCGTCGGCAGCTTGCAGGCTCGATCGTTTCCATCGGCGACCTGCTGCGACCACGTCGTGCAGCCCGCTCGATTCCAGCGATCGTCGCAGCGCGTTCCCGACCCGGCCACGCCCGATGATCAGGATGTTCATCCTTCGCCTTGGTAGAGGCCGTGCGATCGGATGTGTTCGATGACGGCGGTGGGCACGAGCCCGGTGATATCGCCGGCGTTGTCGAGCTCGGAGCGGATGTCGGTCGAGTTGATGTCTGGAATCGAGACCGGGCACTCCTCCGGAACCGGATAGCCTTGGCGACCGACCACGAGCGGAGGCGCGGCCTTCACGATCTCGTCCCAGCGGTGCCAACGATCGGTCGTGGGTAGGACGTCGGCGCCAACGAGCAGGCGAAAGAGCGCCTCGGGGTGCTCGGTCTTGAGCGCGTCGAGGGTATCGAGCGTCCGGCTGACGCCCCCGATACGCCGCTCGATGTCGGAGATCTCGAGGTCTCGGAAAAGGGCGAAGGCGAGCTCGCACATGGACATGCGCTCTTCAAACGACGCGCCGTGCTCTTTGTCGAACGCATGTTTCCAGGTTGGGATGATCCACACCTCATCGACCTCGGTTGCCGAGAGAGCCCACGCGACCGACAGAACATGCCCGATGTGGGGCGGATCGAAGCTTCCCCCATAGATCGCAACCCGCCGCTTCGTCACGGCGCTACCATGACCTTGGCGCCCCGGCCCTGGATCGGCTTGCTCCAACGGACCTCGCCGCTCAGGTCGATCGCCTTCAACACCACTCCCCCGGCTTCGGATTGGTCGTCGAGCAGGCCGACATGTCCCACATCGAGAGGCCCTGGGCTGAAGAAGCAACGGGGCCCAAAGCGCTTGAACATCAACTCCTTGGCATCGCCGTAGACGACGACGTTGGAGTTGATGACGTCCTCTTCGCCGATGGTCGACTTGTTTCGCACGACTAGGACGATGCGATCGTCGAGCATTTCCATCGCGCGGGTTGGAGGCGCTGGCGCGACGCGTAACTTGCCGAGGTAGCGTGCCCCTCGGAGCTTTCGCAGGACGTCCTCGATATCGTCCGGGGAGCCTGTCGCCGCGACCTCGGCGACTTGCTGCTCGATCGTGCGGCCTCCGTTCTCCGACTCGTGCGCAGTTGTGAACTCGCGAAGGGCGTCGTCATCCCCAAGATAGATGACCGTGTCGACCTCGAAGTCGCAAATGAGAAGCTTGGCGGCCTGCTCGAGAGCGGCCGCGTCCGTTTTGGCAGGACCGATGAAACCCAATCGCATGGTTCTAGGGATCTACACCAGCTTGGGCCCGAGCTTCAAAATGTGCGTCGCTGATCGCGAAGCGAACCACTGCCCATGCCTCCGGGGTCTTCCGGATCGCGTTCAGGCGGCCTGCGGCGCTGGTCGGCACGTCGTGCCCGGCGATTTTGAGCAGTGCGTTCGCCGCCGAGGGGACATCCCCCGTTAGGGTCAGGGCCGCGTGGTCTCCGAGCTCGGCGATTGCGAATGGAACAGCTCGCGTCGAGAATCCCGCGTCGCCCCGCAATTCCAGCACCAAGCTCTCCACCTCGTCGCGCCAACGGCGAGGCACGGTTTTGAGTAGCTTCTTGCGGAGGTCCTGCATCTCCCGAGGCTCGGGCTGCTGCGCACGGCTAGCGTCGTGACCTCGAAGCAGCGCGAGCAGCGCGACGTCGAGGTCCTCCGGACGCGCGCGCAGCGCAGGCGCCAGATGGTTGCTCGCTATCTTCAAGGCGCGCGCGAACAGGAACACCCGTTCCCGGGGGGTGGTCAGTTCGTGAAGGTTCCCGCCGACAACGACGGTAGGCGGGTCGCCGCCGATCGGCATGCATGCCGCGGGTGCGACGTACGTCACCTTCAAGCGCGGCTCGCTGATCCCGAGGATCTCGGCGACGGCGCCCGCTTCTTCGATCAGGCCTCGGTGTGGCCCCGATGGCCTGCGCAGGCGCCACGCGCTGGCGTCGAACGGCAACACTTTGTCGAACGAGTGCTCACACAACGCGAAGAGGCGCCGCACGGTCTGCGGCAGGCCGCGCGGCGCCACGATACTATCGATGACGTTCGACAAGGGAACCTTCGCTTCGCCCAAGGCTTGGTCTTGATTGGCGACGTCGCCTTCGAAGAGGGATGCCGGATGACCGATCGCGATTGCCGCGCTGGCGGCGCAGGAAGCGGGGCCAGGACCGTGCCGTCGGTTGAGCACGCGCACCAGGGTCGTCCACAAGCCTTCGTTGTCGGGATGGGCATCGATGGCGGTCCGCAGGTCACTCACTGCGCGGTTTAGATGCATCGCCTCGGCGCGGCCGGCGCCCTGGCGTTGGTAGTAGTCCGCGACGGCGAGGATCACGTCGGGCTCCGTCGGCTGCTCGGCCCGTAGATTCTCGAGCATGAGCTCGGCTTGTCGCGCCTGGCCCGCCGACTCGACAGCGGTCGCTAACCGAATCCGATAGTCCCGGTTCTGCGCATCGCTGCCAGCGCGCCGGATCAGCTCTTCGAGCAATATCGCGGCTTGCGGGGCTTTGTGCTGGCGGCTCAGCACGGACGCGAGGCGATCCAGCGTTTGGACGTGGGCCGGCGCAAGCTTGGCCACACGACGCAGCGAGGCTTCGGCGCGCGGGAGGTCTTGAAGATGGACGTCATAGGTCTCCGCGAGCTGAGAAAACGCCCAAATCTGCTCATCGGTGCTGCGGTTCAAGCGTGCGATACGAATCAAGGCTTCGGCGGCGCCCAGCCAGTCTTGCGCGGCGCGGTGCGTGTCCACGAGCTCCTTGAGGGCGGCGAAATGATGAGGGTCGAGCTCCAGGCATTCCTGCAGCGCGTCGATGACGCCGTCCACGTCACCCCGCTCGCGACGTTGACGGGCCTTTTCGAGTAGGAGCCCCACGAGCGTCGGGGTATCGGCGCCAGCGTCGATGCGCGCATCGGTGAGGGTGGCGAGCGAGTCTAGTTGGCCTCCGCTTCGGTAGAGAGCTGCGAGGCGTCGGTACACATCGAGGTAGGTGACGTCGCAGTTCGCGGCGGCGACCCATGCGTCGATGGCGCTGCCGTGATCCTCGAGCTCTTCTTCGAAGATGCACGCGGCCTCCCGCCACAACGACGCGGCGCGACGGCTGTCCTTGGCCCGAGCGGCGGCGTCTTGATAGACGGCTGCCGCGTTCTTCCACCGCTTTGAGGCCTGCAGGAGCCGCGCTTCCCCTTCGCGCGCCAAAGGATGGCCCTGGGCCGCGTCCAAGACCTCGAGCGCGCGCTCCGGGTCTCCCATGCCCTGAAGCACGTGCGCGGCGTCGAGCGCGAGCGCGCCACGCTCGAGGTCGTCGTCGAGAGCAGCTTGGAGCGCCTTGAGCGCCTGCAGGCTGAGCATCGAGTCGCCCTTCGCGTGCGCCGCGCCGAGCACCCGTCTCGCGAAGCCCGGGTCCGCTCCGAGCGCATCGTCGATGCCGCGCAGCAGCTTGTCGAGGTCGGCTTGCATGATGTCCGGATCGGCCTTGAGCAGTTCGAACACGAGCCTGTACCTCGCCAGCCGGTCCGCGCTGTTCGACGGGAGGGCTTCTAAAAGACGGCGGGCGCTCGAGCGGATCCGCTCCGTGTCGTTCTCCCGAAGAGCGTCCCATTCGAGGGCACGGGCTGTCGGGACGTGATCGGGGCGTATCTCGGCGATCGACTGAAGTGCTAAGCGCGCGCTTTGCATGTCGCGGCGCGCGAGCCGGTCGACCTCGGCCATTGCAGAAAACGCGCCGAGTCGCCCCGCATCGTCAGTGGCCTCGCGTGCACGGCGCATCGCCGAGTCAGTCAAGCGCGCGAACTCCGATGCCTGCAGCTCTGCGTCCTTTCGTTGCGCACGAATCGCTGCGTCGTTCGGGCGCGCGGCGGAGGCTTCTCTGAGCACCTTTGCGGCTCTATCGGGAAGACCAGCCGATCGATACGAAGCGGCTGCGCGCTCGAGGTAGGGGACCAAGTCCAGTTGGCGCGCCGCCAGCACCAAGAGGTCGCCAGCAGCCTCGGTGGCGTTGCCGGTTGCTTCGAAAAGGTGCTCGACGAGCAGAGGATCGGGAGCGCCCGGATTCAAGACCGCTTCGGCATGTGCCGAGCGCTCGCTCACAGAGGGTGTCCACATGGAGGCGCGTAGCCTGCCCGAAACCGTGTTTGCCGGATCGAGCATAGCCTGGGTGGCGGCGCTCGCGGCCCGGACTTCCCGCGAGCCCAGGTTGTCTTCGAGCTCCCACAGCGCGGGCCAGTAGTCCGCCTCCTGTGCCAAAGCGGCTTCGCACGCGCCGATTGCCGCCTCGGTGCCCGGCGGCGCGAGCCGTGCTGCCATCGTGAAGGCGAACGCGCTGCGGGCGCCGGTCGTCGCGTCACCCTCGTCCATCCATCGCCGAGCGTGACGCTCGAGATCCTCGTCGTGGAGAAGCAGGGCTCTGCCGATCATCGGGTTGCCCGGAACGCGGTTCTCCGCGCGGAGCAAGGCCGCTTGGCGGTCGGTCACACCCGTGGCTTCAGCGATTTCAGCGATCGCCAGAGCTGCCCCCGCGGCGAGCTCGTCCGGAGTTTCATCGAGCTCGCGTTCGAGCGAGGCCACGAAAGACGCGCCGTCTCCGCCGCGTGCCGCGTCGTCGGCACGAACCATGCTCGACGAAACGCTCTCTGCCTCGTCGGACAGCGTTTCGAGCAATCGCTGCACCTCGCTTCCGTCGTCGGCACCCGCCGCGACCAGGCGCCTCGAGGCCTGCAGATAGGGGCCCAAGCTCGGCTCGTGCTGCGCGTCGCGCGCCGCATGCTCGAGTCCCGCCTGCTCGCTCTGCTCGGCGTGGAGGCGGGCGCGCCGCGCGCTGCTCACCACACGCGCTTCGGGCGTCTGGTCCGAGGCGCTGGCGCCCAGCGATTCGATCGCTCTTTGCGTGTCGCCAGCGAGCGCCGCAGCCTCGGCGAGAGTCCAAAGCGATGCGGTGTCCTCAGCTTCGTCGAGGAGCGCGATCACTGCCCCGTGCCGACCGCTCGCTTGGCTCGCGCCCACGGCGGTTCGTCGGAGCGCGACCGCGATCGACGTTGGGGCGCGCTCGGCCGCTGTGTGCAGTGATTCGAGCGCGGCTCCCGTATCGCCGAGCCCACGCGCCGCGCGAATCACGCCGAGGTGGGCCGCGAGCAAGTTGGGTTGAAGCTCGAGGACGCGGCAGTATGTGCTCCTCGCCGGCTCGAGCGCACCCGCGCTCTCCATGATCTGTGCGGCGTGCAAGAGCATGACCGCTTGCGCTTCGGCGTGCGGCCAACGTGCTGCAGCGGCCGTGAGGGCCTCTGCGGCACGTGCTGCGTCGCCACGTGCCAGACGCGCCGACGCGATGAGAATCCGCGCCACGAAGTCGTCTTGTCGAAGCTCGGCGGCGTGTGTGGCAGCCCGTTCGGCCGCCGCGGGATCACGGAGCTTCGAGAGCTGAATGCGCGCGAGCAACTTGAGCGCCGATGCCCGCTCGGCCGTGCCCAGCTCGAGCGCGGCTTCCTTTTCCAACGCATCCGCCGCCGCCGTCCAGTCCTCGCGTTGCATGGCGAGCCGCCGCAGCGCTCGGAGCACGACCACGTCCCGGGCGTCAGACGCCAGTGCTCGTTCGTAGTCTCGCGTAGCGGCGGCGCTGTCGCCGAGTTGCTCGTGGAGCTCCGCGGTCGAAGTCAGGAGCCGTGCACGCGCGGAGCCGACCGCGCGTTCGGCCAGTGCCTCGAGGAGATTGACGCGTCGCTTCTTCGTTTCTGGCGTGTCGCCGACGAGGGGCAGCGCCTCATGACATGACGTGTTCTGGAAAACCGTGCGTTGCGCCGCCTGTGCGCCGGAGTCCGATGGGTCGGAAGGGCGGCTGACGCGCTTCGCTTGCGGGCCTGTTTGCGTCTCGACGAAGGTGTCGAGCAGCGTGGCGATGGCATTCTCGTCGAAATCAAACGAGGACGCCTCCGACTGGCGGTCCGCGGGAGACAGATCGTCCTCAGCCATGGTTCCCCGACAGCGGAGATTCGGCGTCGATCCAGAATCGAAGCAGGTCGAGGCCGCGGGCAGACCTCCTTAGCGCGTCCAGGCTTGCTTTGCCGTGCAGCAGCGTGGCGAGTCCGGCCGCGATGTCACCCGATGCCAGCAACCCAGCTCGGTCGGCGCTGCGCTGGAGGCTTCGGGCGAACGCGAGCAACGAGGACGGATCCAGCTTCGTCTCGCCGACCGCCTCCTGTACGGCCCTGCGCACCGCTCGCCGAAGCTTGACGTCGACCGCGGGCAGAGCCGGTTCGCCAGGGGCGACCTCGCAGCGCGCGACGCGAAGGACGGCCGCCAGCGTGCCCGCCACCTTTTGCGGAGAGCAATCGAGCAGCCACGTTGCGCCAAGTGGCGCCGCCCAGGCGAGACGTCCCGCGACGAATCGTCCTACGTCACCGAGGCCCGCTTGCGCTACGCGAGGAGCTACCCAATCGATCTCGCCGTCGCGGCCGGTTCGGGCGATCACCGTGGCAAGGTCATCCGACAGCCCGATCGACCCGGCGCGGGCCCCAAAGCGCTGCGACAGTTGCTCGAGCTCACCGCAAATCGGATCGCTCGGGGCGGACTTCTTGATGCGCAGACGATCCTTGGACAAGGCGGGGCCCGCTCGAAGCACGACCTGCTGGAGAACGGGGTTGGCGTCGGGATCCCAAACCGCGGCGACCGAGAAGTTGCCGAGGTCCGGGGCGCCGCCGTCATCGGCCGAGGACGCAAGGCCGAGCGCGCTTTGCACCGCCCGAGCTGCGGCCGCGCGTTTCGTTTGTCCTCGCCACCGCGCGGCGTTTCTCAGACCTTCGAGGAGTGACCCTTCGAGCTCGCCGCGGTCGATAAGCTCCCAAATCGCGCGCTCGTACGTCGACAGGACGGCGCCCTTGTCCACTTCGTCTAGGAGCTCGACCAGGTCGGAGATCGCAACCGCGTTTGTCGGCTCCGCCTCGAGCGCGCGCGTATAGGCTTCGACGGCAGCTCCGCGGTTGTCGAAGCCCGTTTCGAGCGCAGCGATTCGTATCCACGTCTGCGCGTCGGCGAGGCCGAGAGCTTCCACCGCGCGCAACTCGCCCAGCGCCTCGTCTTTCGTGCCGAGGTGAGCTTCGAGGAAATCTGCGGCGCCGAGGTGAGCGAGCCGGCGCTGTTCGTCGGGGATGTTCGCCTCCGATAGCCGCTGCAGGCACGCGACCGCCTCCGCCCATTGTTCGAGCGAAACGTGCACTTCCGCTGCCAAGGCCAACGCGCCGGCATGGTCCGGTTGCGAGGTGAATACCTCGTTGAGCACTTCGAGCGCGCCGGGCCGATCGCTGAACCCGCGTAGAAGGCGGGCGCGTTCGTAGAGCAGATCGAGTCGATCTTTAGGTCCGCCCAGGGCAAGTCGTTCGGACACGAGCTCTTCTAGGGCCTCGGCGTCCTCTCGCTCCGCGAGCAGGTCGTGTAGACGGCGGAAGGCGATCTCGCGCGTTGGGTCTTCTTTGAGTGCGCGTCTGAAAAGGTCTTCGGCTTGTTGGTACTGCTCGAGGCAATCCAATCGAACCACGCCGGCCTCCTCCAACAGATCGGCCTGCAGCGAGCCTTCGACGAAGGGTGCGAGCCGCTCGCAAGCTTGAGCGACCAGCGGCCACTGTTGCGCCTGGCGTGCCGCGCTTCGGAGGGTTTCCCACAACGCGAGATCATCGGGCCGCTCGTCGACCGCGTTGCTGAGCAGCGCGACGGCCTCGGCGCCCCGATCGGCTTCCACCAGCGCACGGCAATACGCGGCATCGAGTGCGCCACGTGCGAGGGCTTCGCTGTGGCGCAGCTTTCTCTCGAGAGCATTGGCGCGGACTTCCGCGTCGTCACCTGGTGCGAGGGCTTCGTCGATCGCGACCGCCGCGTCGGCGTTGAGCTCCGCCAGGCCTTCGGCGTCCTGGGCAAGCATGAAGAGCTCGTCTGCAGCCTCGGCTCCTCGGGCGATCCGTGCGGCGCGCAGACCTTGGAGGAGCGCCTCGGCCCGCAAGCCCTCGGTCGGCGCCAACGCGGCGAGCTGAAGCCAGGCGTCACCGGCGGACGAGCCCTCTTCGCCCAGGGACGCGCGGAGCGCCCCATAGGCAGCAGCGAATCCATTGACGGCCTCCTGAGGCGCGGCGTCGGCAAGGGCCTCTTGAGCGGCCGAGCGTTGATCGGCGGTTGCGAGTCTCGTGGGCATCGACAGCAGGGCGACCGCGGCTGCAAGTGCGGTGGTAGGGTGCTCGAGCGCTCGCTCATAGGCGTCGCTCGCTTCCGCCAGGGGGTCGCTGCCGGAGCTGAGCGCGTCGCCCCGAAGCAATGCGTAGAGCTCTGGCACTCCTCCACCGAGTACACCGTCAGAGAGGTGAGCATATCCCCGCAGCATCGCGCCCATGTCGTCTTGACGGCGAGCAATGTCGATCAGCGCCAGGGCGGCCGAGGGCGAGTCCGGGGCTTCCAACAGGGCCTGCTCGTATGCGCCCCGAGCGACCGTGAGATTCCCGCTGCGTTCGGCGGTTGCGCCGGCGAGCAAGAGCGACAGCTCCCCAAGTGCGGGGCTCGATTCGCGGCGGGACCGCTCGCGCGCGAAGGAAACCGCGTCTTCGGGTCGTCCTCCCTCACGCAAGACGCCATCGAGCAACGAAACGATGTAGCGGTCGTCGGGAGCTGCGCGCAACGCTTGCCCAAGGACGCGCTCGGCAGCGCCCCAGTCTCGGCTCCTCGCGTAGGCCTGGCCCGCAGCGCTGAGGTGTCCGAGATGCATGTCGCCCGTCGTGAGTCCGGCGATCGTCTCATGGGCCTGAGCCAGCAAGCCGGCGTTGCCTTCCCACGCCGCCTGGGCTCGAGCGACGTGAGGAGCCCACGCCCGGCTGTTCGGGTCCCCAATGTTGCTACGCAGGAGCAGCTGGGCGTCCTGACCTGCTCCTAGGACGTTCTGCGTCACGTCGTACTTGGTAAACGCGAGCGTCGCCCGCTCGGCGGGCTGGATGTCGCATTGCATCAGCTCGTCGCAGCGCTCGAGGATCACGTCGGGTTGTTTCGCCACAAGTGCCGCGCCGAGAGCTTCGCGTAGGATCCGTTCCTTCGAGGTCGTGGCCGCGCCCGCCGCTTTGCTGTAGAGCGACTGCGCTTGCTTCGACGTCGTCGGGCTCGTGGCTGTCAGCTGTGCCGCGTGCCACGAGACTCGAGCGTGCGCCTCTCCGTCCGTGATTGCTGCCCGCTCGAGCAACCGTTCCGCCCGCTCCGCGTGGGCCGCACTGCGGATCAAGGTCACGTCCAACGCCGCTTGGGCGTAGTCGGAATTCGGGTACCGCGTTGCCGCGTCGCGGAGAGTTTCCGTGGCCCGTTGGAGGTCTTCGCTCGACATGGCGCGCCGCACCTCGTGCGCCACGAACGCCGGATCTTCCGGCGCCATGGTGAGAAACCATTCAGATGCCGCTTCCAACGCCGCTTGGTCGCCTCGGCGCTCCTCGGTGAGCAACGCCTGCAAGCGAGTTGCGCGCCGGTCTGGGAACAGGCGCAACGCCGAACCGATGTAGCCCGACGCCGCATCGGTGTCGTCGAGCCGCGTCGCGCTGCACGACGCCGCCTCTTGCCACAAGAACGCCGCCATCGGTAGCCGTTCTTCCTCCGGGACCGACAGGTTCAAGGGGTCGGAAATCTCGTCGCCTTCCGCAGCTGCTTCGAGCAGGCGTGCCATCGAAGTCGCTGCGCGAACGAACACATCCCAACGCCCGTGCTCCCTCGCGGTCCGAAGCTGTAGGGACCTCGACTGCCAGACGAGAGCATCGGATTCGCAAGCGTGGTCGAGAGCGTCGATCGCCTCGTCGGGGTGCCCAGCGTCGAGCTCGCTCAGGGCCACGTCGATCCACAGGGCGGCTCGCAGACTGGGGTCCGCCGCGTGCTCCGCCTGGGTACGCAAGGCATGTCGCAGGGCGCCCTCGTCGCCACGCGCCTCGGCGAGCCATTCGAGAATGAGGGCGGGCATGGCCGGCTCGGGAGATCGCGCGATAGCCTCTCGTAGAAGCGATGCCCAATCCTCTGAATGAACCGCCAAGTCCACGAGAGCAGCGGCGCTGATCGCGGGGCTTCGCGCCGTTGCCACGTGCTCTGAACGAAGCGCCGCCAGGTCGTGTCCGTTCGTGGAGCGCTCCGCGATGCGCAGCTGAGCGATCAGGGCTGGCTGGAACTCTGGCGCGACGGCGTGTGCCTGCCGGTAGTGATCGATCGCGTCGGAGACCTGCTCGAGCTCGTGCTCGTAGAGCGCGCCCGCTTGGTAGAGGATCGCCGCCTGGCTCATGGGCTCGGTTTCTGCCTCGAGCTCTCGGCGCAGGTTTGCGATACGCAACTCGACCAAGTCAAGCTTGCGCGCGGCCCCTGGTCGGCGCGGTGGCGGCTTTGCGATCATCGGCTGCCCCCCGGTTATGCGAGTGTCCACCCGCCGTCGATGACCATGATATCCCCCGTCACGTAATCCGATTCGTCCGAAGCTAGGAAGACTGCGCCTCCCGCAATGTCTCGCGGCTGACCGACCCGCCCCGCCGCGGTTCGATTCACGATACTCGATCGAATCGCGTCGTTGTCGACCAATGCCTGCGCGAACTTGGTTTCGATCAAACCCGGCGCGATCGCGTTGACCCGAATGCCCGAGCCGCCGAGTTCCATGGCCAGCGTTTTCGTCATCGAGATCACCGCGGCTTTGGTCATCGCGTAGACACCCTGCATCGGCGCCGCCATCATTGCCGCAACGCTCGCAATGTTCACGACCGACCCCTTCGCCTTTCGCTGCTGTAGGTGGCCCGCGACGAGTTGGATCATTGCGAAGTAGCCCTTGACGTTGACCTCGAAGGTCTTGTCCCAGGCGCCTCCGTCTATGGAGAGCATCGGGCCGAAGTGTGGGTTGGTCGCGGCGTTGTTCACGAGGATGTCGACTTTGCCGTAGGCCTTCAACGCCTCGGCGAGCATATCTTCGCGCTGGTTGGGGTGGCCGACGTGGCAGGCGATCGGCATCGCCTCGCCCCCGTTGCCCCGGATCTCGTCGGCCACTGCTTGCAGGCCTTCGAGCTTTCGCGAGACGAGAACGACCTTGGCTCCCTCCTCGGCCATGTTGGCCGAGATCGCGGCGCCGATTCCCCGACTCGCCCCCGTGACGATCGCCACCTTGTCCCGTAGGCGCTCACCCATGCTTCCCCCTCCTTTGCTGTGACACCTATAGCTCTCCGCGGGGTGGTTTTGCCAGCGCGATCTGCACGGGGCTTGCGCGCCTTGGGTCCTGAGCAAGACTAAGCCGTTCCTCATTTCGCCGAAGAGGTCGTCCTGACGCTGTTGTACCCAATCGCTGCGATCATCGTGGGTTTCGTCGCCGTGGTCTGGGGAGCGGATCGTTTCGTACACGGGGCGGCGGGGCTTGCCCGCAATCTCGGGGTCAGCCGCCTCGTCATCGGGCTGACGATTGTCGCGTTCGGCACGTCGGCGCCCGAGATGCTGGTCTCCGGCATGGCCGCGGCGGCCGGCAGCCGCGAGATGGGCATCGGGAACGCCATCGGTTCGAACATCACCAACGTGACGCTGGTACTCGGCGCCGCCGCGCTCGTTCATCCGCTGCAGGTTCACTCACGCCTGCTCTTTCGTGAAATCCCGGTGCTGTTTCTGTGCATGGCGATCGGTTGGGCCTTTCTTTGGGATGGAGAGCTCAGCCGGGTCGAGGGGATGGCGTTGCTGGCTGGTATGTTCATGTTGGTCGCCTGGATCAGCCTGCAGGGCCACCGGGAGCAGGTGGACGAGCTGGACTCGCTCACCGAAGGCTTCAACAACGACGACACTCCCAACTCGCTGCCCCCCGTTAAGGCCATCACCTCGTTCGTGGTCGGCTTGCTCTTTCTTCTGATGGGCTCTCGGATGCTGGTTTGGGGTGGAGTGGGTATCGCGCGCGACCTCGGGGTCAGCGAGCTCGTCGTGGGTCTGACGCTGGTTGCCCTCGGGACGAGCCTTCCCGAGCTTGCCGCTTCGGTCGCAGCGGCGCGCCGCGGGGAGGACGACATTGCGGTCGGCGGCGTCATCGGGTCGAACATGTTCAACTTGCTCGGCGTGCTCGCGCTGCCTGGCATCATCGCGCCCGGCCAGGTGGATCGCTCCGTCGTCGTTCGTGACTTCCCGATCATGGTGGGCGTGACGCTGCTGCTGCTGCTGATGGCGGTCAACGAGCGGAGTCACATCGGCCGCAAGCGAGGGATCACCCTCATCATCGTCTTCATCGTCTACTTCGTGATGCTGTTTTTGAATCCGTCGCTGCCCGGATCGCCTTCTTAGGCGTCCCGCGTCCACACGAGAATCATGTTGTTGGCCGGCATGCCCACGCGCTCTTCGAGTGTGAAGTCTGTTCGCCCAGCCAGCTCGCTGAGCTCATCGATGTCGCGAACGCCCCAGCGCGCGTTGCGAGATCGAAGACTTTCATCAAACGCCGCGTTGCTCGGCGCGGTGTGCTCGCCATGGAGCAGATACGGGCCGTAGGTGATCAGAGCCGAGCCACCGGCAAGCAGCTCGCTGGCGCCGCGAAACAGCGCCTCGGTCGTTTCCCATGGTGAGATGTGGATCATATTGATGCAGACCAAGGCGTCGGCCTTCGTGACGGGCCACTCGGGCGACAGCACGTCGAGCTCGAGGGGAGGCAGGAGGTTTTCGCGAGACGTTTCGTCGACCCATGCGCCGATGCTCTGGAGGGCCTCCGAGGATGCGTCGGTCGGCTGCCATCGCAGTGCGGGGAGGTGCTCGGTAAAGAAGATCGCGTGCTGTCCGGTTCCGCTCGCCACTTCGAGAACGAGCCCTGCCGGCGGTAGCACCCGCCGAAGGACGTCCAGGATCGGCTGCTGATTTCGCTCGGCCGCGGGTGCGAAACTCTTTGCCATCGCGATTGCATAGCTCATAACTGCCCGTCATCGAACCGAACCGGCGAGATTGGAACGGAAGGCTTGGCTGGGCGCTGATCGTCGTGGTGTGCTTTGCGGCGCCGTGGTTGACGCGCGGATTACTCCTGCACGAGAAGCACCTGGCTCTCGCTCCCATCGATTTGCGTGGCGCTTTCGCGGACGCTTCGGTCGCGTTGCTGGTCGTCGGCGTT
>CAXMRM010000051.1:0-11083 GCA_964196015.1 uncultured Myxococcota bacterium
CCTCCACTCTCGACCGAGCCTCATGCGGAGGGTGCCCTCGAGCGTGCGCATGTAGAGCAGGACCTGTGAATGCTTGGCCATATCGCTGACGAAGAGAGCCCGTAGCCACCGAACCGGCTGACGCATGAACGCCACGATCCCTCCCCAGATGCGCGCGAGGACGGTCGGCCCAGGTGAGTGCGGAGCGAGCATCGTGCGGAAGAACCCTGAGCCCGCCCCATACCGCACCGGCTCCATGTGACTGTGCTCATCGGTGTGCAGAATGGACGTAATCGCGACGCCCTTCGCAAAGTTGGTGCCCTTTTTCGGCGAGAGGACGGCGATTAGCGATTCGCTGTTCGAGCGGACGAAATCACCGACGCGGTCGGACAGCCGAGGCAGGCCGGAAGCCAGCTCCTTCATCTGCAACAGGAGCGGCATCGTGCCCATCACCCCGCCGGCTAGAATCACGCGGTCTGCAGTAAAACCCTTCGCGTCCCCTTTGCCGAACGTGGGCCGGGTATCGACCCGGTAGCCCCCGTCATCGAGAGGCCGGACGCCGGTCACTTCGGTTTCTGGCAGCACCTCCGCGCCGTTCTTTTCAGCAAGGTACAGGTAGTTTTTGACGAGCGTGTTCTTGGCCCCAACTCGGCAACCCGTCATGCATGCACCACAGAAGGTACAGCCGACGCGATCCGGCCCCTCGCCTTCGAAATAGGGATCAGGCACTTTCTTGTTGGGCTCGCCAAAGTAGACCGCAACCTCAGTGGGATGGAAGTGCTCCTCGCGTCCTATGTCTTGCGCGATCTCCTTCATGACTTGGTCGCCCTTCGTCATGAGGGGATTGGGAGTGGCCCCGAGCATGCGTTTGGCCGTTGCGTAGTGGGGCTCGAGCTCGGTCTCCCAGTCAGCAAGCGCGCTCCACGACCCAGATTGGAAGAAAGCGGACTTCGGGGTGGGCAGGGTGTTGGCGTACACGAGCGAGCCGCCGCCGACGCCCACGCCGTGAAGCACGGTCATGTGCTTCATGAAGGACATCTTGAAGATGCCTTTGAGGCCCATCGCCGGGTCCCACATCCAGCGCTTCAAGTCCCAGTTGGTCTTGGGGAAGTCTTCCTCAGCGAACCGGCGCCCTTTCTCGATGACCAGGACCTTGTAGCCTTTTTGCGTTAGGCGATGTGCGGAAACGCTTCCGCCAAACCCCGATCCGATGATGACCCAGTCGTAGTGCTGCTCGCGCATGCGGCTACTGTACGCCGCGATCGTGACGAGATCGAGTCGGCTCAGTTACCCGCGCCGCCGATCGACCGGTGCATGCCAATCAGGGTCAGCAGCTCCATACGTGCCGCTTCATCCTCCAGAAAGCAGCCCGTTAGCCGGCTCGTCGTCGTCCAGGACCCGGCTTTGCGGACGCCGCGGTAGCACATACAGAAGTGCTGGCACTGCAGGATCACGGCGGTCCCTTGCGGGGTCAGCGTCTCGTTGATGGCATTGGCGATCTGCGCGGTGAGCTTTTCCTGGACCTGGAGTCGCTTGGCAAACGTGTCCACGACACGGGCGATCTTGGACAGCCCCACGACCTTCCCGTCGGGGATGTAAGCCACGTGCGCTTTGCCGACGAACGGCACCACGTGGTGCTCGCAGTGGCTGTAGATCTCGATGTCGCTGATCAGGACGAGCTCGTCGTAGCCCTCGACCTCGCTGAACGTTCGCGAGAGATGCGCTTCCGGGTCCTCTGTGTACCCTCGGAAATGCTCCTTCATCGCGCCAAGAACGCGTCGGGGCGTGTCCTTGAGCCCCTCCCTGTCGGGGTCGTCACCAAGGTAACTGAGGAGCTTGCGGACGCACTCCTGAGCTTCGTCGTCGTTCATCTCGTTACTCATGGCAGGTAGGCACCCTTGTGCCGGGGTAGTCGCCCGTCAAGTCAGTCCCGCAGGGCTCAGGGGGCGCGCCTCGGCAGGCGCCCGCGCTGTGATGATGAGACACGCGTGGTTCCGCCGGGACGGCGAATCGTTCGGTTGAGCGACGGACGCGGGTAGGGCCCTTCTTTGCGTGCACCGCGCGAGGGCCTTTGATGCGCTTCTGGCAACGGGTCGGCGACCTGAGCTTGGCGGCTCACTGGAATCGCTTCGAGAGCTTTCGCTTCGATCGGACGGCTCTGCGCGGGCGTCGGAGCGTCTTTGGCCGCGTACATCTCGCCTCGGGCTGCTGCACCGCCGGCACGACGGCCGGAATACACGCAGTCTGCGATCGACAGACCGCTCACATACTGCCGCGAGCACACGCCCACCGCGTTGCGCCCGGCAGCGTACAGCCCGGGAATCACCCCAGCTTCCTCGCTCTTCACCTGACCGGTTCGCTCGTCGACGACGAGCCCACCGAGCGTCAGTGTTGGACACGGGAAGCGCTTGCTCTTGATCCCTGCGTTGATCGCGAAGTAAGGCCCTTTGCCCATGGCGAGCATCTTATCGGGGTCCTTGCCGAAGCGGTCTGCCGTCGTGCCGCCCGCCGCGTCGTTGTACTCCTCGAGGGTCTTGCGAAACGTCTCCACGGGGACCTTGATCAGCTTCGCGAGCTCTTCGACCGACTTGGCCTCTTTGCTGTTGAACCACATGTTGAGGAGCGCAGGCGCGCGCTGGAACCATTGCGCTTTGCCTGGCTTGCACTGTTCGCGCGCAAGCTTTTTGAGCTCGCCGTTGATGATCAGAATGGCGACGCCATCGTTGTGCTCGACCATCGCCTCGCCCACTGCGGCGCCGTACATGAACTCGTTGATGTACCGCTCGCCGTTTTGATTGATGATCATGCCCTTAGCGAACGCCTCCGGCGGGTTGATGAATCGCCACGCCGAGACGCGGTCCATGAGGTCGGTCTTGCCGCCCACGCTCTGCCCCAGCAGGATGCCACTCCCATTGTCGGACGTGGTCCCTAGCGGCATACCAGTGCCATACTTCGGAGCGATTTTCTTCACCATCTCGCGGTTGTAGATGAAGCCGCCGGCCGCGAGGATCACGCCCTTTACGGCCCGAACGCGCTTCACCTCCGAGTGTTCGGCTTCGATCCGGAAGCAACGCTCGCGAAGGTTCGCGGCAAGCTTCGGGTGGTACTTGACGATCGCAATGACGGCTTGGTTGAGCCGCCGGTAGAGCTTGCTCCACAAGCCCTTCTCGATTTGCCGGTACTCGACACCGAGGACTCGGTTCTTGCTGTCGATCACGAGGTGAGTGACGCGTGTTTCGTACTCGACTTCGATGCCCGCACGCTGCGCAGATTCGCGAAGAGGCTCGTAGAAGCTCTCGCCCGGGAGACCGGCGCCCTTGGCACGGTGACCGCGCGGCGCAGGCTTAGCCGCCTCTTTGTACGGCGAGAAACTCTCGTTGCCCGAATAGTAGAGGTAGTAGTCGTCCGTCGGATAGCTGGTCTTGTACGGACAGAGCGACGCCTCGAACGGAACGCCGTGCTCCTCGAGCCAGCTGAGGTTCTCGACGCTCTTGTCGCAGAAGTCGCGAAGCGTTTCCTCGGACACCACGCCCTTCACCTCGAGCGACAGGTAGCGAAACATTTCATCTGAGTCGTCGGTCACTCCAGCTTCGGTTTGGATGTGCGTCCCGCCGCCGCCGTAGAACACGCCGCCGCTGATCGCGGTCGCGCCGCCTCCATGAAAACGGTCGAGAACCAGCACCCGCGCCCCCTGCGCTCTCGCTTCGAGCGCCGCGCAAGCCCCTGCGCCGCCAAACCCGACGACGACCACGTCGGCTTCGTCGTCCCAGGCGTCAGTGTCGGTCTTGGTGAGGACCAACGGCGGTTCGGCCGGTTTCGGGGCCAACGATTTCTTCCGTTTGGACATTACAGAAGAAATAGAACATGTTTCACTTAGCCTGTCGAGGCGATTTCATTTTAGGCTAAAGGCCTAATTTTGCTCGGCTATTTGCGAGCCTGTTCCGGCACCAGAGGTCCCAGGCGTCCAGGTGCGTTCCCCCTGTGCTGCAGTCGCGCGCGCATCGCCCCCAGAACGCGTTGGACTGCTCCCAGAGGCGCCCCTCTTGGCCTTTCCAGTCGGCGTCGAGGCCCGCCGCTTCGGCCATCTGTGAAGCCTTGGTCAGGGCAACTGCGATGTGGTCGTACACCATCGCAATGCGCCCGTTGGCAACGGCGTACACGTCACGCGGCCCCGTGCGGATTGCCTTCAGCAAGTTGAGAGCCCGTTCGACCGCAACGGTTTCGTTTTCGAGCCACGGTGCGAAGTCTTCGAGCGTGCCGCCCCAGTTCACTGCAAGTGCAGCGGTCGTGACCTCGCCCAACCGGGCGTACGCAGGGCTGGCGGAACCAAATGGATCGCCGGGAACCGAGTTGGCGGCCGGCTTCATGGCGCTCGGTACGATGACGACGGCTTGCTCTGCGCCGCGTTGGCAGCCGAGCACGAAACACCCGAGGACGATGGTGGAAACGAGTCGCATCAGGATGCTAGTATAACCCGCGATGAACGAACGGTTTCCGTTTTCGATCCCCAGCGGTTGGTTTCAAGTCGCTTACAGCGACGAGCTCGAGTCCGGCGGCGTGCTGCCGCTCCGCTACTTCAGTCGAGATCTGGTGCTTTTTCGGGCCGAGGGCGGTGAAGTCGCGTTGCTTGATGCGTGCTGCCCGCACCTCGGCGCCCACCTGGGGCATGGCGGGGTGGTCGACGGCGATCGGATCCGCTGCCCTTTTCACGCCTGGGAATTCGATACGCAAGGCGTCTGCCGCAGCGTTCCGTATGCGAGGAAGGTCCCGCCCAAGGCCAAGGTGGCGTCGTGGCACTGTATCGAGCGCAACCAGATCATCTGGGCCTGGCACCACGGCGAGGGCGCGCCGCCCTCCTGGGAGCTCCCGGAAGTCGCGGAGGTGTCGAGCGACGATTGGACGGCGCTCGAGCGTCACCGCTGGACGGTACGAACGCACAACCAAGAGATCGGCGAAAACGCAGTCGACCGAGCACACTTCCGCTACGTGCACGGCGCCACCAAGGTGCCTGACTCGGAACTCGAGCTCGACGGCCACATCCGCCGAGCGGTCCAACATCTGCACATGCGCACGCCGCGCGGCGAGGTGAAGGGCCAAATCAAGGTCGAGGCGCACGGCATGGGCTGCACGATTACTCGCTTCACCGGCATCTGCGAAACGGTCCTTTTGCTCTCACACACGCCCATCGACGGAGGCTCCATCGACTCGCGCTTTTCGTTCACGCAGCGAAAGGCGGATGAAGGAAGTGGCGTCGCCGCTGCGGTGATCAACGAGGTCGTGCGGCAGATGGACCAAGACATTCCCATCTGGGAGCACAAGAAGTACTTGCCCAAGCCGATGCTGTGCGACGGGGACGGCCCGATCCCCGAGTATCGCAAGTGGGCGAGCCAGTTCTACTGCTGAGTGGCGGGCACTGCGCCCTCGAGAAAGGTCAGGTATCGAGTGGCGATCAGGCCCACCAGGAGCAGGTCGCTGTGGCCGATTCGCGGGACTTCGATGTACTCCTCTGCCTGAAAAAGCCTTGCGAGCTCTTTGCCATGACTCACGTCGACGGTTGCATCTGCGGTTCCATGAGCCACGAGCAGCGGGCACGACAGGCGTCCGGCGAAGTCGCGGGTCATGAAGCGATGCTCCAAGACGCGTTCGACAGGAAGCCAACGAAATTGCTCCTTTGCGAGGTCGACGATGGAGGTGAAGGTCGACTCGAGCACGAGCGCGCCCGGCTCTACCTTCGCCGCCAGTTGCACGGCCACGCCGCCGCCGAGGCTCCGCCCGTGAATCGCGACGCGGCCGGGGTTGGTGCCGAGCTCGTCGGTCACCCACTTCCACGCGGCCATCGCATCTTTGTGCAGGCCAGCCTCGCTCGGAACCCCCGTGCTGCCTGGGTAGCCTCGGTAGTGGATACCCACGAAGTCCCAACCCTGACTCAACAGCAGGTTCTGAAGCTCCATCTGCGCGAGGACCGACGAGGCATTGCCGTGGAAGTAGAGCACGACGCGCCGGGGGCCGGTTCGAATCGCGGCCCGATGCCATCCGTAGAGAGTCTCTGCGTCTTCGGTCGGGATGCGGAGCTCGGTGGCACCCAGCTGCGCCGCGACATCGCTCAGCAACGAGACGCTGACGTCCTCAGGCCCAGGGAAGATCATCCGCCGTTGAAATTGTGAGAACAAGCGACCCATGAATTACCATGCGAGGCGATGACAGGAATCATGAAATCGGTCGCGATAGGGCTCGTCTTGCTTTTAGGGGCCTGTGGCGGGTCGAAGTCCACGACCTCGGGATCGACCGGTAAGATGAGCGCCATCGAGGCGATGGGCCTTACGCCGCCCGACTCGCCATGGGAAGAGATGAGCGTCGCGGACCAGGAGTTCTACATGATCGGCAAGGTACTGCCGGTCATGAAGGAGCTCTTCGCGGCTCACGACGTCGAGGAGTTTGCCGACTTTGACTGCGTCGATTGCCACGGAGAGGAGATGCGCGAGATCGACTTCAAGATGCCTGCGCCTTCGATGTACATCGTTGCACCCGAGGGGACGCCAGGGCACCGCGGTATGATGTCGACCTTCCCCGAGACCGTGAAGTTCATGCAGGAGACGGTCACGCCCACGATGGGCAAGCTCCTTGGCGTCGAGAATTTCACCTGTGCCGGTTGTCATCCCAGCGAGGCGCCCAAGCGCTCGAAAACCAAGGGATAGTGAGCCCGGCGTTCGTCTTTGACCGAGCTGTGACCCCCTGCTAGCGTTCAGCCACTTTTTGTCCGAAAGGGAGTCCGATGACCTGGGTCATTACACGTCTTTGCCGCGACTGTCTCGACAAGTCCTGTGTCGATGTTTGCCCCGTTGAGTGCATCTACGAGTACAAGGGTGACGACCGCGAGGCGTTTCCCAACCAGCTCTACATCCAGCCGGAAGAGTGCATCGATTGTGGCGCGTGCGAGCCCGAGTGTCCGTGGGAAGCGATCTACGAAGACGCGTCGGTTCCCGAGGTCTTCGAAGAAGACACCCCGCTCAACGCGAAGATGATGGACGCGCAGGACGACTTCGAGGTTCCCGTGAACGAGGGGACCGACCAGCCGACTCCGGAGCAGGTCACCGAGAACAAGTCCAAGTGGGGCCTCAACGATTAGCCCTTTGAAAAAGGGGCCCGACCCCTTTTTTCTCGAGGAAGCGGTAGAGGGCGTAGGCGTAGGCCGCTGCTAGGACTGTGAGGCCTAGGTAGGCCGTGGTTAGGTAGAAGTCGGCTAGGTCGTTTGCGGACCAGGCGAACTGCTGGACCAGGCGGTTCATGTCACCGTCGCTCTCGCTGCCGATTGCCGACCCCCAGGGCATTTGGGAGACGTCGGCCGATACGGCGCGCCAGAGCATCGTTGCGTGCGTGAAGCAGAGGGCTGCCGGGATCAGTGCGACCCATCGCCAGAAGTCCCAGCGCAATCGGTCGGGGAGCGCAAAGTGGAAAGCGGTCAGCAGGAATGCGCCGAAGACGAGCTCACCCAGCGCGCCCGCCAGGATTTGCCACATCAGAGTTCGCCAGGGCGGCACGACAAAGGAGAGCACGCTCCAGGCGAGCAATAGCAGCGAGGCGCTGCAGAGCATGAACCAGTTTTTCTCGCGGTACGTGTGGAGCATCAGCCAGCCGAGCACGCCGGCGACGAGCAGTCCCATCAACACCGACTGGTCGTCGTACCAGAACGTGAAGAACGGAAGCGGGATGGCGATACGGCTGCTGAGCCATGATGCGGCAGCGTGACCGAGCTCGTGAAAAGGCATGCCGACGAGGGATGCCAGCAGCCGGCCGAAGTGGGTCGAGCAGAACAGCCAGCTCAACAACATCAGCAACGGCGCTGCGATGAGATTCTCCATCCCTTCGTCGTACCGGCTCCGGCTGTGCGTGAGGCCTGAGCCTTCGACGACTGGCGGCGCGTGGCTGACCAAGAGCGGCGCCACGACTCTCGACGCCGGGAGCGATGTGCGAAGTGCGCGCGCCAGCTCGAAGAACGCTCCGTCGCCGAGCCACAGCCCACCACAGGAACGGCACTGCCAGGATCCGGCATCGGGCGCGCCCTTGACACGCAGTGGTTGCATCGCCGGATCCACGCATTTCGGGCATCGCATGCCCACTTCTTCGCCGAGCGAGACCGGCACGACCTCGGTTGCTTTGGCGAGCGACCCGTGGCCGACGATCTCACGGATCTCGCCGCGGTCCAAGAAGAGCCCACGGCATTGCGCGCAGAGTTCGACGTTTACGCCAGGACTCGCCTGGTACCCCGACAGAGGCATCGAAATGCATGTTGGACACGACCCCACAGGTTCAGTGTAACGAGGTTCGGCGCGACCCCCACATCGGGGCGCTTGATTCGCCATGCGAGGCGTGCGGCCTCGCTGTAGAATGCCCGGCATGCGACGAACGCTCGCTGAAAACGGCGTATTCTTGCTTCGGGTTTCGGTGTCTCTACTGATGCTGAGTCACGGGGTTCCCAAGGTGCTCGAGTACGAGACGCTCGTTCAGAGCTTTCCCGACCCCCTCAATGTGGGCAGCGAGGTGAGCGCCATGTTGATCCTCGTTGCCGAGGTCGGCTGCTCGATCTTGCTGCTGCTCGGTCTGTTTGGCCGTTTCGCGTCTGCGACACTCTTCATCGCGATGATGGTGGCCGCGTTCGTGCATCACTTCGACGGTCCCTGGGTGCTGAGAGAGCTTCCACTGCTTTATGCTGCGGTCTATGCGTGTCTCACGTTTACCGGCCCGGGATCGACCTCGATCGACGCCTGGTTCACGAGGATGGTGTTCGCAAAAGAGGAGCCAGCCGCTGCAGGGCCGCAGTGAGCTGAGCCGGGGGCACCGATGTGAAGCACAGGCGGACCCATTTCGCATAATCGGCGCCGCACGATCGTCCCGGCGTGAGCAGTACGCCCGCGTCGGCGCAGCGTTCTAGAAAAGCGCCGCAGTCCTCTGCGCCGTGGTCCAACTGTGGGCTCACGTCGATGAAAAGGAACGTTCCTCCCTCGGGCCGTGGAACGCCGAGCGCGTCGGCTGCCTCGTATCCGGCATCACGGTAGAGTGAGCGGCTCTCTTTCACCCAGGCGCCGCCCTGACGCAGCGCTTCGACCGCACCGAACTGCATGGGACGGGGCGCACAATACGTGTGGAAAGTTTGCATCCCGACGATTGCGGTCATGATGCTTGCGGGGCCGTGCGTGAATCCCACTCGTGCTCCAGCCAAGCCGTAGGTTTTGGAGAGTGTGTGAAACGCGATCGCCCGGTCGCGGATGTCGGCGCGCCGCCAAACCGCGTCAGGCGGCTCTCTGTCGTAGTAGATCTCTTCATAGGCCTCGTCGCAGAGCACCCAGAGGTCGTGACGCCTGGCGACGCGCAGCATCGCGTCGATGCTGGCGTCCGAGAGTACGCGTCCGCTCGGGTTGTTGGGCGTGTTGATGTAGAGCGCGACGGTGCGGTCGGTCACAGCGTTCTCGAGAAGAGCCTCCGCATCGAAGTCGGGTTCGTCGAGCCGCGTGTAGAACGGGACCTGCACGGGCACCGCGCCTTTCGTCGCGATGATTCCCCGACTGAGCGGCCAAAACGGGGACGGAAGCAGCACCTCATCGCCCGGATCGAGCAAGACCTGACACACGATGCTCAGGCCGGCGGTGGAGCCCGACATGACCTGGATGCGCTCTCGAGTGAGTGTCTCGCCGTACCGGCCTTCGACGTAGGCGATGAAGGCGTCGATCAAGCTCGGCTCCCCTTGAACCGGAGCGTACTTGTGCAGGCCGGGATGCTCAGCGCTCAGCTGCCGCTCGGCCTGGGCTGCGGTCACCGGGTCGCGGTAGGTGTCGCCGACGTGCAGTGGGTAGATTTGCTCGTTGTTGGCGCGAGCCCGCTGTTCGAGGCTGCTGTACACGCGATGCGAGACCGCATGAGCGTGTTCGGAGATCTTGGGAAAACGTGGCACGCGAGCTCACAGCCAAAGCAGGCTGACGATGGTGACAGTGCAGATCCCCACCAGGGTTTGGAGCGGCAAGCCCAGTCGCAGGAAGTCACTGTATTTGTACCCGCCGGGGCCATAAACCATCAGGTTCGTTTGGAAGCCGATCGGTGTGGAGAATGCGGTCGATGCGGCGATCATGATCATGTAGCTGATCGGGACGAGGCCGATCCCTTGCGTTGCTGCTGCCGTAGCTGCGATGGGGAACATCAGCGCCGCGGATGCCTTTGTGGTGACGAGCCCGGCCAAGACGGCCGTGATCGCGTACAGCGCGACGAGCAGGCCGACGCTCCCGAACGGCGCCGCCAGATCGATGAGCCGCGAAGCGAGCACCTCGGCAGCGCCGCTCTTCTGGATCGCGACGGCGATTCCGAATGCGGCGGCGATCGCGATGAGCACGGTCCAGTCGACCGAGCGCCGGGCCTGCTCGCCGGTCAGGCACCGGGTCAGCAGCATCAGGGCGGCCGCGGTCAGCGATGCGGTCATCAGGTTCATGCTGCCGGTAACGTTCACGAGAACCATCAAGAAGAGAATCACGGCGGCCAGCCAGGCGCGGTCGTTCCGTGGCGGAGCGCTGTCTTCAACCTCGGCGATCAAGACGAAGTTCGGGTCCCTCTGGCGGGCGTGGGCGAAGTCGGGATGAGACTCGATCAGGAGCACGTCGCCGGCCTGAACCCGGATGTCGCCGACTTTCGTCTCGGTCACGCGCACGCCCTGACGATGAATGGCGAGAATCGCAGCGTCGTAGATCGTTCGAAAGCGGCTTTGACGAACGGTTTGCCCGATCAGCGACGAATAGGCTCCAACCACGGCCTCGACCAGTCGCCGGTCGCGCTGCGCCGTGATCTTGTCGACCTGGTCGGTGTCGGGGACGATGCGCTGCTTGCGCAAGTCGACCACCGAATCCACGACCCCGGTGAAGTGCAACCGATCGCCTTCGCGTAACACCGTTGCGGGTGGAACCGCGGCAAGCACGCGGCCCGCGCGCTCGATTTCGTAAAGGTAGACGCCTCGCAGCGAACGCAGCCCCGCATCTTCGATGCTTTCTCCGATGACCGGCGAGCCCTTCTCCACCCGCATCGCGATGGTGTACTCACGGGCCTTGCCGAACTCTTGCAGCGCACC
>CAXMRM010000052.1:0-17143 GCA_964196015.1 uncultured Myxococcota bacterium
GGAGCCTAACACCGAGTCCGGCACCAGCACTGGCACCGACACTGGCACTGGCGCCGCCGCTGACACTGGCGCCGCCGCTGACACTGACACTGACACTGACACTGACACTGACGCTGACACTGACACTGACGCTGACGCTGACACTGACACTGACGCCGGGACCGGGGGTCAGTCGAGTAGGTAGACCTTCGTTGGCGGGAGACCAAGGCCGGGAGCGATCTCGGTTGAGCCAACTTCGACGAAACCGTCTTCATTGGCGGCAAGCTCCAACACGGCGTTCTGTGCGGCGTCCGGCACGTAGAGCATCTCTCTCTCCGGGTCGTAAGCCGAGAGGCCAATGACAAAGGAGCCGGTGGACTCGTGGACAAGCTCCTGCGCTCCGGTCGTAAGGTCCATCAGGTGCAATGTGTCAACGATTGTCGCGAAATCGCCAGTCGCGACGCCAGCAACTCGCTGCTCGTCGATCGCAACGACGGAGTTGACTGCGATCGACGATGTGGGGTGATCGGCCAGGCGCCACACCCGCTCGATCGTGACCTCAGTCTCACCGACATCGAGCAACACGATGCCCGATGACGCGCGCACCTGCGGCTCGTCACCGAATGGATGCGCGAAGCCAACGCACCCGACAACTACCTTGGCGGGCGCCCCAGGCACCGGCACGACGTTCCCGCAACTCTTGAGGCCCGCGATCTCCAGGCCTTCCACCGACTGATCTTCGAGGTCCACGACAGCTACCATGCCGGGTCCGGCGGCGTCGAAGGTGGCGCTAATCCGGTCGAGGCCGACCACGATGGTCGAGCCGACGAGCACACCACGACTAGGACGCGCAAACACGTCCACTTCGACAGGCCCATCTTGGGTCATCACGGTGGCCGTCGTGTTGAGCGAGGAAAGGTCGATTCGAGCCCCCGTCGCGCTCATGTCGCTCGGATTGATCTCGAACAGGTCGTTCCCCTGGTTTTCGGCGGATGCCGAAGGATTGAGGTTCGATTCGTAGCGTGGGACCCAAGCACTGTCTCCGTCGACGAAGATGAAGTCCTGCGGGTTCGAGGAAAAGCCCGTGTCGCCGACGTCGCCGTGGGTGCGCGCCTGCCCGTCGAGATTCCCGCTCGGCACGAAGAAACGGGTGACAACATCGGTAAAGAACCGATCGATGACGGCAAACGTCCCGTCGCCCGCTTGCCGATTCGGCAACACGACGTCACCGGACAGCGTCGCGACCAGGCCCGGATACGTCGTCCCGGAGTTGAGCCAGCTCTCGTCGATGATGCCGAAATCCTCGTCGAGCATCGCGATCGACGAGCTACTGAAGTCAGAGCTGACGACCGCATACCGAGGCCTAGCATCGAGGGGGTCGAGCGCCGGGGTACCGAGCATGCCGCCGCTTCCGCCGTCACCAGTAGAGCCACCGGAGCTGGCCCCGCCGCCGCTTCCGGCAGAACCGCCACTGCCGCCGGTGCCGGTGCCTGGCAGCGTGTTGTTGTCGCCGCAGCCAACGACCGCGAGCGCGACACAGATCAAGAGAGTGAAATTGAGTTCCCGTTCCATTTGCTTCCTCCCGCTTCGGGGGAGGAAGGACAGAAACAAGGCGCGTTCAAACGTGGAACTGTGACCATGTAGCTACCCGCCATCCCCGAGACGATTTGGGTGAGCTCACGATGGGTAGGTCTCCGGGCTCGTGACCATAGGCTCTGCCGCCTTCCCAGGTTTTCACCCAGTGGCGTCATGGCAGCGCATTCAATCACATACCGTGGCGGGTCCGCGTCGGCCTCTCACCGACTTCCCTGTTCAACCGCACGGATTTCTCTCCGTCGATCTATCTCCAACGACCTCGATGAAGCCGCCTTCGACCCTCGCAAGGACCGAAATCGTAGTTTCGTGACCGGCGAAGTCAACCTACCAGGCGTGACGGTAGCTCAGCCGGCCTGTGTACCGGCGCCCGGGCAGGGGAAAATTCAAGAGATCGACACCGCGTACGTCGAGTAGGTCGTCGACCCGAAAGCTCAATCCCAAGCGCCCTTCAAACAGATCGACAGCAACGCCGGTCGCGAGCACGGTGCGCGCGCGGATCTCCACCAGGTTTGCCGGATCGTTGTAGCTTCTGCCGACGTACAGGAGCTGGAAGAATGCCAGGATGTCCGAGACCCACCTCGACAGCATCCCCGAGTGCGCCTCTGGCTGCGCGTACGCGACCCATTCGGGTTGTCCTGGCAACTGGTTTCCTGTCGCCTCGTCGATCGCCTGGGTCCACGTCATCTCGCCCTGGAGGACGAAGTGCTGAGTGAGGCCTCCGCGAAGCTCGACTTCGACCCCACGATTTCGCCCTGCATCGATGTTCTCTGCCTTGAACGTGCCTTGCGGTAACGGTCGGAAGCGAATCATGTCGTCGATGCGCGCCACGAATGCCCCGACGGACGCGTAACCGTTGACGACCCCGGTATGGCCGCGCACCGTGACGGCCCCATCAACCGCAGTAGAGCGCTCGGGAACGAGGCCCAGGCTTGCCACCACAGTGGAACCATTGCCGAAGAGCTGAAGCAACGACGGCAACTTGTGCCCGTTGCTGATCGAACCTCTAAACGAAAGCCACTCGAGTGGCGCAACCGCTGCTCCAACTCGATAGGTCGGAAGGAAGTCCGAGGTGTGGCTCTCAGTAAGCCCTACCAACTGCGCCTGCCGAATCGAAACACGGGTCCAACCCAGCCGAATGCTCGGGCGGAGCTCCAAAGCCACTTTGCCGAGCTCCCCAAAGAATCGGGTTTCCAGTGTGCCCGCGGCGGACAAGCGGTCGGAGGAGCGAGATTGGATCAGAGACAACTCGTTTGTAGGATCGAACACCTGGTAGCGGGCGGAGGCAATCGTCGTGACCTCGAACCAGGGCATGACCTCTACCGATGCCGCTACGCGGCCGAACATCGCATGCGTTCGATCGTCGATGCGCGCGGGACCACCGTTTCCGATCTCTCCGAACTCGTCCGTGAACCGATTCCTGCCGTAGTCGTAGTTGGAGGCCACCTGAAGGCGGTACGGATGCGCCCCGCCCTTTTCCTGAAGCCAGGAAGCCGATCCGATCAGGCGTGTCGTGTTCGTGCGAGCTTGCAGCGCGGCACTCGACCCCGGTCCCGGCTCACCGCGGTCCCTCCCCAGGCCAAGGAACACGAGGTTGAGATGACTTGATTCGCTGGTCTCGGCGCGAAGGTTGGCAAAGCCGAACCCCTCGAGAAAATCGGCGTTCTGACGGTCACGCTCGACGTCGTCCGTGGGATCGAATCGTGTTCCGTTGTCATCGAGGTACGGGTAGTCGTTTTGGGCTCCCGCAGCTCCTGCGGTGCCGAAGAACTGAACTTTGTCGCCAGCCGCAGCGCCAAACAAATTGGCCCTCCACGACCCGAAGCTGCCCGCAGTCGCGCGCCCACCGACCTCGTTCTCTTGGTACGTGCGGGGCCGCAAGCGGAGTACGCCCCCGACGGCGCCATTATTGAGCCACGCCGGCGTGCCACCACGGAACACTTCGAACCCTTCCAGCGCTTCTAGGGGCACCAGGCTCAAGTCGAAGGGGCCGGTGTCCGGACTACTGATCGGCATATCGCCGAGCATCACCGTGACCTGGTCACAAGCCACGCCTCGCAGGCGTATACAAAACGGCGTACCGGCTCCTCCCGCTGCCACGATGCGCGTGCCCGCTGACTGCTGCAGCAACTGGTCGGTCGTTTGCGCAACGATGCGGTCTCGTATGAGGATTTCGCTGCCCGCTGCAGTGGCGTCGAGCGAGTTGGTCGCAGGGATGGGACGCGTCACTTTCGCCGTTTCACCGAACTGCGCGGCCGTCGGAGCTGCCGACGCCACCGCCGCAACGAGACCCGCGAACGCAAGACAGCTGCGACGAAGGCGCCATCCCAGTCGCTCGACCCGCCGCTGCCTGTTCTCGTCCAATTCCCGTTCCCGATGCGGGAACGGTCGATCGAGCGAGACAAGAATCCCGACGCGCGACTCTCACCATCCCCGAGGTGATAGGCACAAAAAATGCGTTCGCAGGTTTCCGGGCTCGTGACCCCAGGCTCTGTCACCTTCCCAGGCTCATCGCCCAGTGGCATCACGACAGAACATTCAGTCACATACCGTGGCGGGTCCGCGCCGGCCTCACACCGACTTCCCTGCTTGAGCCGACGATGACCGATCCCCCTCGGAGGGTCAATCGTCCTCGAAGCGCGTCGATCGAGCTCTGGGCGCGTGGTAAGGACGCGCGGTGCGGCTCTATCCGTTGCTGTTTCTGCTGTTGCTCATCGCCGGAGTGCTCGCCGTGCTCGTCGGATCGGGCGACCTCGCCGACCCGGAGCTCCGCGATACGTTTCTGAAGCTGCGCGGCTATCGCCTAACCGCAGCGTTTATCGCCGGCGCAGCGTTGGCAGTCGGCGGCGTCGTCGTGCAGGGCTTGTTCCGCAACCCACTCGCAAGCCCCTCGGTGCTCGGCACGACGGCGGGAGCAAGCTTCGGTGGGCAAGTCGCCCTACTCACGTACGGGGTTGCCGGCGTCGGAAGCAGCTTCGTCGTTCCCGAGATGATCGTCCCGATCGGATGCTTCCTCGGCGCGTTGGCTGCACTCGCGGTTCTATTGCTCTTCTTGCGAGTCACACAGGATCTTCTCGCTCTGCTGCTCACCGGCTTCGTCCTGAGCGCTCTCTTCTTGAGCTTGAGTGCCTTTGTCACCAGCATCGCGCAAGAGACTTGGGAGCTCGGCCGAGCGGTGGTCTCCTTCTCGCTCGGCTCCGTGAGCGGAACCGGGCCGCGTCAACTCGCGTTCGCGCTTCCGCTGATCGCAGCGGCGCTCGTGGCGTGCTGGTCTTGGGGCCGCTCTCTCGACCTTCTGTTGAGCGGCGAAGAGGAGGCGCAGTCCTTGGGCGCCAACGTGGGCGCGGTGCGCTGGTGGTCTGCGATTTGGGTCAGCATGTTGGTCGCCGGGGCCGTATCGGTGGGTGGCAACGTGGGCTTCGTGGGTCTCGTCGTGCCACACATGCTGCGCCCATTTGCCGGAACGAAGCACCGGCGACTGATTCCGGCAGCAGCGCTGGCAGGTGGCATTTTCCTCGTCGGCTGCGACATCGTCGCGCGCCTCATCCCGTCGCGCAGCGAGATCCCGCTGGGTGTCGTGACCGGCTTGATCGGCGCGCCGTTGTTCCTGTTACTCCTCATTAGGCTTCGCCGGGAGCGCGCGTATGCGTAATGGCACCGAGCTCGCAACGTTGCGCGCGCAAGGTGTCGGCGTCACCCTGGGCGGCCGACGCGTGCTGCAAGACGTCACCGTCGAGGCCAAGCCCGGCGAGGTCCTCGCCCTGCTCGGCCCGAACGGGGCCGGCAAGAGCACGCTTCTGAAGGCGCTTGCCGGCTTGCTGCCCTGCGACGGTCGGGTCGAGATCGCCGACACCGACCTCGCTTCTCTCTCTGCCCGCAAGAGAGCTAAACGAATCTCCTACGTGCCGCAGCGCAGCCTGCTGAGGTCCGCCTTGTCGGTCGAGGAGGTCGTCGCCTTGGGCCGTTACGTCCATGGCGGCGGCTTTGGCGGCATGTCCAGCAGCGATCAGATCGCGATCGACCACGCCCTCGAAACGGCCCACGCCGATGTCCTCCGTGATCGAATCTTCACGCAACTCTCGGTTGGAGAGCAGCAACGGGTATTGCTAGCCCGCGCACTCGCCTCGGACGCGCCCATTCTCTTGCTCGACGAACCGACGGCGGCGCTCGACGTCGGCGAAGGACTAGCCGTGTTGCGTTTGATCAGAAAGCTCGCGGCACGCAAACATACACTGATCGTCGTCCTGCACGACCTTGCCGACGCGCTCAGCACGACCGACCGCGCCCTCTTGTTGAAAGACGGCCGTGTCGTCGAGCAGGGCAACACTGCAGACGTAGTCAGCGCCGAGCCCATTCGGGCCGTGTATGGCGTAAAGCTCATCGAGAACGCGCGAATCGGTTTCGAGCCTGACATCGAAACTTCGAGCGTGGAGTGACATGAAGCGCGTCAACGCCATCAACAGTGCGCTTGTGGCGGCTTCCCTGCTCACAGCCGCTGCTCTCACGGGCGCCGTCTCGAAGAGGACTCTCTCCGAAGATCGGAGCGCCGCCACGCGCACAGTCGAAGACGCGACCGGCCAACGCATCCCCGTACGCAGCTACGCCCGTATCGTCAGCACGAGCACCATCGCAGACCAGGTTCTGATCGAGATCATCGAACCGGGCCGTCTGCTCGCTGTTAGCGGCCATACGCTTCGGACCCAAACGTCTCGAACCTACAAAGACAAAATCGGGGTTGAGCGTGCGCGCGACATCGAAACGATCATCGAGCTCCGGCCCGACATCGTGTTCATCAACAACTTCATCGATCGGCGCCAGGTCGAGCGCCTCAAAGAGGCCGGCCTCAACGTCTTCGACCTGGGGGCAATGCGCGGCCTGCAGACGCTGTTACCAAACATCCGGCAGCTGACGGCGGTGCTCGACGTGCCGGAACGCGGCAAGGCGCTGGCCGATGAGCTCGTGCGTGAGCTGGAAGCGGTGTCCGCGGATATCGCCGACGAGGACAGGCAACGCGGCCTTTACGTCGGAATCCACGGGGACCGGCTCTACGGTGGGACCGCAGGAACGAGCTTCCACGACGTGCTCGTCGCCGGAGGCCTCATCGATGTGGCGGCAGAGGCGGGATTTCACGGATGGCCCGCGTACACCAACGAACAGCTACTCAGCCTCGACCCGCCGTGGGTCATCACCAATCCTGGCACCGAGCGCTCCCTGTGCCGCCATCCGGGCTTCCGGTCGCTCTCTGCCTGCCGTGCGGGCCAGGTCCGCAGCATCGAAACCGACCTGCTGACGGACCCCGGGCTGGGGATTGTGCAAGCCGCCGAAGCGGTGCACGCCGCGGTATACCGCAAGGGTATCTAGCGTCCTCGCCACTTGAACTAGGCTAGTCGAGCAGCGCGGACAGCAGCTCGCTGTACGCATCCGTTCGCTGAAACTGCGGGAACTCTTCGGCCACGTTGTCCGGGCATCGGAACAATATGCCGCGGTCCGCTTCGTTCAGCATGGTCGTGTCGTTGTAGCTGTCGCCCGCAGCGTGCACCCGAAAGCCGATGCTCTGGAGCGACGCGACGGCCTTGCGCTTGCCGTCCGGGATCCGAAGCCGGTAATCGGTCACCCGATTGGTCTCGTCGGTCAGCAGCTCGTGGCAGAAGAGCGTCGGCTGCCCGAGTTGCCGCATGAAGGGCTCCGCGAATTGGTAAAAGGTGTCGCTCAAAATGATCAGCTGCGTCCGGTCGCGGAGTTCATCGAGAAACTCCCGCGCACCGGGCAAGGGCTCCATCGTGCTGATCACCTCCTCGATGTCCGAGAGCTTGAATCCGTGCTCGTCGAGGATCGCGAGCCGCCCGCGCATGAGTTTGTCGTAGTCGGGCTCATCGCGGGTGGTACGCCGCAGAGCGTCGATTCCGGTCTTCTCGGCGAACGCGATCCAGACCTCTGGGATGAGGACGCCTTCGAGATCGAGACAAGCGACGAGCGGTGGCATGACTAGTACTCCGATGCCCGAACGGGCAGCTGGCGAGGGCGCTTCGTGTACCCGATTTTGAGGCCCGGGCAACTCGCTTCGACTCGACAACAGGCCTGCGGCAGGTCACGAACGCCAGGTTAATGAAGTTTCGGAACGCGATCTTTGCCGGCGGAGGCAGCCGCTGTTTTTGGCAGCTAGGCTTCTGGGAAGGCGCCAAGGAGTCGGGGCTCGATCTCCAGAGCTCGGTGAAGTTTTCCGGCTCGACGAGCGCGGGGTGCGCGATGGCGAGCGCGGCAATCCTCGATCGGTCGCACTACGCGCTGAGTCTCTTCAAAGACTTCACGGCGAAGAACCCCAGGAACATCCACTGGAAGAACATCAACCCGCTCCGGCGCGGCGCCCTGACACCGCATGCTCGCATGTACCGAGAAGCTCTCGGGGAACTCATCGGACCGGATGACCTGGGGACCTTGAAACAGACTTCGGTTCACTTCCTGATGAGCGGATACCCGAAGTGGCTCGGCGGCGCGATCGGCGCAGCAACGGCGCTTTGCATCTACGGCATGGAAAAGACGCTCCGCAAAGATCCCATCCACCCCAGGTGGCCCGCGAAAGCCGGCTTCAGGCCGCTCATCGGACGAGCGGCCGACTGCCACACGCTGCAGGACTACATCGACATGGTCTTGGCAGCATCGCGCATACCTCCCATTTTGCCGGAGGGCCGCTTCGGAGATCGACAGGTGCTCGATGGCGGCTTGATCGAAAACATACCCGTTCGCCTCGCCGCCAACGAACCGGGTGAGACGCTGGTTCTGCTCAGCCGCAAGTACGAACGCGAACTCCCTTCGACAAAGCGTGTCACATGGGTGCAGCCGTCACAGCAGATCAAGATCGACAAGTTCGACTACGCAAACCCCGACGGGCTCCAGGAGACCTTCGACCTGGGCATCGCCGACGGCCGGAAGTTTGGCCGTCATTGTGTTCTCCGTGCCGGGGCTTATAGTTCCGCGCAGTGACGCGATCACTGCTGACCCTCGTCGTTGCGCTCGGTCTCACGTCACTCGGGGTTTGGATAGGAAGAGGCCTTCAGCTCGACACGGGACTCGAGGCACTCCTTCCTGACAACTCGGTGTCGGTGCTGTCACTCGAAGCGACGCGCGACAAGCTCGGGCTGGAAGAGCCTCTCACGATCCTCGTCGCCTCGGACGAGCCGGACCGCAACAAAGCCCTCGTCGCCCAGCTCGCGGAGATTTTCACCGATTGGCCCGAAACCGTGTGGGTCATGACCAGCTACGGCCTGGACGCGCTCTGTGAGCGCGCGCTTTACTATGTCGACACCGACACCCTCTACGACTGGAGCGAGCTCGCGAAAGAGTCTCTCGACTGGGAGGTCTGCGAGGCGTCTCCGCTGTGCGTAACCATCGCGGACCCACCGGAGCTTCCCGACAGCAATGAGGTTCGAGAAGCGGTCGATCGCTCTCCCGCGGGAACGGTGCTCCGACAGCTCACCGGCGAATCCGCCAAACAGGCTGGCGGCGGCGCCGAAGCCAAAGAAGCGCCGCAAGCGCTGTGCAACGATGAAGGTTCAGTGTGCGCCGTGCAGGTCATGTTGAGCGGCTCGCCGGGAGACCTCGGCTATGCCCGGATGATCAAGGAGCGCGCCGAAGCCATCACTGTGCCGTTGTCGCGGTCGCAACCCGAAGGCACGCGCATCGAAGTCATCGGCCGCTATCGGGTGGCTCCTCTCGAGCATGGCATCATCCTGAACGACCTTCGTCTGGTGTCGATCCTCGCCGCGCTTGGCTCGCTGCTCGTGGTGCTGGCGTTCTTTCGTGACCTCACGGCGGTCGTGCAGCTCATGGTCCCCATGTTGAGCGGTCTTGCGGTTGCCATCGGCCTCATCGTTCTCATTGAGCCCAAGATCAACATCATCAGCGCCTCAGCGCTCGCCATCCTCGCAGGCATGGCGATCGACTTCGGCATTCACCTCTTGATGCACTACCAGTCCGCGCGCATGGAGGGCTTGAGCGCAGCCGCGGCCGCAAAGGCAAGCGTGCAGGAACTGTGGGTGTCGCTCCTGGTCGCGGGCGTGACGACCGCTTGCGGCTTCGGCGCTCTCTCGATGACCGATTTTCAGGGCTTCTCCCAGATGGGCTGGATGGCGTCGCTCGGCATCATCGTGACGCTGCTTTGGACGCTTGCCGTGTTCCCGAGCCTGGTTCGCTTGATCCCCGGCAGGAACAAAGCCGATCGGCGGCCAGCGGCAAAGGACCGAAGCGCTCGTCTCCTCGCGTCGGTCATGTTGACGGCGGGGCTCCTGGCCATTCCGTTCGCATTACAGGTCGGGTTCGAATCCAACTTGAGCAAGCTTCAGCCCAAGGGTGTCGGCCATGGCATCGACGCGTCGTTGATGCGCGCCCGCGGGAACATCAACGTGCTCTACATCGGAGAGTCACGCGATGCGGTGAACGCTGCGCTCGAAGACGAGTTGATGAGCGAAGGCGGCTTGGAGGCGCTCGGTGTCGAGCCGGTCGTGGTCTCCGCACAGGTCATCTTCCCGGAAGACTCGGACGAAAAGACCGCAATCTTGGAGGACCTCAAAGCGACGCTCGAACGCGCCCGGGAGAAGGCGACCGAACGCGACGACAAGAAGCTCCTCGAGGAGCTCGACGAGTTCGAGCCCTGGGTCGACATCGATGGGCCGCCGCAACCGGATCAGATCCCCGAATGGCTCGCCGCAACGCTCGTCTTGAAGGACGGCTCGATCGGCAAGAGCGGCATCATCTACGTCCCGTTGCGGGGCTCGAACGCCGCCTCCATGGAACGGCTTGCTGCCTGGCTCGACCAACTGCGCGAGGCGCATCCAAAGGTGACGTTTGCATCCGCCGCGGCTCTCCTCGGCGAGGTGACGCCCGCGTTGATCGCCGACTCACCGTCGATTCTCGCCCTGGTGTTCCTGGGACTGATCGCGGCCACCGCGATCGCGAGTCGATCCTTCTCGGTCACGCGAGACGTATTCCTCGCGACGGCATTGAGCACGATTTTCTTCGCGGCGACGCTGGCATTCTTCGGGATCGATCTCCATCTGTACAACCTGCTCGCGGTGCCCGTCGTGGTCGGTCTTGCGGTCGATGGCGCCGTGCATGTCCGGTGGGCACACGACTACGATGGCCCGCGACAGAAGTACGCGACCTACAAGGCTGTCGCCGCGTCCACTCTCACCTCGATGGCGGCGTTCGGCGCCCTCATGACCGCCGAGAGCCCCGGCCTGCGGTCTTTAGGCCAGGTCGGGGTCATCGGTCTCGGCATTTCGCTCGCCGTGAACCTCGTATGGCTTCGCGCCTGGTGTGCACCGCAACAGCAGAAGGGCGCATGACGCCGCCTGTCGATCATCGATCGATGAGCTCTCCATCGAGCACGCGTGTCGCCAGGGCCGCAAAGAGCTGCTGACCCGCGACACGGCGCAGCCCGGCCTCGTCCACTGTCGCTACGATCTTCTTGGTACGTACCGACGCGTACCAATGCACGCAGCACGTCGATGGATCGAGCACCTCCATCGGGTCGACTCCGCCCCGATAGAAGCGAAACCAGTGCGCGCTGATCTCCGGCGGCAACGGGTAGAAGAACGGCGGCGGAAACGTGTGCAGGTCGTCGCCCGCGTAGCTCTGGTAGACCGTCTGCAGAAGGTGGGTGCCGAGCGCGTGAGGCTTGTTCCACCGGGGCTCTGGAACTTGGGTCATCGCGGTCAGGTACTGCCCGCAGAACGGATGCCCCGGTACCGCCCCGAGAATCGCCCCGTTGACGGCACGATGGTAGTGCCTTTCGATCTGGGGGAAGTGCCGATACCCTCGCGGGAGGCGGCGAAACACGTCGCGCACCGTCGTCTGGACGTAGGCCCTGGCCTTCACTCGAGGATCCCATGAAGCGACGACCTTCTCTGGAAACACGATGTGCTCCTCGCCGAGGAACCCGGGCGCCCGCGCGCGAACTTCGTCGAATGGCCGGATCGTGAGCGTATCCATGTCGAGATAGACACCGCCGTCACGATAGACCAACGCCGTACGGACGAGATTCGAGCGAGCGACGGGCGACGTCAACGCGCTGATGAGATCGGCGAGTGCCGGGCCACGGGCTTCCTCGCACAGCGCGCGATCGTCGAGCGGGACGAGCTGGAAATTGGGGATGTCGTAGAGATCGCGGACGTGCGGAAGCTCGTCGAGTGGATCGCTGTGGTGCAGTCGCACCGAATCGAACCCGCCATTTGTCGCCGCGGAGCGAATCGCCAGCGCGTGCAGGTACGGCAACTTGGTTCCGTACCAAACGAAGTGCGCAATCGAAGGAACCAAAATCTGAACCTCGGCGCGACTTCTAGCCCAGGGGTCCGATCAGCGCTACTCCGTAGATCCGTGCTAAAAGAGGGCCTGCGTGCTCTCCATCGTGGTGCCGACATATCGGGAGGCGGACAATCTTCCCTTGGTAGCGCAATCCGTGCATGAGGCCCTCGCTGGCCTCGGACACGACTACGAGCTCCTGTTCGTCGACGACGATTCGCAGGACGGCTCCGAGGAGATCTGCGCCGAGCTTTCTGAGCGCTTCCGAGCACGCATGCTGGTACGAAAGGGCGAGCGGGGCCTGGCCACCGCCGTTATTCACGGCATCTCGGTGTCGTCCGGAGACATCGTCGTCGTGATGGACGCCGATCTCTCCCATCCCGCATGCGCCATCCCGCAAATGGTCGTGCGAGTGGAGAGCGGCAAAAGCGATTTCGTGCTCGGCTCACGCTACGTCCAAGGAGGCTCGATCCACGACGACTGGAGCCTCTTGCGCAAGCTCAACTCCGTCATCGCTTCGCTGCTGGCAAGGCCCTTGTGCCCTCTCCATGACCCGATGAGCGGGTTCTTCGCGTTTCGACGCGCTGACATGCCCGACGCGAGCCATCTTTCGCCGATCGGCTACAAGATCGCGCTCGAGATCTTCGTGAAGGGCGACTTCAACAATCCGAGCGAGGTGCCGATTCACTTCGCGGACCGGCAGCACGGCGAAAGCAAGCTCTCGCTCAAGGAGCAGCTGCATTTCCTTCGCCACCTCCGCCGCCTCTACGCGTACAAGCTCCGCTTCGGCATGGAGTCGTGAAGCTCATCGGGGAGGATCGGACGGTCGGCTGGATCGTCCTCGTCTTCGTTCTCTCTCAGCTCATCGCAGTCGGCTGGGACTTACCGGGCTCCTACGGTTGGGAGAACGACGGCATCGCACCGCGCGACTTCTTTGGCGGGCTCGCGATCAACCTCACCCCGGGGCAAGGGCATCGGTACCCCTTGTTCCACAATGCGGTGGTTGGGCTGTTGTGCGTCCCGATCCTTTTGCCTGCCGCTCTCGCCGCGGAGGAGTGGACACTGCCGGCGTTGATGGAGCAGATCCTCACCGTGCCGGCGATGACCGGTTGCTCGCTCGTGGCGAAGCTCTTGGGCGTAGTCATGGCCTGCGTTTCTCTGCTGGTCCTGGCTCGGATCGCCCGACGCACGGTGAGCGCCGAGGCCGGCCGTTGGGCCGCCGTTTGGGCCGCCACTTGCCTATCGTTCGCGTACTACGGACGGGTCAGCAACCTCGACGGTCCCTACCTGATGTGGACCGTGCTTGCCATGGACCGACTCCTCACGGTCGCTGAAACACGGAAGCGCCGGGACTACATCGTTTTCGGCCTGCTCGCCGGCGCGGCGATCGCGACGAAGGACCAAGCCTATGCAGGCTTCGTGCTGCCCGGCCTGATCTACGTTCTCATCTTGCCGCTTCGAGGCGACCAACCCTTCGGCCCGCGGGCGGCGCACTACAAGAACGCTGCCTTCGCAACCCTGTCCGGTGCTGTGTCGCTCGGGTTTTTGGGCGGCGCGTTCTTCAATCCGACCGGCTTCCTGGCGCGGCTTCGCGAGCTCACTGGCAGCGCCAGCCACGACTGGATGACCTATGCGCGAACACCCACGGGAGTCCTGACGAACGTCATGGACATCGGACTCGGTCAAGAGACGTTCTACTGGCCATGGCTGGTCGTGGCGCTTTGCTGGACCGGGGTCGGCATGGTCGCCCTCAGCCGCGGAGGCGGAGGCATTCGTTCGCGTACTTTCCGTCTACTACCACTGTGCGCGGGCGTCAGCAGCGTCCTGTTCTTTACGCTGCTGGTCGCGCGCTGCGAGCATCGCTTCTTGCTGCCCCTCGGGTTGTGGTTGGCGTACTACGGCGGCGTGGCGTCGGCGGCGTTGCTCTCGCATACGGCCTGCAAGGGCGGGCTTGCCCTCCGCAGCGGACAAGCCCTGCTCGCCGTGCTGGTGCTCTGGGCCGCCGGGCACAGCCTCGAAGTGCATCTGACCCAACGCGGCGACGCGCGGAACGAAGTGCGCGCATACCTGGACGCTTCGGATGAAGGCACCGTCGTCGAAACCTACGGCTTGCTCGTGCATCTTCCGCACTTCGATGTGTCCGATAGCTCGCCCTACCGCCTCCAGCGCGTCAGCCGAAGGCCCATCCGCGAGCGCAATCCCCTCGTCGGTGCAGAGGAGATCGATGCGCCGTACGGCGACGTGCAGGTCCGTCGGCCCGATGTGCTGGTCGTCCCCGAGCTCACTGCCCGGGAGTTCCTTCCGCGGGCGCTTCGCAAAGGCATGGCCGAACCAGCCGTCGGGGAACGTGCCCGGGCGGACGCCGACGCACGAAGGTTCTTCCGATCCGTGCTGAACAACTCACTCGAAGGCTACGAGGTCGCGCTCATCGCGGGACCGAAGCTCCCCGAATGGACCGAACAGCTCGGCGCGGAGCCCGTCCAGATTCACGCCAGCGTGGGGAACCGCCAGTGGGTCCTCCTGCGCTCCGAGCGCTGAGCGCTGCCCAACGCGACCGAAAACGGCGAAACGCTGAAACGGCGCAGAATGTGCGCGACGATGAGGCGCGTTAAAAAGCACTCTCCTTGATCACGATAACGGGGACGGGCTTGCATGTTCAGCATCACGCAATGCTGGATCTGCCCCGCTGCGCGTAAGCGGAAAATCCATACTTTCGCCCGTAGAAACAAGGGAATTCGTGCGACGGACATATTTGAAATCCGGAGCCATAGCCGGCGCCCGGGCAGGCGATCCGCGCACATCGGTCAACCGGCTCACGCCACGACACGCGGAACCGCGAAAAAAGAAGGTAGACAGAAGGTTACGCCTTTGTGCATTCTCCGCATCACCGGGGTCCACATCGATTCCGGGGCCCGCGTTCGGTGCGCTCTCGATGAGAGATGGAGGTGCGTTGTGAAGTATGGATGGATTGCGTTCGTCGCCATGATGGCGGCCTTGTTGTCGACCGGGCAGGTCGCCGCCCAATACGGACCGGAAGAGATAGGGGCTGAGGAGTCTCCGATTGTAGATCCGGATGAGTCCGAGCCCGAAGATGTCGAGTCCGAGCTCGACAAGCTCAAGGCCATGGATGAGGAGGCCGAGACAGCAACCGTCACGGGCGCCGAGACAGGGATGGGCGACGAGGCAGCCGAGCGCGACAGGATGCGGAGCAGCCTCGGCGAGGTGGGACAAAGCGTTCGCCAGAAAGGCGACGAGGTCGTCCCGCTGAAGTTCCAGTTCCACGGCTACTACCGCGCCCGATACAACTGGATCGGCAACGCCCCGATGCCAAAGGGAAGCATCCCCGGCGCCCAATCGGCGTTCCCGAGCAAGAACGCCTCCTACGGCTACATGCGACTGCGTCTCGATCCCGAGGTCACGTACGGCCCCAACCCGGATCTTCCCATCGCGCGCCTACGCTTCACAATCGACGGCCTCGACAACGTCGCCTTCGGCGACAATGCCCGCGTGTTCAGCAACCCCTTATTCTCCGTCGACCAGGGCAAGACCGACATCAATGGTCACGACCTCACCGAGTCGCTGAAGCTCGAGCGTGCCTGGATCGAGTTCTTGGTCCCCGTCGGTCAAGTCCGGGTCGGCCGAATGGAATCGCACTGGGCCAACGGCCTTCTCACGCACGCCGGCAACGGCCTCGCCGAGTGGGGTGACTTCCTCCGGGGCGAAACCTTTGACCGTATCTTGTTCGCCACGCGGCCGATTACGCTGGCCCGAGGTATCAGCAAGGGCGACACCCGGTCGACCCCGCTGATCTTTGCGTTTGTGTATGACCGCCTCACGCAGGATCCGGTCGCCGACCCGACGATCAGCTCTCCGCCAGTCGCGACGCAGCCAAATTTCCAACCGTTCTTCACGACGTTTGACGAGCGCTCGACCTTCCCGCTGGCGTACCTGACCAACCTCGATCGGCGCGTGAACGAGATCGTCGGCGTCCTGGCTTGGAGCGACGAAGACTATGGCCGCGGCGCAACCGACGAGCTCTTCGCTGGTGTCTACGCCGTGTACCGATGGCAGCAGTCGACCGAAAGCCGGATCACCATCATCGATGGTGCATGGCGACTGAAGCAGACGCTCAAGAAGAAACGGAACTTGGCGATCACGACTGAGGGCGAGTACTACACCATCCTCGGGCATAGCGGCGGCTTGGCCTTCACCGTCGGTTGTCCTCCAGAGCCCTGCAACAAAGGCACGGCGGGCATCCACAACATCCTTGCCCGGGTCGGCGTCATGGATGAGGGCAACTGGTCGACCCAGCTCGAGGGCGGCTGGTCGAGGGGCGACAAAGATCTCTTGTCCTTCGAGGAGCTGCCCATGGCGAAGCTCACGAGCCGCGGCTTCAACACGAACGTGAAAGTCGGCCTCTTGATGTACCAGGTCGCGCTCAAGGCTCTAGGTTATCAAGCCCTCTCTCCAATCCCCGGCGCCGTGGCCCTCGGCCCCAACGGCAGCGTCTGGAACTCGAAGTACCTCATGCCGAGTTTCCGTTTCACGGTCGTGAACGGGCTCGAGGTGCATGCGCAGGTCCTCGTGGGTTGGGCCGACAAGCTCGATGGGCTCGTCTACGGCGGCGGCAACACAAAAGACCATTGTGGTTTCACGAAAGAATGCTTCTTGGGCTGGGAGGCCGATCTCGCCCTCCGGGCCAAGATGGGCTCCAAGGACATCGTGTGGATCGACCTCGAATCGGGCTTGATGCAACCGAAAGACGCCTTCACAAACGCCGGCTTGAACGATGCCTGGCTCTGGACCGTGCAGCTCCGCGCTGCCATGATCTTCTAACCGGGCATAGCCATGAAAGAGAAAGCGACCATGAAACTAACCAATCTTATTTGGATCCTCGCGTTGGCTGGCTCGGTAGCGGCCTGCAACAGCGGCTCCCCCATCACGGGTACGCCCCCACCACCCCCCCCCACGGGCGGTAGCGGCGGCACCAGCGGCAGCGGCGGCACCGGCGGCACGTCGACAACAGGCGCGTGCATCAATCCCGAGGACGCCGAGGTGTACGCCAACCTCGAATTCATCAACGGCAAAGGCGAGCCTTCGTCCGGTACCGATGCCTCCTCGGCAATCGGCAGCCAGTGTGTCCGTGGATCGAGCGTCTCAGTCCCGCCGATCGTCGGCTGTGGCGGTGAGGTGCTCGACGTCGTCGCCTGCTTGGGCAGTTGCCCCCAGGAGACCATCGATGCCCTGGCGACCTGTGTACGGAACTGCACCCAGG
>CAXMRM010000053.1:0-6204 GCA_964196015.1 uncultured Myxococcota bacterium
AAATGCCGGGCAACGAGTTCGGACAGCAGGGCGCTGCCCCGATCCGTCAGGTGCACTTCGTCGCGAAACATCTGGCGAGTGGGGGGCACCGACAGATGTGCGGGCAACACGAAAACGTGCTCGTGGCGCTCCGCCAGCTCCGCCGCCATCTGCCAAGCTCGCTCATACGACACCCATAGCTCCTGGTGGGAAAGACCGCGGTAACCGTAGCCGATAAACCGTTGCTGCTCGGCGTCGGGGTGCTCCCGAAGCATGGATGCCTGGGTGACGATGCCCATCCGCACGCCGTGGGCCTTACACAGCTGTGCCATGTGCCGCAGGTTGTCGCGGTAGAATCCCAGACCGACGGGGTGGGCTCGCTCGTCGAGCTTGGGCCGGTGCCAATAGGCTGCGTTCTCCTGTAAACGCTGGCGCCTCTGAAACTGAATCCATTGTTGTCGAAGAAAATCGCCTGCGTGCGGCAGCACCCTTCCAAGCGCATCCCAAGCCAGGTGGGGGTGCGCCGCGGCCGAAAGATGATTGGCTCGAGCGTTCAACCGCCAACCACGGATAATCTTTTCGGTGTCATCGAAGCGAAAGGCGAGCGAATCGTTGTAGAGGTGGTAGACGAGGATCAGGTCGGGGTGCCACGCAAATATGCGCGCTCTGAGTAGCCGAACGCTCTGCCAGGTGGAGTAGCCCGGAGTGCCGGCGTTGAGCACCTGGTAGCGCGAACCCTTACGGGCGGTGGGCCAGTCGGCATTCAGGCGTTGCTCGAGAAGCAGCGGCCATGTCTGCTCGTCCGGCTTGTAGAGGTCAAACGCCGCCGACCCACCTAACACCGCGATGCGAAACACGCCCGCGGGTTTGTCTTTGGACAAAGGGGGCCCCCGAAAATGATCCCCGTTAATGCGACCCCAGGGATGCGGCCCGGACTCCAGCTTCCAATCCACCTCGGGGTCGAGCAGGTAACGCAGGGAGCTCGCATGCCAGCGCTCATAACTGGCCTTGGGCTTTGCAACCCAGACCCCGAACTCAAGCAGGCCGGCGGCCAGCAGCAGGCCGAACAACAGCGCCACCAACGGAAACAGCGCGCGCCGACAAGACGCGGAGACGCCGGGCTCACGGGGACTCACGTCCGAATCATACACAGTTGAGGCAGCACACGCCGAATCCGCTGCACCCAATGCGCGCCTTGCTCGCCGAACGCAGAATCCGCGCGCGCCACGCTCAGGTTCCCGTACAGAAGCGGGCTTCCTCCTGGCACGCCTGATGCGCACACATAACCCGACTTGGTGGCGCTCCGGTGGGGAGCGTCGCAACCGGGGAGGTTGTCATGCGTTACTTATTCGGATTCCTATGTGTCTGCGCGCTGGGCGGTGCAACGAAGCCTTCCCAGGTTCGGCTCACAGTAAAACGCGACGAAAACAACCGGCCGCACGGCCGCCGCACATTTGATACTTGGCTCTAGCCAGGTCCCTCAACGAAGAAGGCCGACCTCAAGAGGCCAATTTTGGAGCGGGAAATGAGATTCGAACTCACGACTTCAACCTTGGCAAGGTTGCACTCTACCGCTGAGTTATTCCCGCAAAAGGACGCCATTGGTAGCTCGCCCGGCGCCAGCCGTCAAGCTCCTGACTCGGCGAAGCAAGCCTTGCAAAAAGGGGTCTGGCGCCGTTCTCACTCGTACCGGAGGCCCTCTACGGGGAGCATGCGGGCGGCCCACCAGGACGGTGCGATGGTCGAGACTGTGCAGATCAGAAGCGCGATCGCGATGGTTATCAAAAAGACCGTGGGATTGAGCACGACCGGGAGATGGTCGATCAGGTACACCTTGGGGTCGAGCGGAAAATGGATCTTGTCGAGGTAGACGATGAGGCCGCCACCGAGCAGCACGCCAGCCAAGGTCCCTATCACGCCAACGACGACGCCCTGCACCATGAAGATGCCGAGGATGGTGGCGTCGGTTGCGCCCATGGCTTTCAGGATAGCGATTTCGCGTTTCTTCTCGATGACGATCATGATCAGAGTCGCGATGACGTTGAAGGCCGCAACGAAAATGATGGTCGCGATCACCAACGTGAGCGCGATCTTCTGCACCTCGAGCGCGGTGAACAGGTTGCGGTTCAGCTCCGACCAGTCGAGGGAGTGAAACGCGCCGCCGAGGTCTTGCTCGATCCGGCGGGCGAGTTGCGCGGAGGTGTCCAAATCGTAAACGCGGAGCTCGACACCGGTCACGTTGTCGCCTTCGTCGAAGAGGCGCTGGGCTTCGAAGAGGTCGGTGTAGACGAGACCGGAGTCGTATTCTTGAAAGCCGGCCTGGAACACGCCGATGACCCGAAACTCACGCGAACGGGTCGCGGCGCCACCGGGCTCCGACAGGGCCAAGCCGAGCGCGGCGAGTGGCGAGATCAGCCTCACGCGGTCGCCGACTTCGAGGCCCAGGTCCTCGGCGAGCGTTTTGCCCACGATGATCCCGGGCAAGGTGTCCACCGGCTCTTGCGCCGCCCCTCGGAAAAGGCCGGCTTCCCAGCCTGGTTCATCGGGCAGTGCGAACTCGTCGACGTCGAGCCCGCCGAGCATCGCTTCGATGTCGGCTGGCTTAGCGATCTCCCCGATGTTGGGCCGGCGTGCTCGCCGTTCCGCCTCTCGCTGCGCTTCCCGGCGTTCCGTTTCCTCTTCCCAGAAGGTCTTCCTTAGACTTGGCTCCTCTGCCGGCGGGGGACTGTCCTCTTTGCCGTCGCGGATGTTGCGGAGCCATTGCCAGTCGTCGTTGGGCTTTGGGTTGGCGGTGCGCGTTGGGACGGAGCCGGGGCGGCGGAGGCCGTCTAAGCCGCCCGCGACTATTTGCTGCGGCAGGTCCAAGACGGTGCGGACGCCTTCGGGGGTGACGCCTTTGACCAACACGACGCCGCGACGTTCACCTTTGGTGATCATCATTTCGTTGATCGAGAAGGGCGCGATGCCTGCAACTTCCGGCATTTCGCCGACGGTGGCGAGGACGTCACGGTAGTCCCGGAACTCACGGCCGTACTTCAGGACCAGAACGTGTGCATTGACCCCCAGCACCTTGTCGCGGAAGGACTTCTCGAAGCCGGTCGTGATCGACAGGACAGCCAGCAGGGCTGCAACCCCGAGGGCGACGCCGATGATCGAGATCAAGGTGATCATCGAGACGGTGGCGCGTTTCTTGGAGCGCAGGTAACGGACGCCGATCTGCAGGCTGTAGCTCACGCCCGGTGTGCTTATCACGGGCGCCGGCATACAGCGATCCGACACGCTCCAGGATAAAACCCCATGGGCAAGGCGAAGCCTCGGCTTTACGGGGCGACTTTACGGAGGTGAACTTGCGTGCGTTGGGCGGACTCACTAGGGTTCGCTAGATGAAGCGGATTTGGGCCTTTGCGACGTGCATCGGGCTGCTGGTGGCGTGCCATCAGCAGCAGAACGTGCGGCGCGAAGTGTGGCCTCCGCCGGGTGCACCAGCGCCCGCCGTGACCGAGGCTCCCGCACCACCGCCAAAAGTCCTCGACCCGGTCGTGGTCGAGCTGCCCGAGAAGTCGACCGTGATGCTGGTCCGCAAGCAACTCGACAAGAGCAACCCCGACAAGGCGCGCGAGCTCGCAGAAGCCGCCCTGCCGAGCGCCGGGGCTCGAGAGAAAGGCCGCCTTCACTGGTTAGCTGCCAGGGCTGCGCTCGACGAAGGCTACAACGCCATCGCGCTCGCACACCTCGACACACTCGGCACGTTCAACCATCCACTCGCGCGCTGGGCCAAGCTGAAGCACGCGTCGCTCCTCGAGCGAGAAGATCCCGTGACGGCCGCACAAATCGCTGCCTCGTTGACCGACAGCTGGGCGGGCGGTGACCGCGCGCGATCGATCGAGGCGCGCACCGGTGGCCCGAGCGCATCCGGCGCACACCTCGAGATACGCTTGGATGGCAAGCCATCCGCGCTCGGGAGCAGGCAGAACGTGCCTCCGCGCATGCAAAAGAACCTCGACAAGGCCGAGTCGCTCTACGACGCAAAGCGCTATCGCGAGGCCGAGCGGCTCTTCGGGAAGCTGGTCAAACACCTCAAGACCAGCACCCCGCTGTGGTGCAAGGCCCGCTACAAGCAAGGTCGCGCCCTCCTGCAAGACCGCGAGCGCACCCGTGGCGCTCCGGTCATGCGCGACGTCGCCGACAACTGCGCCAAGATCGACCTCAATACGCGCGCTTGGGCCCGCTACTACGCCGCCCGCGCCTACGGCCGAATCGGTCAATGGGACGAGTCGGTCCGGCAGTATGCAAAGCTCGAAGCGGAAGCTCCTGGCCACAGTCTCGCCGACGACGCGAGCTACCGAGCCGCGCTCGCTGAGCTCGAAAACGGCAAGCAAAAGGCCGCACTTCTGCGCTTGGCTTCGATTTCAAAGCGCTATCCCGAAGGAGACATGTGGCCCCGGGCATCGTTCAAGTTGGGCTGGGTCCAGCTTCGTGCAGGCCAATACGACGGCGCGTACGAGCATTTCGACGAGCTCGTCAAGCGTGGCGGCGACGAGCGCCAAGAAGGCATCACAGGCCGGGCCAACTACTGGCGGGCGCGCTCTCTGTTCATGATGGGTCAGCGCATCGATGCGGTTGAAGCCTACGAAGAGATCGTCAAGCGTTGGCCGCTGCGTTACTACGCGCAGCAAGCGCTCTGGCGTCTCGGAGAAATCGTTCCGGAACGTGCGAAGGCCATTCTCAAAAAGATGCGCGTAGGCGACGAGCCGACGCGGATGGTGTTTGCGTGGCGCGACGAGTTCGACGACCCGGCCTTCGACCGCATGGTCGAGCTACTGATCGTCAACGAGGTCACTTACGCCTCGTCCGAGATGTCCGCCCTTCACATGCTCGGCAACGAGGTCAATCCTGAGATGGCGGTAGTGGGTGCGGTGCTCCTGCAACACGCGGGCGCGCAGACGAAGCTCAGTCGTGTCATCCGCGCGCACTTCGAGGACTTCGAGGGCCTGCTGCCCAAGGGCGAAGGCAAGCTGATCTGGGAGGCGACCTACCCGCAAGCGTTCTCACCGCTGATCGAAGACGTCGCCGATGGCGAAGGGATCCCGGCGTCGTTCATCCGCGCGATAGCACGCGAGGAAAGCTCCTTCGACCCCGAGGTGGTGTCCTGGGCCAAGGCCTACGGGCTGGTTCAGCTGATCATGCCCACCGCCAAACGCTTCGCGAGCGAAGTCGGCGAAAAGGCCACCCCGCGCACGCTCAAGAAGCCCGAGGTCAACCTCAAGATCGGCGCCCGCTACATGGCGTGGCTCTGGAACCGCTTGAACGAGAACCCTGCTCTGGTGCCGTCGGCATACAACGCCGGCGAAGGTGCGGTACGCCGCTGGCTCCAAGAAGACTCCGCGCGTCCGCTCGATGTGTTTATCGAGGAGATTCCCTACGATGAGACGCGCCGTTACACGCGCCGCGTATTGCAGACCTACGGCGTCTACCAGTGGCTCGCCGACGAGCAACTCCCGGAGCTCCGCACCAACCTTCCCGGGACGAGCGGTCCGCAGCGGTTCAGCGCACTCCACTGACGCGGGCTACGCGATCACTTTCGGCAAGAGCGAGCCGAACTCGATCGCCTTGTTGATGTCGCCGTCGACGCGAAGCTTGCCCTGCACGAACGCGATCTGCGGGTCGAGGTTACCGCGGAGAATCTCGGCGAGATGCGCGTCGCGGATCGTCAGCGTGGCATCGGCCGGGCGCCCGTTCCCCTCGGTGACACTTCGGTCTTGCAGGTCGATCATCCAGCTCTTGTGGTTGGCGCCGGTGATCCGGAGGTTGAATGTTCCCTCGCCTAGCGAACTGTCGGCGGGTGCTTGCTCCAGAGTCGACCGCATCTGCTTGACGAAGGCGGCGGTCATCTCGGCGACAGCTTGTTCATGGGTGTCACTGGCTTCCGCACTCGGCTCCTGGTGGGGAAGCACGGCCGCCTCGAGCTCATTGGCGGATTCGCGCAGGTGCCGGGTAAACAGGTCCAAGTCGGGCATGACCGCGGGGCAAGAGGTGGGGCTGATCGACAACACGCCGTTGTAGCTGAGCACGGTGATGAGCAGACCCATCCCGTCGACAAGCGGGGCCATACCCATGAGCGCCAGCAGCTTGTGCCCTGCCATGTACATGTCGATCTGCGGCCCGGGCACGTTCGTGATCACCACGTTGAACAAAGGGTTGTGCCTGTCGGCGACACGGAAGCGC
>CAXMRM010000054.1:0-5246 GCA_964196015.1 uncultured Myxococcota bacterium
ACGAGGAGATGTCGAACATGAGTGATCCCATTGAAGACGTTCTGGACTTCTGGTTTGGCGAGGTCAACGAGCTCGGCTGTTCGAGCCCCGAACACCGAAAGCGCTGGTGGACGAAGTCCGATGCGTTCGACGAGGCGATCAAGTCACACTTCTTGGACGACTATGAAGCGATCGTCGCGGGAGATAGAGAAGCGTGGCGACACACCGCGCGCGGGGCCTTGGCGTACGTCATCGTGCTGGATCAGTTCTCGCGTAACATGTTTCGAGGGACGCCCCAGATGTTCGCTGCGGACGAGCTTGCCCGGGAGGTCTGCTGCGAGGGCCTCGATGCGGGCTTCGATTCCGATCTCTCATTCGACGAGCGCGTCTTCTTCTACCTGCCTCTCGAGCACGGCGAAGACGTGGCCAACCAGCAGCGCTGCCTCGAACTCTTCAACCGCCTGGTCGACTGGGCGCCGGAGCCACTAGAAGGCGACGCGAAGTACTACCTGGACTTCGCGCAGCGTCACAAAGCTATCATCGAGCAATTCGGGAGATATCCCCACCGCAACGAGATCCTCGGGCGAGCCTCCACGCCGGAAGAAGCCGAGTTCCTGAACAAGCCCGGCTCCTCGTTCTAGCCGGGTTGGCGGCCTCGATTGTCCGGCAACACGCATTCTTTGGCCGGAAATCGGCTAGTCGGCGGGCCCATCGAGGTGTACTTCCTGAGAGGTAGGAGGTGCCGATGGAGACTTTACTTGGCGAAGAGGACCTCAAAATCGTGCTCGGCGAAGTCCGGCGGTTCGCGCGAGGCGTCGTTGCCGCCAACGTAGAGCGACCAGAGCAAGCGCTGCCGCGACCGTCTCTCGACATGCTGATCGCCGAGGCTACGGGGGCGGGTTTCATTCCAGAGGCAGGCGAAGAGCCGACTGGACTTTGGGTCGACCTCGATGACCCCCTCGGCCCGACCCTCTCGGCCCGTACGATCGAGACGCTGGCTTCGGTGAACCCGGGCCTCGCGTGGACGTGTCACGTGCGCGCCATGCCGGTTTGGCTCGCGCAACGCCTGAACGCGCCTGAGGTGTTGGAAGGACAGCAAGCCGCCGTCACCCTGCAGGGGTACCATGGCCTAGGTCGTACAGCGCTGCCTCGGTACCTGGCCGGTGCAGAGCTAGGGCGCGAGGACTGCGCGATGCTGAGCGACTGGCTCCTGCCCGCCCAGCAGGACGCCCGCAGGGTGGTGCACGCGCCCTGCGGTTTCGAAGTGCTTCTCTCCCCTCACTTCGACGGCGAGGCGGTGCGCTGGATGCGTCAACCCGTCAACGCCCTCGACCCACTTCCAGTCGGCCCTAGCCTGGGCCTCGATGAAGTGGACGCCGTCGCCCTTGCTTCGAGCGACGCAGGCACACCTCTGGGTCCAGAGGATCCTGAAGAAGCGCGGAAGATCTTTGCAGAGGCCTTGGTGATTCAATCGCTGGCCTTGGTCGCGGTTGGCCTCGGTTGTCTCCGTCACGCGCGCGACCTCGCCCGCGAACAAGCGAAGACGCGCATCCAAGGAGGCCAGAGCATCGAGCATCATCCAGCGGTGCAGTCTCTCCTCGGCTCAGCCGATACCGCTGTCGTGGTGGCGGACGCCCTTCTCGATCGCATGGCGGCAGGACCGCTTCGCGGGAACCGAATTGGCGATGTGTTTGCCGCCCGAGCCTCGGCACACCCCCTGCTGTGCAGAGGCGCGACCGACGCACTGCAAGTGTTCGGAGGCAGCGGCTACATGCAGGACGTGGGGATGGAAAAAGCCCTGCGCGACAGCCAGCAACTTCGCTTGATGGGCGGGACGCCCGGAGAGCTCGAGCGCTTCGTCGCGGAATGGGAGCGTGTGCAATGAACCAGCAACCGCATCTCGACGGCTATCTTTCGCCCGACCATCCCTTGTCGCCGCGAGGGCTTTTTGCCGATCTTCCCGCCGTCGTTCGACCGGTAGTTACACCGAGGCTAGCTACGGTTTGGGAACAAGACACTGCGACTCTGCCGCCGGCGCTCGCGCTAGCACGCCGTCGCTATCGAAGCTTCGCGGAACGGGAGCTTCGCCACCGCGCCCTGTCGATCGACCTGGCGCCGCATCCGGAGCCGGGCAAGATCCTCCCCTCGCTTGCCGATCTGCTGAAGACCGCCGGCCGCGAAGGCATGCTGACCGACCTTTTGCCTCGGCCCCTCGGCTCGGCCTCGCTTGGAAGCTATCGTTATCCGCTGGCGTGGACACAGGCCCTGCGATCCGAGGAGCTCGGTCGCGTGTGTGCCGGCCAAATGCTGCTCTTGGGCGCCCACAGTCTCGGGGTGATCCCCATCGTCTTCTCAGGCGACCTCGGCGCAATGCGTCGATTCGTCCTGCCCGCCTACCGCCGGACCATGGCGGGTGACCCGCACATCTTCGCCTACGCGATCACCGAGCCTTCGGCAGGATCGGATGCCGAAGAGGGGCATGGGGCAAGCGTCAGCCGTCCGGGCGTCGTCGCGAAACAGGTCAACGGAGGATGGTCGCTCCGAGGCCGCAAGATCTTCATCAGCGGGGGTGACATCGCCAAGAGCATCACCGTGTTTGCCGCCCTCGAAAACGAAGGAATCGAGTCGTGGACTTGCTTCCTGGTGACGAGCGATATGCCTGGCTTCGAAGTCGTCCGTAATGAGCTCAAGATGGGCATGCGGGCCTCGGCGGCGGCTGAGATCGCGTTCCACGACGTGTTCGTGCCAGACGATCACGTCATCGGGAGGCCGAGGCAGGGATGGGCGATCAACCGCGCAACGCTCAACGCTTCTCGCTATGCAGTGGCGGGGATGGGTGTCGGCCTGGCGCAGGGAGCGACCGAAGCCGCAATCGATTTCGCCTGCCGCACCGAGCTCGCCGGCAAAGCGCTGGTGAACTTCCAGGAAGTGCAGCTTCAAATCGCCGAGATGATGGCCGAGACTTCGGCGATCCGCGGCATGCTCTGGCAAGCGGCGCGCAAAGCTTACGTGGCGAGACAGGACCGCTCCTCCATGTGCAAGTTCCACTGCACCGACCGAGCGGTGCGGGTGATCGAGATGGCGCTGGAGCTGATGGGCAACCACGGAACCTTGCACGATTCAGGCGTGGAGAAGATCTACCGCGACGCGCGGCTGACCCAGATCTTCGAAGGCACCAATCAGATCAACCGCCTCGCTGTGATCGAGGACCAACAGGAACAGTTACTCGCTCGTGTCGAGCGCAACTAGCGGAGGGTACGCCAATGTCCGACCAGTCAGAGCCATTTTTCCAGGTCCCGCAGACCAGCTACGCCACGACTCAGGGCGATGTCGATCTCCCGATCCTCTACTTCGATACGAGCACGCTCCTCGCGTTCTTCGTCGCGGATCGTGACGCGGTGGAGGCGAAGCTCAGCGGCACGGGTCTTCGGCCCGCGCTAACGATCGGGGGGCGCGCACTCGTGGGCGTCGCGCACTACGAGTATCGGCAGACGGGCGTGGGCACCTACAACGAGGTTGGCGTCGCGCTCCCTGTGCTGCCGGAGGGTGCGCCGGCTCCGCGCAACCTCATCCAAGCACTGTACGGTTCCGTCGACGAGCGGCACTTGGGCTTCCACATCCTCGACCTGCCGGTAACGACTCCACTAGCCAACGCCGCTGGGCGTGAGCTCTGGGGCTACCCAAAATTCGTCGCACCGATTCCGTTTCGTCTCGATCGCAAAAGCTTCGAAAGCTCGGTGGTCGATCCGGATGGCAACGGCGACATCTTCACGCTTTCGGGCCGCCTCCTGCCCTCACTCCCCGTGCCTCCGATGAGTCTGGTTCTCTACTCGCATCACCGAGGAGAACTCTTGCGCACCGTGGTGAATGTGCGCGGGCGAACGAACCTACGCCCGGGCCGCAGCCTGCGGCTTCGTGTCGGCGAATCTACCCACCGGATGGCCAATAACCTCCGCGACCTCCGCCTCGACGGAGCCCACCCAATGCTCGTGATGGACACGCACCAGTTCCAATCGCGATTAAATGCGGGGGCGCCGGTGGGGAGACTTGCCGAAGATGTCGCCAGCAACCTCAGTCCCCAAAGCCAGCACTGGCACTGACACCGACACTGGCGCTGACGCTGGCACTGACGCTGGCACTGACGCTGGCACTGACGCTGGTGTAACAAGGCCCCCTTCGACCCATGTTCGAGGCCCTGCACATAGTCCTGGACATCTCGGTCGCCGTCTTCATTGCCGGCGTGCTCTTCACGGCAGGTCTCGAGGTGACGTTCGAGCAAGTCTTGACGCCTCTGAAGAACCGTTCGGTCGTGGGCCGGGCTTTGCTCGCCAACATCGTGCTCGCGCCGCTGACGGTCTACGCCATGAGCGTCGTGTTCCCGCTCGAGCGCCCCTTCATGATCGGGGTGTTGCTATACGGATTCTCATCGGGTGCTCCGTACACGCCCAAGCTCGTCAGCGCCGCCGCAGGAGATGTCCCCACCTCGATCGGCCTCACCATACTGCTCACCATCCTGACGATCCTCTACATGCCGATCGTTCTTCCCTTCCTCGTGCCTGGAACGGAAATCGGAATCTGGGAAATCGCGAAGCCACTACTCTTGCAGATGTTCGTGCCGTTGGTGATTGGGCTAGGCATCAGGCATTTCAGGGCGGAGGTGGCTGCCAAGGCGCTCAGGCCAGCAAACGTCATCGTCAACCTGTCCCTCGCGGTTTTCGTGGTGCTCGCCTTGGTGCTTCATCACGAGGAGTTGCTTGCCACGGCCGGGACAGGCACAGTCACGTCTGCTGTCGCGCTCACCCTAGTCACCTTCGGGCTGGGCTACGCGCTCGGCACCAACGGCAAGAAGAGCAAAGTGACGCTGGGTTTGGTCACCACCGCGCGTAACATCGGCGCGGCGGCTACGATCGCGACTGCAAACTTCGGCGATGACCCTCGAGTCCTGATCACGATCGTCGTATGCATGTTCGTCGTATTCATGTTGGCGTTCCCGATAGCGAAGCTATATTTCAACAAGCGACTGTCGCCATCACAGAGCTAGGGGGGCACCGATGAAGCTTCACATGTCGATCATTGCGATGGCCGCGTTCCTGGTCATCTCCGCATGCGCCAAGGAAGGGGCCGCTCCTTCTTCACAAACTGCAGCGGATACTCCGACACCCGAAGAGGCGAGCGCGATTGCCGAAGAGGCGTACATCTACGCGTTCCCGCTGATGGAGAACTACCGGACGATGTATGTCCAGGCCATCGACAGGGCCGCGCCTGGG
>CAXMRM010000055.1:0-23788 GCA_964196015.1 uncultured Myxococcota bacterium
ACTCATCGACGCAGGCTACAAGGACTACCAAGTCGAGGCGGCCATTTCAAAGGTGTACGCCACGGAGTGCGTGTGGCGGGCGGCGGACGAGGCCCTGCAAATCGCAGGCGGCAGTGGATTCATGCGCGAATACCCCTACGAGCGCATCGTCCGCGACTGCCGCATCAACCGGATATTCGAGGGTACGAGCGAGATTCTGCGCTTGCTCATCGCCCTGACAGCGATGAATGACGTCGCCAGCCAGCTCCAGGAGATCTCGGCGAGCATGAAGGACATCTTCAACGAGCCGATCAAGGGTTTCGGCGTCCTCTCCGACTACGCGCGCAAGCACGCCGCCCTTCGGACCGGCATCGGAGGGGAGGCGAAGTTCGAGGGTCTGCACGAGGCCATCCAGGACCAGGCACAGGTCTTCGAAGAAGAGACGCGTTATCTTGCGCAGGCGGCGGACAGAATCTTGCGCAAGCACGGCAAAGGCATCATCGGCAAGCAGTTCGCCAGCCATCGTCTCGCGGAAATCATGATCGACCTTTTCGTCATGGCCGCGACCATCAGCCGCGTGCAAGCCTCGATCGAAGCCAAGGGGGTCGATGGCGCCGCGCTCGAGATAGACATCCTCAAGACATTCACCCGGGCCGCCGGGGTGCGCATCAAGCACAACTTCCGGCGCGTCGACACCAACGACGACGAGATGATGAAGGGTCTAGCCGAGGACGCGTTCGAAGCCGAAGGATTCCGCTGGGACACGATCTAGCCGAAGTCGAAGGTGGTTTGAGGGAGCGGGTCCAGGCAGGCGGGGTCGTCGTTTTTGGTTCCGTTGATTCGGAGGGACACCGCGGTTCTAGCTAGGTCAGGAGGCTCGGCGAGCGCGCCTTCGGTGAGCCACTGCCGGGCGTTGGCGCCGTCGAGGAGGACCGGCATTCGATCATGGATCTCGGCGACCTCACCGTCCGAATCCCGAGTGAGGACGACGTACCGCCCGTCTTGCCAAAGGCCGGCCATCACGAAGATCTTTCCGTCTGTGCGTCGAAACAGATATGGCTGATTGACGCGGCCTTCCTTTCGCCATTCGAGGAAGCCGTCGGCCGGAACGAGACACCTTCCGTGGCGAAAGGCGTCGCGGAACAGCGCGGTTCGCTCGGCCCTTTCCGAGCGGGCGTTGATCGCGAGCCCTCCCCCGGAACGCGTCAAGCCCCATAGCGCGTCGGCCAGGATCGGCTTGCCGGTCTCGAGATAAACCACTGGGCTCCGCTGACCTGGCCCGATGTTGTATCGCGGTCGGAAATGGATCCGGATCTCGCTGAATTCGTCGAACGGCAGGCTACGGACGAGCGTTTCTTCGTCGGGACAGGCTAGCGTGTACCGCCCGCACATCGCCCGTCAGGCCGGTTCGTTCTGAATACCCACACCCGCGTACTCGAACCCTTGCTCGAAAAGCTTGTAGGTGACCCAGATGTTGCGGCCGTCCAGGATCACGGCTGTGCGCATGAGCTCCCGAATGCGGTCGAACTCCGGGTACTGGTATTCGCGCCACTCGGTCAACAACAGGAGCGCGTCGGCGTCCTTCACGGCGTCGTAGGCATCGTCGACCAGGGTGATGCTGTCACCGAACACTTTCCCGATGTTTTCCATGGCCTCGGGGTCATGGCCGACGACCTCGCAGCCTTCGTTGAGAAGGAACTCGATCGTGGTGATCGAGGGAGATTCGCGAACGTCGTCGGTTCCGGGCTTGAACGCCATCCCCCAAACCGCGATCCGTTTGCCGGCAAGCTCGTTGCCAAAGTGGCGCTTGAGCTTGCGTACCAAGAAGCTGCGGTGACGGACATTCACGCGGTTCGTCGCGTCGGCGAGCTCGAGCTCGATCCCGTGTCGCCTTGCGGTCGCGACGAGCGCCTTGACGTCCTTCGGGAAGCAGGATCCGCCGTATCCCGGTCCTGCATGGAGAAACTGAGCACCGATGCGCGGATCGCTGCCGACGCCGTGACGCACGCTCTGCACGTCCGCACCCACTTCCTCACACAAGACGGCCAGCTCGTTCATGAACGAAATGCGCATCGCGAGCATCGTGTTGGCCGCGTACTTGGTCACCTCGGCGCTCTCGGGGTTCATCCACACGATCTTGGTGCTCGATAGGTTGAGCGGGTGATAGACCCGCTCCATGAGGCGTCGCGCACGGCCGTGGCCGGGGCGCACGCCAATCACGATCCGGTCCGGATACATAAAGTCGCTGACAGCGCCGCCCTCTTTCAGGAACTCCGGATTCGACACGACCTGGATGTCGTGCTCTGCGTCGACCACGAGCCGCTGAACCTGGGCATTGGTGCCAACCGGAACGGTGCTCTTCATGACGATGACGAGGTCGTGGCTGGCATGCTTGGCGAGCTGCCGCGCAACTCCGAATACCGCGCTGAGATCAGCCTCGCCATCGAGGGTGGGAGGCGTCCCTACCGCGATGAACGCGAGGTCGGCATCGCGAACGGCGGCGGCGAGGTCGGTCGTGAACGTGAGGCGACCGGCGTTCGCATTCTCCTGGACCATCGCCTCGAGCCCAGGCTCGTAGATTGGAATCTCATAGCGCCGCAGGCGCTCGATCTTCGAGGCGTCTTTGTCGACGCAGACCACGCGCTGACCGGTGGCGGCAAAGCATGTGCCGGTGACGAGGCCGACGTATCCTGTACCAATAACGCAGAGTTTCACCGCGCAGCCATAGCACGTTTCGGGGGGCTTCTGCTACAACAGGCAGCAAGGGGGCCCGTTTGATTCTCACAAACATCGACAGCGTTCCAGGTCGGCGACTCGCCCAGCACTTCGGCCTGGTGCAAGGAAGCACGATCCGTGCAAAACACTTCGGCCGCGACTTCGCCGCAGGCCTGAAGAATATCGTCGGCGGGGAGCTCAAGGGCTACACGGAGCTCCTCCAAGAAAGCCGGGCCGAGGCGACGAGTCGTATGGTCGCACAAGCGCGCGAGCTTGGCGCGAACGCGGTCATCAACGTGCGCTTCACGACCTCCTCGGTGGCCCAGGGCGCTTCAGAAATTCTCTCGTACGGCACGGCCGTCTTGGTCGAGTAGCAGCGCCATGTCGATCGAGCTCCTGATCTCCATCGGGCTTCCCGTCCTTCTCATCGTCGTCGGGAAGGTCGTCGGCTCGCGCATCGAGCGCCATCACTACCAGAGCATCATCGAACGCGAAGCGAGCTTCCGCGGTCAGCCCGCCTTCTCTACCAAGCAGTCGGGCGCGCCCGGTCCCATTCGATCGGCGAGCCTGGCCAGCGGGTCCGTGGTGATCTCCGTCGATCACTTCAAACGTTTACTGAGTGGCTTTCGAATGATCTTCGGCGGGGAGATCCGTTCCTATTCGTCGCTCATCGATCGCGCTCGGCGCGAAGCGGTCCTTCGGATGAAAGAGTCGCAGCCCGACGCGGACGCGTACCTCAACACCCGGCTTGAAACGTCGACCATCTCGACCACCTCGGGCAACGAGGGAGTTGGCACCATCGAAGTACTGGCCTACGGGACGGCGGTCCACTACGATCGCGCCCCATGACCGACGAACAACCCCGCGTGCTGACCGAACGGGACGGACGCGTCTTTCACATCGTCCTCGATCGCGCCGACAAGATGAATGCCTTCGACCTGCGCATGCTCCGAGAGCTTGCGGAGGCGGTAACCGAGTACGAATCTGACGAGTCGCTTTGGTGCGCAGTACTCTACGCGAATGGTGACAACTTCACCGCCGGCCTCGATCTCGCGGAGGTAGGTCCCGCCGTTCGAAACGGTGCCCCGTTGTTCCCGGAGGGCTCGGTCGACGTGCTCAGCCTCCACGAACCGAGACGAAAGAAGCCGCTCGTCATGGCCGCGCAGGGCTGGTGCCTCACCATAGGCATGGAGCTGCTGCTAGCCGCTGACATCCGCCTTGCGGCGCAGGGGACGCGCTTCGGCCAGATCGAGGTCAACCGAGGCATTTTCCCGTTCGGCGGCGCCACGATTCGTCTGCCGGAGATCGCCGGATGGGGCAACGCCATGCGCTGGCTTCTCACCGGCGACCGATTCGATGCCGAGGAGGCCCTGCGAATCGGTCTCGTCCAGGAGATCATCCCGGCTGACGAGCTGCGCGACAAAGCCATCGAAATGGCACGGACCGTTGCCAAGCGAGCCCCTCTGGGTGTTGCCGCAACCCTTCGCTCCTCTCGAACCGCTCAGCTCCGAGGCACCGACGCTGCGGTCGCCGAACTCCTGGTGATAGCCCGCGAGCTCATGGACACCGAAGACGCCGCGGAAGGCATCCGCTCATTCCTCGAGCGACGCGAAGGCGACTTCAAGGGGCGCTAACCCGCATCGCCTCGGAACAATACGTTGCTCGCAATCGGATCGCGCGGCTGACGCGTTCGGTTGGCAGCAACGTCGGGGTCCTCGTACCCGAACGAGAGCCCGCAGAGGATCTGCTCATCGTCCGGAATGGCGAGGTGCTCGGCAACGAGCTGCGGGTAGGTGCGCAAGGCAGCCTGGGCACACGAGCTGATGCCGCGGGAGTGCATTGCGAGCATCAAGGACTGCACGTACATGCCGACATCAAGCGCAACGCCAATCCCAAAGGCCTTCGCCATGCAGATGTACGCCACGTCCGGGGCATCGAAGAACTCGAAGTTGCGGAGGCTCGCTTTCAAGCGCCCCAGCTGATCGCCGCGCTCGATCCCCATCTTGCCGTAGAGCTCGACCGCACACGCGATCTGCTTTTCGCGATAGCCTCCAAGGAACTCGTCCATCGGGGCCACCATCACGGGCGACTCGCCGGTGGTCACCGCTTGGATGAGACCCGCGCGCAGCTTTCCTAGCGTATCCCCCGACGCGATGTACACGCGCCATGGCTGAACGTTGCAGTTGCTAGGGGCGTGCTGCGCCAACTCCAACACATCTTCGAGAAGGTCGCGGGGCACGGGCTTTGGGAGAAAACCTCGCACGGACCGACGCTCGCGGATCGTTTGGTCTAGATCGTACATAGCGTCACGGACGCCGCTTGGCGGTCGGGATGGTTTTCTTGATGTGGATGGCGCAGTCGTCCCCCACGACCTTTCGCAGGGCTGGCTCGATGACACCGGTGCGGACGAACTCCGCGCCGACGCCGAACGCCGCGCGCCCCGTCACTCGAACGAGCACCTCGTCCTGGCTCACCTCCAGCAACTCGATGCCGCTCGCGTCGTTTTGAAGGAGCGGATTGAGAACATCGTCGATGACTCGCTGCACCGCTTCACGCACCCGCAGAGCATGCGGAATTGCGCCGCCAAACGCAAACATCCCCGCGGACCCAGCGCCGAATCAAAGCTGAGCTATGCTCCCGATCGCAGGATGCAGCCCGCACGCACACGCTTACAAGTCGACGTCCGCCGGCAACAACTCCTGGAGTTGGGACTCGAGCTGTTCGGCCGTCAAACCTACGACGAGCTCTCGATCGATGAGATCGCGAAACGGGCCGGGGTTTCCAAGGGTCTCCTGTACCATTACTTCCCGAGCAAGCGGGCGTTCTACGTCGCTGCGGTCGGGGAGGCGGCTCGCCAGCTGTTGGAGGAGACCGACATCGACCAGCATGGAAGGGGCCCAGAGCCCGATCCCGAGGGCGTGCGCGTCGCGCTTCGGGCCTTCCTCGCGTACGTCTCCCGTCGGCGCGCCGCTTATACCTTCCTCCTCCGCGGCGGCATCGGAACTGACCCGGAGGTTGCTGCGATCATCGAAGACACACGGCAGGCACTCGTCAATCGGATGCTCTCACGCTTGTCGCGCTTCGGAGCACGAGCGGATGACCCGGCAACGCGGCTACGGCTACGGGGCTGGCTCGGATTCCTCGAAGCCTCGAGCCTCGACTGGGCAGCAAACCAAGAGCTCGACCTGGAATCCTTTCTTCAACTGCTCATCCAGATGTCCAGCGTCGTGTTTGCTTTCGTCCTCCACCCTGCTGAGCAATAATGCGCGGCCACGAGCTCTTCGCGACTGCACTCATGTGTACGGCAGCTGCAGGGTGCTGCCCGGCAAAGAAACCCCTCACCTCTCCGCCAATGCAGGCGGCCGAGCCCGATCCGGCGCCGGCCTTGCCAGCCGATGGCGCGTCCAAGGCCTCGGTGCTCGACTGGAGCGCCTTCGACTCCAGCTCCGCGAGAAACCCGAACGACGGCTCCTTGCGAGGCGGAGTGCCCCTTCCCCTCACCGCGCCGGGATTGAGCTTCAATCCGGCGCGCGATCCGAAGGCCCGCTACGGCACTCTTGAGCTGGTGCGCGGCCTCGTCGACGCGGCCGGCCTCGTCGACCGGGAGTTGGGAGGCCTGCCCGTGACGATCAACGACCTCAGCTACGAGCAAGGCGGGCCGATTCCCCATCATCGCTCCCACCAAAGCGGACGCGACGTCGACGTGCTCTTCTACCAGCTCGGCCCGGACGGAGAACCCATCGAAAGCGTGGGCGCGTTTTTCGACCCGAGCGGAGCGGGTGTGGATTTCCGCGACCTGGCGGACCCCTCCGACGACCTCGCCTTGCAGCTCGACATCCCTCGGACGTGGCTGTTCGTTCAAGCGCTCATCGAAGACGACGAGGCACAGCTTCAGCAGGTTTTCGTCGCCGAGCACCTTCGGACGCTCTTTCTCGACTACGCCCGGGCGCAGAATGTCTCAGCGGCGACGATTACGCGGTTCGCCGAGATGAGCTGCCAGCCGGGCTATCCGCACGATGATCACTTCCACTTCCGTTTCTTCTGTGCCCCGGACGACATTCGGGACGGGTGCCGGGATTCGCCGCCGATGTATCGATGGCGGCGGCAAGCGCTCAGAGAAGCAGGCGTGCGTCCGCTACGGCTCGCGCCCGCGCGCAAGCAGGCCAAGGCCAAGATCGTCACACACGAGGAGGCCCGCGACGCTGCGGGCCCGATGGATGACGAAGTGGAACGCTGGCTCGAGCGCCGTAATCAATGGATCGACCAACCACACCCAGACCGCCCCTATTGTCCATGACCGGGCGGCCAAGTCGGGATGCGCTAAGGTAGCCCCGTGACCGACTTCGACTGGATCACCGACCAACCAGCGTTCGATCAGCTCGTCGATGAGCTGTCGGACACGAGTGCGTACTCGTTAGATACCGAATTCCATCGCGAGCGAACCTACTTGCCGCAGCTCGCTCTCGTGCAACTCGCGACGCGGGACCGCATCGCGTTGGTCGACGCCCTGGCCGTCGACATAGGTGCGCTCAGCCGGACCTTCCAAAGCAGCGCGATATGCGTCATGCACGCGGGCTCTCAAGACCTCGAGATCTTGGAGTTGGCAAGCGGCACCGTGCCCGGGCGCATTTTCGACACGCAGATCGCCGCGCTCTTTTGTGGTTATCGAACGAGCTCGCTCGGAAAGCTGGTGGAGGGGTTTTTAGGCGTTCAGCTCGACAAGAGCGCGCAGCTGACCGACTGGACGCGCCGTCCCCTGCCCGACGCGGACCTCCGCTATGCAGCCTCGGACGTCGCTCACCTCTTGGAGCTTCGCGACACGCTGGTCAGCCAACTCGATGACCGGGGCCGTCTGCAGTGGGCCGAGGAAGAGATCGAGCGCCTACGTTCAAAGGACAGGTCGCCTCCCGACCCCGAAACGCTGTGGTGGAAGCTGCGTGGCAAAACCAAGCTGAACGGCAAAGCCCGCGGCGTTGCGCAGGAGCTGGCGGCATGGCGCGAGCAGGTCGCGAAAAAAACGAACCGACCACCTCGAACCGTGCTGTCCGACATGGCGCTGTTGGCGCTGGCCCAGCGTCCCGCGCACAACGCCGGGCAACTCAAAGGGGTCCGGAACCTCGACCTCGGGCGCTTCAAGTACACCGACCAGCTCCTCTCCGCGATCCACCGGGGAACCCAGCTCCCGAAGGACGCGGTCCGCCTTCCGCCCAAGAAGCCCGAAAATCTTCCAAACGTCGACGGCGTGATCGCGCTGTGTCTAGCGTGGCTCGCGCAACGTGCGGGCGAGGAGGGTCTCGACATGAGCGTGCTCGGCACCCGCGACGATGTGACCAACCTCGTCCTTCATCAGCCTTCCCGCCTCTCCAGCGGTTGGCGCGAGATCCTCGTCGGCCGCGAGCTACGCTCGATTATCAACGGGACTGCGTCGCTGCGAGCGAATGGCACCGGGCTCGAGCTGCTGGATCGCATGCCCTCGTGATCCGCGCTACATTGATTGGGTGGCTATAGCCAAAGGCGAACGCGTCGTTCTGATCGTCGCTTCGATCACCGTGATCGGAGCCGGCATCAAGCTCGCCGCGCCCTTGCTCGTTCCCGTGCTCGTCGCCGCCTTCATCGCCATCGTGACGGCGCCCCTCGTCATGTGGCTCTGCGACCGGGGCGTCCCGCGGCTCGTAGCGGTCTTGTCCGGGCTTTTGTTGGACGTCGCTGCCGGCGCCGCCCTCGGCTTCCCGCTCGCCGCCGCTGTCGGAACGTTCACCGAGCGAGTTCCCGGGTACGCGTCGATGCTCTCCGGCCAAATGGAGCAGGCCGAGCTCTGGCTCGCGGGCCACGGCGTCCATCTCGAATCCATCTACGACTTCTCCGAACCAACTTGGATGCTAAATCTCGCGACCACCATGGCCCAGCAGGCGGCCTCGTTCGTGTCACAAATGGTTCTCGTCCTGCTGATCGTCGCCTTCATGCTCTTCGAGTCGACTGGGCTTCGCGAGAAGCTGACCAAGATCGCGACGCCGAGCCAAATCGAGGACCTCTCCGGAGCGACGCACGAGGTCAACACCTACCTGGTCGCCAAGACGGTGATGAGCCTCCTGACCGGCGTCCTGGTGTTCCTTTGGTGCTGGTGGCGGGGCGTGGACGTTCCGGTGCTTTGGGGCTTGCTCGCGTACCTCCTCAACTACATCCCGACGGTCGGCCAGATCATCGCGGCGGTGCCGGCAATCACGCTCGCGCTGATTCAGCTGGGCGCGGGGGAGGCGCTGGTGGTCGCGGCCGGATTCGGGGCCATCAACTTGTCGATCGGCGCGATCGAGCCACGCGTGATGGGTCAGGCGCTCGGGCTGTCCGCCCTGGTCGTGCTGGTTTCCATGGTGGTCTGGGGATGGCTGTTGGGCCCGGTCGGCGCGCTCGTCTCGGCGCCGCTCACGATGGTCATCAAGCACTCGCTCGCCCACAGCGACGACCTCCGATGGTTGGCGGAGCTCCTGGGGCCGTCACCAAAACCGGCCGGCAAGTCCAGCGAGAAGAACTCCGACTCGGCGGACGAACTCAGTCGCGCGTGAGCGCGTCACCCGCTCGTTCGGCAAATCTGCGAAGAACCTGCAGCGCAGCAGAGCTTGGTGTCGCGCGCGCCATGCCGACCGCATCTTCGAGCTGCGCGATCAGCGCGGACAACTCAGGGTCGCTACGAAGCGCCCGACGAAGGCCGTCTTCGACCATATCCCACATCCATTGCACCTGCTGTACCCGTCGCTTCCGCTCGAACTCCCCGGACGCTTCCAGGTCGCGCCGACTCTCTACGACAAGCGCCCACAGTTCGCTCAGCCCCGTCTTCTCGAGCGCACTACACGTCACGACCGGCGGCGCGCTCCCGGCGCGCATGAGACGCAATGCGCTCTGATACGACGCTTGTGCGCGTGTCGCGCGTGACCGATTGTCGCCGTCGGCTTTGTTGATCGCGATCATGTCAGCCACCTCGAGGATACCGCGCTTGATCCCCTGAAGCTCGTCGCCGGCGCCCGCAATCAGCAGAACGAGGAAGAAGTCCACCATCCCCGCCACGATGGTCTCGGATTGACCCACGCCCACGGTCTCGACGAGCACTACGTCGAAGCCTGCCGCCTCACACAAGAGAATCGTTTCGCGGGTTTTTCGAGCCACACCCCCGAGCGTCCCGCTCGTAGGCGAAGGCCGGATGAACGCCTTCAGGTCATTGCTGAGCGTCGACATTCGGGTCTTGTCACCCAGGATGCTCCCGCCACTGATACTGCTGGTTGGATCGACGGCCAGCACCGCCACGCGATGCCCCTGGTCCGTGAGCATCGTGCCGAGCGCATCGATAAAAGTGCTCTTACCAGCGCCGGGCACCCCGCTGATCCCGACTCGATGCGCTCCACCGGTTTCGGGCAAGAGCGCTTCCAGCACTTCTTGTGCAAGCTCGGCGTGCGCCGACTGTTCGCTTTCGATCAAGGTGATGGCTCTCGCAAGGATCGCGCGATCACCTCGGCGCACTCCGTCGACATAGGCCTGCGCGTCGAGGCGTTTCACGACCCCCCGAGTTGCACATCGAGCTGCTCGAGGAGTTCGATTGCGGCGTCGGCGATGACCGTGCCAGGTCCGAAGATCGCAACCGCCCCCGCTTCGCGGAGCGCCTCGTAGTCCTCAGGTGGGATCACGCCGCCCACGACCACTAGGATGTCTTCGCGGCCGAGGTCTCTCAGGGCCTGCTTGAGCTGCGGGACCAGCGTCAGGTGACCCGCGGCAAGCGAGCTTGCGCCCACGATGTGAACGTCATTTTCAATCGCTTGCTTCGCGCTCTCCTCCGGCGTCTGAAACAGCGGCCCGATATCGACGTCAAACCCGAGGTCAGCAAAGGCCGTGGCGATTACCTTCTGGCCGCGGTCGTGTCCGTCTTGGCCCATCTTGGCAACGAGGATGCGCGGTCGGCGACCGTGCTTGCTCAGGAACTCGTCGCTTCGCGCTCGCACGCGGTCCACGGCTTCCGAATCTTTGCCAACTTCGCTTCTATACACGCCTTCGATACTCCGAATCGTCGCTTGGTAGCGCCCCCAGACGCGCTCGAGCGCGTCGCTAATCTCTCCTACGGTGGCTCGATGCCTGGCTGCGTCGATCGCTAGATCGAGCAGGTTACCCTCGCCAGTTTCGGCGCACTTGGTCAATGCCTCAAGTTTCGGTGTCAGGGCGGCTTCGTCGCGCTCTGCGCGCAGCTCACGGAGACGCGTGATCTGTGCCTCCCGGACCGCCGTATTGTCGACCTTGAGGACGTCGATCTGGTCTTCTTTTTCGAGGCGGTACTTGTTGATTCCGACGATCGTCTGCTGTCCAGAATCGATTCGCGCCTGAGTCCGCGCCGCCGCTTCCTCGATGCGAAGCTTCGGCAACCCGGCTTCGATCGCCTTGGTCATGCCGCCGAGCTCCTCGACCTCCTTGATGTGCTTCCAGGCCTCGAGCGCGAGTTCGTGGGTGAGCCGCTCGACGTAATAGCTCCCGCCCCAAGGGTCGATCACCTTGGTGATACCGCTCTCGAGCTGGAGATAGAGCTGAGTGTTCCGGGCGATACGCGCGCTGAAGTCGGTCGGCAGCGCGAGCGCCTCATCGAGCGAGTTGGTGTGAAGGCTCTGCGTGTGGCCCTGGGTCGCCGCCATCGCTTCGATGCAAGTGCGAACGACGTTGTTGTAGACGTCCTGTGCCGTGAGGCTCCAGCCCGAGGTTTGGCAGTGCGTGCGAAGCGCCAGGCTCTTGGGGTTCTTTGGCTTGAACTGCTCGATGAGCTTGGCCCACAGCAGACGCCCCGCCCGAAGCTTCGCCACCTCCATGAAGAAGTTAGTGCCGACTCCCCAGAAGAAACTGATGCGGGGCGCAAACTCGTCGATGGCGAGGCCCGCTGCCATCCCTGTGCGCACGTACTCGAGGCCGTCCGCCAGCGTGTAGCCGAGTTCGAGGTCCTGCGTCGCGCCGGCTTCCTGCATGTGATAGCCGCTGACGCTGATGCTGTTGAAGCGCGGCATGTTCGCCGCGGTATACTTGAAGATGTCCGCGACGATCCGCATCGAGGGCGACGGCGGATAGATGTACGTGTTGCGAACCATGAACTCTTTGAGAATGTCGTTCTGGATGGTGCCGGTGAGCTCCTTCGGGTCGACGCCCTGCTCTTCCGCCGCAACGACGTAGAGCGCGAGAATGGGCAACACTGCACCGTTCATCGTCATCGAGACGCTCATCTGGTCGAGCGGGATGCCGTCGAACAGGATGCGCATGTCCTTGATGGAGTCGATCGCAACACCGGCCATGCCGACATCCCCTGCGACGCGGGGATGATCGGAGTCGTACCCACGGTGCGTCGCCAAATCGAAGGCGATCGACAGCCCCTTCTGACCGGCCGCAAGGTTACGGCGGTAGAACGCATTGCTCTGCTCGGCGGTGGAGAAGCCCGAATACTGCCGAACGGTCCACGGACGGCGCACATACATCGTGGAGTAAGGGCCACGCACGAACGGCGGCAACCCGGGCATCGTCTCGAGATGCGTGACCGGCTCGAGGTCCTCGGCCGTGTACACGGGCTTGACCTCGATCCCTTCAGGCGTTTTCCAGCGCTGGTTGGCTCGTGCGCCGACGAGCGCGTTCCAGTCCGCGAGGGAGGCTGGGCTGCCCTCGGCGAGGGCGTCGAACTCGATTGTGCTGAAGTCGGGCAAGCGGCTCATCGTTGCACCCCTACGGAATCGAGAACCAGGCTCATCACGCGCAGCACGTCCGCCCCAGCGAAGACGAAGTCACTCACGCCGGCCTCACGAAGCACGGTCTCCCTCTCTCCCGGACGGCCTGCCACCAGTAGCACCGGACATCCAGCCTTCTTCAACGCTGCGACGGCCGGATCCAGCAACGACTCGTAGTCCTTGTCGCTACCGCAAATCACAGCGAGCGATGCCGAAGAGTCTTTCCAAGCCGTAGCTAGGGCTTCCATGTCGTCGAAACCGTCGTTGGTCGCAGCCTCGATACCTACTGCAGCGAGGAGGTTCTGAGCCCATGTCGACCGCGCCTTGTGCGACGTGATCGACCCGAGACTGGCGAAGAACGCAACGGGCCGTGTAGAATGTCGATCGCTGCGTGCGCGGAGCTGCTCCCAAATCTCGGCTTCTCTCCACTGAGGAATCGGCTCCACGTGAAAGTCGGGCTGGCCATGCCGGATGGCCGTCGCCACGCTGTACATGTCTGCCCCGCCCGTCGTGGCAGCGAGACAGGCGTCGGTGAGCGCTCCTGGCTGGCGTTCCACGTCATTCACCGCGCGCACGAGGGCTATGAGGCGGTCCCGATGCGCGCCCAGGTCGAGCGCATCGAGGGAGGCTTTGAGCCGGCGCCGGATATCCTCTGCCGAGACGCGGTCACGCTCGACCGCGTCTTCGTGCAGATTCGGGAACTCGCTCACACCAACGACCAGCGTCTCGCGCTTGGCGAGCCGCTTCTCCCTCGCGTCGGCGACTGCGCAGACCGCATCGACGAGCTTTCCAGAACCGAGGGCCGCGACGATGCCGCCGCCCGCCTCGATCGAGCGCAACTCGTCCCAGGCCGCGCGCGCCAAGTCATTGGTGAGCCGTTCGACGAACCAGCTGCCCGCAGCAGGGTCCGCCACTTCGCCCAGGTGGGATTCCTCCCGCAGAACGACCTGCGTATTGCGCGCGACTCGTTGCGCAAGCTCCTCGGCGGGGCCGATCGCGCAATCGAACGGAAGCGTCGCGATGCTCTGGGCACCTCCGAGGACCGCCGCAGAGCACTCGGCGGTGACGCGCAGCATGTTCACCCAGGGATCGCGTCGCGTTTTGGTGAAGCGAGACGTTCGGCAATGGATCTGCATGGCCGCCGCGCCCGGCTCGCCGCCGGCCGTGGTGACCACCTTGGCCCAGAGCCACCGGGCCGCTCGAAGCTTAGCCACCTGCGGGAAGAAATCACTGGAGACCGCGTAGCTGAATCCGATCTGACGCGCGGCCGCGTCGACGCTCATGCCTCCGTCGGTGAGCTGACGAAGGTACTCGAGGCCTGTTGCGATCGTGTACGCGAGCTCCTGCACCAAGCTCGCGCCTCCGCCGTCGTACGGGTCGCTCGACACATTTGCAGTGCGCAGCCCAGGCGCATTGCTGGAGCACCACGAACCCAAGTCCCGTAGCTCGGCGAACCGCGCGCGGAGCCCGCCCTGGATGCGTCCTGCCCGTGCAAGTAGGCCGACGGGGTCGAAGCCCAACCCGCCGTTGAGCGCCATGTACGGAACCTCGCGGCGCTGCGCCACGGCCAGCAAACCCGACGCGACGGCGAGCGCGTCCGAGCCGCCGTCCACCCAAATTGACGTAGTTGCCAAGTCGACCGAACCGAGCAGATCATCGAGCTCGTCGATCGTCAGCACGCGGCATCCGTGCCCTGGCCCCAGTCGCACCCATAGCGCTTCGACTCCACGCTCGAGATCTTGCTGGATCATCTTCTTGCAAACGCTCGGACGAGGGTCGTCGTACTCCTGCCGAATCGCCCAGCCGCCCAGGGGAGACCCGCCGCGGAGATACGGATAGACGCCCGGAAAACCGGCAGCTCTCACGCCTTCGACGTCCTCCGCCGTATAGAGCGGCTCGAGGGAGAGGCCGCCAGGGGTCGTCGAGCGCAGATCGGCAAACGAAGCCCCTTTGAGCTCGGCCTCCACCTTTGCGACCCACTCGGACTTGGTCACCGGCGGAAACGCATTCATTTGCTCGTCGGCGTCGGACACGGCGAGAGCTAAATAGACTAGACAGATTGCAACCGCAATGCGCCCCTAAGGCAGCCTCGGACCCTTGGACTCGGTATCGCGAGGCCCCGCCCAGAACTCCTCGGCGGACCCCACGCGGTCGCGGAGGTCGACATAGGCATCACCGACGTTGACGAGCACGTAGCCGACGCCCTTCTCGCGACCGAGACGAGTCTGGAGACGCGCCAGGTCGATCACGCTCATGCCGGAGGAAACGACCACCATGACCCGGTGCGCGAGACGCGCGGCGCGCCGCAGCAGAGGACCGCTCAACGGACCGTTCCACGCCAGCGCGACGCCGGTCACGTCTCCGAGAGCAAGCGCCGTGGGCGGCTCCGACCGCCGGAGGCTGGTGATCTCCTCATCGTCGCTCCCGAGCAGCCGTACAGCAGCACGCATCACCGCGTTCGACGCACTCGCGTATGGTGAGTCGGTGCTCACATGGACCGCCTGGCCAACGCGGGACGGCGTTTGATCGGTCGCGACGGGCACCGGCCGGGTCAGCAGGAACGCGTCTTCCTCGACGTCAGAGTCGCGGGCAGCGGACCGGTTTGCAGAAGCGCCGCCGCTGTCGGCCGGCACGACCATACGAACGGTCGCCCGGGCACCACGCTTGCGCCGAAACGGCTCGGGTCCGCCGGAACGCTCGCCCGGCTCGCTCGAGATCGTGGCAGACACCGTCACCGTGGTCGGGGACTCCATCGAGATCCGCGTCGGGCCGGACGACTGAACCGCTGGTAACCCGATCATCGTCTTCTTGCGGGGGGGCCTCGAAGAGGAAGGCTGCTCCACGTCCGATTCCGGAGGGGGCGTCACGACCGGCGGTGGTGACGTCCAGCTCCCGGTTAGCGGGACGAACCCTTGAATGGTGGGGCGCGCCGGTGACCTCGAATCCGGCGTCTTGATGACGCGCCCGGGCGCGTCCGCTGGGTTCGCTTGTGACGAGAGGCGTCTTGGCTGCGCACGGAAATAGGGCGTACGCACCGGCGGAGGGGGGGTCACCAACGGCGAGGCGTACGAGTCTCCGCCTGCCCTTTCCCCCACGTCCAAAATCGCAGCGGCGAGCCACGGCGCCTCGGCGAGGCGCATCGCAAACGAGCACGCGATCTCCCGCTCGGCTTCGGTGGCGGGCACCACGAGGGTGCGCCCGGCGCCGTACACGCCATAATCTTCGAGCTCGTCGACGAACGACTCGAGCGCGTCGGGATTACGCGGCCAGACGCTCGTGCCGAGCACGGGGCCGTTGCCCCACCATGCCACCTCTCGCGGCGCTTCGACTGTCAGGCTCCGCAATCGGCGCACGATGATCACCAGCGCGCAGATCAGCACGGTCAACATCGGCAACATCACGAGCAGCAGGACGTGCGTCTTCGAGCGCTTCGACTCCTCGGGCAGCATCGGAGCCGATAACACACGAAAGCCGGTAAGCGTGCCCAGCGCAGCGTCTCGGAGCGCGGCGCCCCGCTCGGACAGCTCTTTGGTCCGCTCCTCCGCTAGCTCGAGTTCCCCGGCTATCTGACGAGCCTCGCCTTCTCCGGGGGCAAGCGACGTTGCTTCCTCCGCGATCGCCTTCAGCAACACGCGAAGCGCGGACTCCCGCTCTTTGGCGCCCGCCAGCGCGGCCCGTGAGGTCGCGAGTTGCTGGTCCACCGCTGCACGCGCCGGATTGGCAGCAAGCGTCTGCTCACCGAGCTCAGCCGTTTGGCCCTTCCTCTGTGCTTGCAGGCTCGCAACCCGTTGTTTGAGAGCCTGCACCGTTGGGTGGTGATCGCTCAACGAAGCGCGGGCCGACGCAAGCTCGGAGCGCGCCTGGGCAAGCGGAGTGTCGACAGGAGAACCCTTTGTCGCCGTCGCCACGATTTGACGGGGGAGCTCGCGCTGCGCTTTCTCGAGCTCAACGATGCGCGCCTGCTGAGCTGCCACCTCCACCACGGCCTCGTCAGCCTTGGACCGAAGCTTCGCCGCGCGCTCCAAGAGCTGCTCTTTCTCTCGGATTAAGTCCGGCTTACCGCTCGTCTCGCGAAACGCCTGATAGGCCTTGCTTGCCTCCTCGCGTCTCTCCTTGGCTCGTTCGAGCGAGACTCGATTCTCCGCGGTGAGGCGCACGAGCTTTTGCCCATTGAAGCTCGCTTGCCGCGCGAGAAACACATCGAGCACGGTTTGGGCCAACGCCTGGGCTTCCTCGGCGGTCCCGGCTCGTCCGACGACGCGCATCGCCGCTTTGCCTTCGAGCGTCACCTCGACTCGGCGCTCGATCTCATCGAGCGAGACGTCCCAGCTCAGGCGGTCACGCACTTCGCGAAGCCGGCTCGGCGCGATGGCGGAGTCGACGAAGGCGGACGGCGTAGCATCCTGGCCCTCGCGCTCGAGCACCGGGGTGCCCTCGAACAGAAGCTGAGCTGAAGACTCGTACTCGCTGGGCACGAAGAAGGACGCCAGGAGTGCAACCGCAGAAGCGATCAGAAAGGCCCTCAGCAGCGGCTTTCGATTCTCCGCCAATATCCGTAACAAGCGTCGCGGCTCGACTGGAAGGCCCGGACGCCTTGGCTTGGCAGCCGATTCGTCCCCCTCCCCCAAGTCGTAGATCGCGTCGTCCAAATTGCTTCCTCTGCTTCAATGAGCATGGCGGGCGAGGCGCCCCTCGGGCAAGTCGACATTCTAAGTGAGACTGCTAACTTCGCGCCCAATTGTGCGCCCGTGGGTCGAGAAGCTATTGGCTACCTGGGGAATCGCCTGGGTGTCGCTATTGCTCGGCAGGGCGATTTGGCGACTCGCCCCGTTCGCGCTGGAGCCATGGACCCAGGACCTGATGACCACGGGCCAGAAGGGGATCTACATCGGCTGGCTCGTGGCGAACGCCTATCTGGAGGGATATCGGGGATTCCAGTTGCGATTCTCTCCTCGCGTGGTTTCTCGGGCCATCTACCTTGGCCAAAATCCCCGGCCGCTGTGGGTCATCCTCGCGCTTCCCTTCTGTATGAGCCTCTTCCACTCGACTCGACGCCAGAAGACCGTGAGCTGGGTCTTCGTCGGCGCCCTGATCTTGTTGATCTGGTGGGTCCGTTCGCTGCCGCAGCCCTGGCGGGGGATCGTCGACGGCGGAGTAGTTCTAGGCCTCGTTTGGGGTCTAGGGGTCATTTGGTGGCTCTTTGCGCGCTACCTCATGGGCGCAAAACTTCCCCCTCCGGCTGATCTTCCTCCCGAAAAAGCGATGCAAGGGCAGCCAGCCGTCCTTTGAATTGTCGTTTTTTTCGTGAAAAAGCGAACCGAGGATACAGAAAACCCTGAAAAACGCGGCCTGAACGGGCTCTCAGCTCTAGCATTGGGGTTCTCGAACCTGCAAACTGGCATTTAAGGGGATTCGGGCCATATTTGGCTCGCGAAAAATGGGGAATCGGCATTCACGAAAGGGTAAGGGATCCAGGCTAGTGCCGTGGATTTGTGCTCTGACCGCGACATCCCTGGTGTGGTTGTCCGGCTCGTTTGGCACCTCCGCGTCAGCTGAGCTCCCAATGACCGGCGACCCCGTGCTGCGCGAGGTGCAACACGCGGAGGCGCACGCAGAGCCCTCGGACGAAGACCTCGAGAAGATCGCGCGGATGCCGCGCAGCGTCTCGCCTTCGGATCTCGAGCCCAACCCGAGCGTCTCAGTCGGCTACCCGAACCGTGGCCTGCTTCGCTTCGGGATGCGGATCAACGATGATAGGGACCTTCGCGTCAAAGTCGGTTCTCTCGACTCGCGTCACGGCACGGGCGAGCTCGTGCGATCGATCGAAAGTGCAGCGCACGAAGTCGCGTTCCGGTATCCCGGAGCGCAACTCACGGTCGGCGACCTCTCACGACCCGGCGGCGGCAGAGTCCGTCCGCACGTATCGCACCAGAGCGGCCGTGATGTCGACGTCGGCTTCTACATGCTCAATCGGCGCTCGACGCCGGTGAACGTGCACCTCTTCGTCCGGTTCAACAATCAGGGCATGGGCCAGCAGTGGGGCAACCTCTACAAGTTCGACGCCGCGCGCAACTGGGCGCTAATCGAATCATTGCTCAGCCAACCGACCACCGACGTTCAGCACATCTTCGTCACGAACGCCGCGAAGCGGCTCCTGATTCGTCAGGCGGTGAAGGAAGGTGCGAACCCCGAGCTGCTGATGCGCGCCAAGCGCGTGATCACGCAGCCCCGTCACGGTGCGCCGCACCGAAGCCACTTCCACGTCCGGATTTACTGCGCCGACGACGATCGGCCGATGTGCAAGGATCGCCCGCCTTTTTACGCGTGGCACCAACGTGCTGACCAGGCGCCCGCGGTCAGCGCGCTCAAGCCCAATGACTCATGAGCTGGAAGGGTCACTTCTGGACCCTCGGCCCGTTTCTTCGTCATAACCTGCTCCCGCCGCGGGTTCCGGACTGGCAGCACTGGGAGACGAGCCTGCAAGACCGGGCCATCGGCACGCTCGACCTGAACGGACGGCTGAGTCGGGAAGGCGCGTCCGACACCATCGTCGTGATCGTGCACGGGCTCGGTGGGAGCGCGACTAGCTACTATGCCCGCATAGCGGCCCGTGCGGCCGCGCGGGCCGGGATCGACAGCTTGCGGCTCAACCTTCGCGGCGCCGACCGGGGCGGCGCCGACTACTATCATGCCGGCCTCACCGATGATCTCGCAGCCACGCTGCAGAGCACGGCGCTCGAAGGCTACAAGAACATCTTGCTGCTCGCCTACTCGCTTGGCGGCAACATGGTGCTTCGCTATCTCGCCGGAGACCCGGACTCACGTGTGCGAGCGGCCGCCGCCGTGTGCTCACCGATCGATCTGAAACCAGGCGCACGCGCGATCGATCAACCTCGCGGCGTGTTCTATCGGCGTCACATCCTCAGCGGGCTCAAGGAGATCTATCGCGCCGTCGCTGCGCGTCGTGAAGTGCCTTTGTCTCTCAACGAAGCGTCCCGGATCGACACGATCGAGGAGTGGGACGAACGGATCATCGCGCCGCGTCACGGGTTCGCGGGCGCCGAGGACTACTGGGCGCAGACCAGCGCCTGCACCGTCCTCGAAAACATCGAGACACCCACCCTTTTCGTGGCGACCGAACGGGATCCCATGGTGCCGATCGACACGGTGCAACCTTGGTTGCACAATGCGCCTATGCTTCGGCGAATTGTCACCAACCGCGGGGGCCACGTGGGTTTTCCGCAGAACGTGGACCTCGGCCTAGGCATCAGGGGTACCGTCGAAGACCAAATCATCGAATGGATGTTGGCACCCACATAAAGCTCCAGGCGGCCCTAGCAGCTGCGGTATGCCTTTGCTGGATTGCGGGTTGTAGGAGCGAGTCGGCTGGGCGTGAGGAGCTACGACGCCCCGCCTCATGCCCGGAAACGCGCAAGGCCGAGCCTCCCCTCGCCAACGTGTCGTCAGAGCACGAAACCGCCGAGTACTGGCTCTCCCGGAACGAGGCCTACGGCCCGCTCGACGAGCCGCTGCTGAGCGCAGAGGCGGTGCGCCGCCATGACCTCGCGCTTCGAAAGCCCCGCGGCGGCGAACCGATCGGACAAGCCGACCTGCTCGCGCCGGTCGATCGAGAGGCACTGCGGGTGCAGGTCGACGAACGCTTGGCCTATCTGAGGGAGCGCCTCGGGGCGGGCAAGCTCGTCGACGCGAAGGGCAAGCCCATCGACTCGAGCGACGCTGCTTTGTTCGAATCGCCGGCATCGCTCGAGGCTGTAGAAGAATGGAGAGTCATCGAGAAACTCGAGCCGCTTCGCTGCGGCCCATTCGACGGCGGCCTGCACACGACGCCCGTCGACCTGGCCTTCGACCGCAACCGGTGTAGCACGATGCGTGAGGGCGAAGTCGTCCAACTGTTGGCGCGCTGGCCCAACGGGATGTACCTCGCGCGAACATCGTACGCGCTCGGTTGGGTCAGCAGCGAAGCCCTCTCGTCCGTCGTCGACCGGCAGGCGATCGAAGCACGACTCGAACGACGCAAACCTCAGCCATTCACCCGGCGCGTGTTGCTGACCGAAGCATTCTCGATGCTCGGCGAACCGTATGGATGGGGCGGCAAAGACGGCGGCTACGATTGCTCGCGGTTTCTGCTCGAGCTCTTTGCGCGGTTCGGCATCGAGCTGCCGCGGCACAGCGCTCGACAAGCCATGGCCGGCACGTTTTCCGTCGATGTGTCTGCGGTCGAAGACCTCAACGAGAAGCGGCTCTTGCTGGAAGCCGGCGCGCGTCGTGGCGTCGTGCTGCTCCACTTCCCGGGCCACATCATGCTCTACCTCGGCACGACCGAGCAGGGCATGCCGATGGCGCTCCACGCGTTCTCCGAGTTCCTGACACCGTGCGAGGGAATCGAAGAGGAGACGATCAATCGCGTCGACCGGGTGGCGGTGAGCGACCTTTCGCTAGGAGCGGGGAGCTCGCGCCGCGACTTCTTGAGCCGGATCACCCGTATCACCGTGCTGGGCCAGACGCCCGGGCCGGCGCTCGTCGCCAACGCCGAGCTGCGGCCAAGCGCGCCCATCTCGCTTCCTGAAGGTCGGTGCACCGATACCAAACGGATCGCTATCTTTCGATCGCCGCATCGGCCCAACTCTTCTCAACCGCTGCGAGTGATCGTCACCAGTGAGCGGGACCCGGGCCTCGCCTCGCTCGTCCTCTTCGCGCCTGACGGGTCGCAACTGACGCCCGAGCAACACTTGCTCGACGGGCCTCCCTACAGCCGATGGGTCGAAATGCCCGACCCGGAGGCAGGCCGATGGACCGCGGTCTTCGCCGACGGCGCTCTGGTGCGCGCTTGCGAGCGCATCGGAGTCGCGAAGCGACCAGCGCAGCAACCGCCGCGCGTCACTCCGGGCCCGGCATGGGATGCGAGCTGGCAATGGGAGCGCGATACGGAGAACCTCTACGCCGCGTTCGTCGAGCAGCTCTTTCGTGAGCCGGTCGGGGAGGATATCACGTGGCCTCGGCTGCAAGCTCTGATCGGGGAGCGCGAGCACAACTTGCTCTACGACCATCGCTTGCCAGGGGAAGACGCGCGCCTCGACCTGGAGCCGGACTGCGCCGACCTGCCCTACTTCCTGCGAGCGTACTTCGCTTGGAAGCTCCAATTGCCCTTCGTGTATCGCATGTGTACGCGGGGTCGGAAGGACACGTCGCCCCTTTGCGAGCCCGCCGTGCTCAGCAATCTCGACCCGGTCCCGGGCGCCAGCGACGTTGCCGCGTTTCGGACATTCGTGCGCAGAATGGCGGGGACGGTGCATTCATCGAGCCCTCGCACGCTTCCGGACGACGAGCAGACGGACCTCTACCCGCTGCGCATGAGCCGCCAAGCCCTGCGGCCCGGAACCGTGTTCGCCGACCCGTACGGCCACGTGCTGGTGGTCGCACGATGGAAACCGCAGGGCGTCACCGACTACGGCGTGTTGATCGGCGCCGACGCCCAACCCGACGGCACCGTCGGCAGACGCCGGTTCTGGCGGGGCTCGTTCTTGTTCACGCCCAAGACCGACCTCGTCGGCGCAGGGTTCAAGGGATGGCGACCTGCTCAATACGACGCGGAGGTGGATCTCGAAGGCGAACACGATCCCGCAGCACCAGCGCAACCGTGGAGAATCGCCACGAACGACGAGCTTCGCAAAGCCGGCCGAGTCCGCTCATGGTCCGACGCGCAGTACAGGGGCACCGCCGACGAGTTCTACGCGGCCATGGAGGGCATGATCAACCCACGCGCGCTCGACCCGGTTCGCATGCAAACCAGCTTGGTCGACGCCCTCGAAGAATCGGTCCAGCGGCGCCTGAGCTCGGTGCAAAACGGCGAAGCTTTCATGAAGGCGCAGAGTTATGCGCCCACCGAAATGCCACACGGCAAAGCACTGTTCCTGACGACGGGCCCTTGGGAGGACTACTCGACCCCATCACGCGACATGCGACTGCTGATCAGCATCGACGCAGTCGTCTCATTCGCAGACGCCGTCGCGGCACACCCCGAGCGGTTTGGGATCCGAGAACCCGATCACGACCAGGCCGCGCGACGAGTACGGGATGCACTTCGAGCAGCGCTCGAGCAGCGCTCTTTCGAGTACATCCGCTCGGACGGGAGCACCTGGCCGCTGTCGCTGGCAAACGTAGTTGCCCGGATGAAGGCGATGGAGATGGCCTACAACCCGAACGACTGCGCCGAGATCCGTTGGGGCGCGCCCGAGGGTTCCGAGGAGCGCACGACGTGCGAGCGCCGCGCTTCTCAGGAGCAACAGTCGCGCATGCAGAAGTACCGAAAATGGTTCGCAGACCGCGAACGCCCGGGATAAGCCGCACGATCGGGGCACGGGGGAACACGGCACCGAGGCGGCTCCCAACTTAATCACCGGAGAACGGCACGCGACGGGCGTGCTGTCCTCCGGTGAGGCAGTTGCCGTGCCCCGGGCCGCTAGTTCCACTCCTGCGCGTTCTCATCCACTTCATATCCATCGATCGGGCGGGGTTTCGGGCCGATGACCTTCTTGGGCTTCGGGCCTTCGATAGTCTTTTCGGTGCCGCCCTCGATCGGCTTCGACGTCGGCTTCTGAATCGGCACCCCCGATGGTGCGACCTGCGGCCGCTTTGGCAAGGCTTGTACCACGTTCTTGAGCTGTGGTTCGGGCACGCCCGGATCGGACTCGAGGACGACCGCGGGTTCGTAGTTGATCTCGATGACGGTCGAAATCGTCTCCGACACAGATTGGTCCAACGGCTTCAGTACGACGTTGCCAACTCGCTCTTTGATGCAGCTGAGGGCGGCTGCCGAAAGGCCAGTCCCGTACGCCGAGGGTTCGATGATCATCCCAGTCGGCCGCACGATCGCGCTGACGCTGATTCGAATCGTCGTGGGGCTGCTGGCCACGAAATCCCGTACACAGTCAGTCGGGGTGCCTGCCGCAGCCCTGAGCTCCGCGCCCAAGTCGCGCTCCGCCTCTTCCTCGGTCGTCCCGACGACGATGAGCTGCAGATCGCGCGGCTCTGGCGTCGGGGTTTCGATGAGCTCCTCCGACGGCGCGGGGCGCGGTTGATACACCGAGGTCGGCTCCACGCCCTTGCGCGCCCCGCGAATGGGCTCTTCCCCGCTCTGGCATGCCAACACCAGCATAGCAGCAGCACACATGGACCAAGCGCGGATCATGAGCGAATCTTAGCTCGCGAAGGCGAACCAGGGTACTTCGTGCGCTTGGCCCGGCCTATCGGCGCCAGGCGGCGCCGATCGAGAAGCCCCAATACTGATCGAGGGCGCCACCGGCCACGTAAGGCGGATCGGGCGGCACGGGGTTGAGGTCGAA
>CAXMRM010000056.1:0-4453 GCA_964196015.1 uncultured Myxococcota bacterium
CCCCGTCACGGTGCTGTCGACGAGCGTGAATACGGTCTCGTCGCCCTCAACCAGGATCGCGCCACCATCGCCATTCGACTCGTTTCCGGACCAGATCGTTCTCGTCGCTACGAGCTCTCCGCGCTGAGCTCGGATCCCGCCTCCGTGATGATGGGTGGACTCCTTATTCGATATGGTCGTGTCGGTGATTGTCATCGTTGCGAAATCGCCCCCCGTGAAAATTCCTCCACCGAACAAACGGCTCGTATTGTTCCGGATCTCGCTGTTGCCACTGATGGTTACCGTGCCGTCCGAGTTCGAGATGCCCCCACCATTGCTGAGGCTCGTGTTGTTGTTCGCCACCTCGGTGTCGCGGATGGTCAATGTGCCCTCTTCGTTCTGAACCCCTCCGCCGTTGTCCTCCGAGACGTTGCCGTTCACCTTCGAGCTCGTGAGTGTCAGCGTGCCCTTGCGATTGTAGATGCCGCCGCCTGGCCCTGGGTTGACGGTGTTGTTGAGGACGTCGGTGTTCACCAGGGTCAAGGTGCCTTCGTTGAAAATCCCGCCGCCACCGGAGGCGGTCGACGTGTTGTCCCTCACCGTGCAGTCTCGCAGGGTCACCGTGGCCCCGGCGGAAACGCGAATGCCTTGCCTGCCGTTGCTGATGGTGAACCCGATCAGCTCCGCCTCGACGGCCTCCACCCGAAATATGACGTTGTCGCTATCGCCTTGGACGAGGGGCTGACCCTGACCTACGAGCGTCACCGCGTTGTCGATCGTGATCGTGCTGATGGTTGAGATCGGATCTGAGTTTTCGCAAAGGATGGTCTGCGTTCCCCCTCGAACAATCGCGGCCTCGATCCCCTCCTGGCTGCACGGGCAGCCGTCGGGACCGCACACGTCTTCCACGCACATCCCATCGACCGGCGCTGCCAGCGTGCCGCTGCAGACGCAAGAAGTCGCACCCAGCTCCTGCCCGGCGGGGCAGTCGAGAAGCGCGCAATGGCTCAACACCAACAAGACGGGCAGGACCAAAAGCAAAGACAGCAGTGGTTTATTCAGACGCAAACTGGTGGCACCCCTATGGAGCCTACGAGCGTAGGCAACGTTACGTCAATTCCGGCTTGGGGGGATCACTGCGCGAGCTCGAAGCTCACGGTTTTCCGCTGACCCGCTCGCAATCGGACGGTTCGGGTTCTAGTCGGGCTGCCCTGACCCGCCCCGATCTCGTATCGGCCCGGCTTCAATTCCTCGTCTTCGAGGGGCGCCTGACCCATGTGTTTCCCATTGACCCAGACGTTCCCCCAGGGGAAGACGACGACCGTCAGGCGCGCGGGTCGGGGCGCAGTCACCGCGGGCTGCGCTTTCCTCACGCGCGGGGACTCACTCGGTTGCGCGGCCGTCTCCGTCGCGTCACGCGGGGTCTCGTCGACTGCTGGTGATGGAGGTGCGTGCGATTCCTCGAGCGATACCGCGGGGGCCGGTTCCTGCTTCGGCGCCGGCTCGGCGACAGGCCAAGGCACGATCGTCAACCCCACGACTGCCAAGGTCACGAACATCAACGCCGCCATCCACGATACCAATTTACGGCTCGACCGCGGAGTCGATCCGGATCCCTCCGGGATGGCGTCACGGTCGCTTTCGGATTGCACCCCGGTGCCCCGCTCAATTGCCGCCCGCTCCTCGCTGATTGGCGCCGCCCCCTGCGCGCGGGTTTCCGTCGCCATTTTTCCCAGCTGGCGGCGCACGCGAGGCGGCGGCACGAACTCATCTAGCAATTCTGCCAGCACCGCGGCGCTCTCCGGTCGCTCATCACGGTCGGCCTTGATGAGGCTTTCGATGACCCGACACAGATCCTCTGGTGCGTCCGGCGCCAGGCTACTGAGCCGAGGGTGATCGCCTTCGAGTATGACCATGATGGTGGCTGGATCGTGCTCGCCATCGTAGGGACGCCGCCCACCTAGCGCTTCGAACAGAACCACTCCCAGCGCAAACAGATCGGCACGCCCGTCGAGCCGCTGGGCGCGGAGCTGTTCGGCCGACATGTACGGAATCTTCCCCTTGACCGCGCTCTGGTGCTCGGACGCGTCGGACACCGCCTTCGCAACCCCGAAGTCGGTTAGCAGGATTTCGCCATGGCGGCTCACCAATACATTGGACGGAGAGATGTCCCGATGGATGATCGCCTGGGCGTCCGAGTCAGGCGCGTCGACGCCGAGAGGTGGATTGTGCGCATGATCGAGCGCAGCAGCGAGCTCGTGCCCCAGCAGTGCCACGACTTCATGGGAAAGCTGCTTTCCCGGCTGCTCATCGAGCAGGGCTCGCAGGTCCGCCCCGTCGACGAGCTCCAGCGCCATATAAGACACGCCGTCGATTACACCAAAATCAATGACACCGACGATGTTGCTGTGGCGAAGCTTGGCAGCGAGCCGAGCCTCTCTCTCGAACAGCTGGAGGAAGTCCTTGCTGTCGCGAAGGAACGGCAAGACCAGCTTTAGGCACACTCGCTGCGAGAACCCACTTGGCCCGCGCCGAATCGCCTCGAAGGTTTCAGCCATGCCGCCCACGCCCAAGCGTCGTACTAGCTTGTAAGGCCCAAAGTTCTGCCCGAGTGGGTCGCTGGGCGACCTGCGGAAATTTTCCTTCGCCATGGAATCACCAAATGCCGTCCACCGCGGCACCGCGTGATTCTACGCGACATCTTCTCTCTTGGACAGGGTCTAAGACCCGCCGTTGTGGCGCTGAAACGCCGCAACGGCAGACCTGTGCGTCGCCCTAGTTCGCAGAGGCGACTGCCGCGAAGAACAGATCGATCTTCACGAAGCCGCTGGAGTCGTATCCAACCCCAGCGAAGTTGACCTCCAGATGGTCGTAGTCGGAGAAGAGAATCGTCTGGCTCGAGATCCACGTTGGTCAGCTGGCGATCGATGATGCGTAAGCATTAGGGACGCGTCTCCACAACCAGATGATCACACCGGCGAACCTTTGCCATGCGCTTACTACAGGTGACTCGTTCATAGGCTCATTACTCCTGTGCTGGGAAATCTGTTTGGCGCCCGAAGGCGCGGCTGCCCGACGTCTTGCAGGTCTCATGCCAGCTGGAAAACCCAGTATTTTCGCGAAACGCACCGTAGCGTCGGGGTGAATGATGACGGTCGTCGTCAGAAGTCGACGAGGGAAGTCACCCGAAGCACAGTCATTGCGCCGAGCGGTCCGAATCGAGATAGTACGCGCCATGCGAGCACCGACTCTCACATTCCTGCTTTGCGTCTCCTTCGCGTCGGAGACTGCCGCCCAGCGACAAGATCCTTGGCTCGTCGTTCCGGTGACGTCGTCGGAGGATGACTCGTGGATGGAGCCCACGGCGCTCAAGGTGCGCTCGGAGCTCCTGGAGCGCGGCCTCGACGTATGGTCGCTCGATGGTGCAGCAACGCGCTTCGAGGCAGACGGATCCGCTACTGCGGCCAAGATCAGCGATGCGGACGTCGAACAGTGGGTCGAGCGCTCGAGTGCTGCGATACGCGACTTGGCAAAAGGGGACCGCGTGACCGCCCTCGAGCAGCTCAGGCAAGCACAGGAGTTCTCTCACGCGGCAGTCGAAGCGCTCAACCGCGAGCAAGAACTGTCGCAAAGAGTGCTCGACACCTGTCTGTTCATGGTGCGCGCGCTATTGGAGACGATCTCGGAATCCCGCGCGCGAGCGATGGCCGAGGACTGCCGACGCCTGGTCCCGCGCGGCGATCCTTCTGCCTTCATGCACCCTCCCGCCGTCGTGGAAGCGCTCGCTCGTGTCGATGAATCACTGGCCGATCAAACGGGCTCGCTGCGAGTGGACAGCCTTCCGAGTGCCTGCGCCGTCCGAATCAACGGCGTGAAGATCGGCGAAACGCCGTTCGAAATCCGAGATCTGTTCCCGGGCCGGTATCGCATCCAAGTGGAGTGTGAACCCGACCAGCGCGGCCGAGTTCACACAGCTGACGTGATCGCTGGACCCACTGAAGTCTTGGTCGATCTGCGTTTCGATCGCGCCATCGAGACCGATCCGGGGCTGCACCTGCACTACGTCAGTCCGTCGGACCTGGAGAAACATCGCGTATCCGACGCCGAAGAAATTGCGAAAGCGGTGCCGGCAAGCGCGTTGCTACTCATGTCCGCTCCGACACCTGAGGTGATCGAGCTCGAGCTCTACCGAGGCGCTCCGGTGACCCGGGTTGGTCTGGCGCGACTCACGGCCGGACCCCGCGGACCCAGCCGCGGCGACATCGCATTGGCTGCTCGGGCGCTGCTCCACGATCAGTGTACCGACCTGACCGGGCCGCAGCCGGTGGCGATTCCTTGCGTGGCAAGCGAAGCGAACGCAGGCGAGGGCGAGGCCAGCGAAGAGGTCCGACGGGCAGGTCGCAGACCGCAAGGACAGTTCATCTCGGGCGTGACGCTAGCGGGGATCGGCGCCGCGTCCCTGATCACCGGTTAT
>CAXMRM010000057.1:0-5040 GCA_964196015.1 uncultured Myxococcota bacterium
TTCGTCGAACCACCGAGCGCCATGATCGTCACCATCCCGTTTTCGAATGCCTCGCGCGTCATGATGTCACGCGGCTTGATGTCCTTTTCCAACAGCAGCTTGATCGCTGGGCCTGCGCGCAGGCATTCCTCCTGTTTCGCAGGATCTTCCGCGGGGGTCGACGAGCTGTAGGGCAGTGACATGCCCATCGCTTCGATCGCGGACGCCATCGTGTTCGCAGTGTACATTCCACCGCAAGCCCCCGCGCCCGGGCACGCGTGCTCGATGATGTCCAGGCGCTTGTTCTCGTCGATCGATTTCGCCAGAAGCTCGCCGTACGACTGGAACGCCGAGACGATATCCAGCTTCTCGCCTTCGCTTCCATGTCCGGCGCGAATCGTTCCGCCGTAGACCATCAATGCCGGGCGATTGAGCCGGCCGATCGCGATCATGCAGCCCGGCATGTTCTTGTCGCATCCGGGGATCGAGATGTTCGCGTCGTACCAGTGTGCGCTCATCACAGTTTCGATCGAGTCGGCGATCAAGTCGCGCGACTGAAGCGAGTAGCTCATCCCGTCGGTGCCCATCGATATCCCATCGGACACCCCGATGGTGTTGAACCGCATGCCGATCAGACCTGCGTCGACGACCCCACGCTTCACGACGGCGGCGAGGTCGTTGAGGTGCATGTTGCAGCTGTTGCCCTCGTACCAAACCGCCGAGATGCCGACTTGGGCTCTGTCCATGTCGGCACGCGTGAGACCGGTTGCATGTAGCATCGCTTGCGACGCGCCTTGCGATGGGGGTTGGGTGACTCGACTGCTGTACTTGTTCAGTTTTCTGCTCATTGGGGCTGCCAAGTCTAGCACCCAGAAACGCGGGCCCTGCCACTGCGGCCCTTGGCTTGACGAGCTCCGGCCGCGGCCCTACGTCTGTTCAAGAAAATTTGAAGAAACTGAGCTGCCCGAGTGCCCACCCCCGCCATAAAACGACAAGAACCCAATGATTCTATGCCTTTATGGCGCGAGGCTGAGTTGCGAGCGGCCGATGCGATGGGTCGGCTGATGGAATTTTGGGGCTTTCGCCGCCACATGGGCCGGCTTTGGACGATCCTCTACCTCTCCCCCGAGCCGATGACGACGGCCGACCTCTCGGAAACCCTTCAATTGAGTAGCAGTGCAGTGAGCCTGTCCCTCGGGGAGCTGGTTCGCTGGGGTGCCGTTCGCAAGACCTGGCGTCCGGGCGAGCGAAAGGACTTTTACCAAGCGGAAAGCAGTGTCTGGAAGCTTCTTCGCCGGGTTTACGAGCGGCGGGAGCTCAATCTCATACGCGAGGCGATCGACGCATTCGGTGACGCGCAGCGGCATCTCGATGAGGCCCGGGGCCAGCTGGCTGGCGCCGATCGGCGGCGCGTGGACTACATGCGCAAGCGACTTTCGCGGCTCAGTGCGCTATCAAAGGCGGGCGAGCGGCTCGTTGGCTTGCTAGTAGCGGGCCGAGTGATCAACCCGGCCGATCTGCAATCCGCGGAAGAAGAAGACTGATGCACCAGGGGAGACTCGGCGGAGGCCTGCGATGTCGTTGATAGCGGCAGTCCGATCGGATTCCTCGTCCGACGTGCTCACGAGCCTGCGGGCCGTGTGCGATTCGCAGGGGCTCGGAGACCTTTCCGCCCGCTTGGCCGACCTCGCCGATCTGGTGAACTGCGACCTGACGGCGCTCGAGGAGGGCATCCAGAGCCTCCCCGTCGGTGAGAGTGTAGTCCAGAAGAGCGCCCACCATTTGCTCGAGATTCCCGGAAAGCGGCTCCGTCCGATGTGTGTGGTCTTGGCATCACGGCTCGGTCAGGGCCTCGACGATACAACCCGCCAGTTCGGGGTGGCGGTCGAGCTCGTGCACTGTGCCACGCTGCTGCACGACGACGTCGTCGACGTGGGGGATCGACGCCGCGGCGTGCCTGCTGCGCGCACGCTCTACGGAAACGCGGCTTCGATTTTTGCCGGTGACTGGCTGCTCGTGGACGCGCTGCGCCGAGTGCGCGCTGCCGAAATGCCTGACGTCTTGGTTCGACTGCTCGACATCATCGACGAGATGATTTTTGCCGAAGCGATCCAGCTCGAGAACCGTGGCCGCATCGATGCACGCATGCTGACGTACATGCAGGTTGTCGAGGGCAAGACCGCCGCTCTGTTCCGCTGGGCGATGTTTGCTGGCGCGCGTGCAGGGGGTCTCGACGTCGAGGCGTGCAAGGCGCTCGAAGAGTACGGACTCCAGCTCGGAGTCGCGTTTCAGTTGATCGACGACCATCTCGATTACGCGGGCGACGGCTCGACGATTGGGAAATCGCCGTTCACGGACCTGCGCGAAGGGAAGATGACTCACCCGGTGATCGTCGCCCTCGAGCGAGACTCCTCGCTCCGACAGGTTCTCGAAGATTTGGTCGCGAGCCCAGCGGACGAGGTTTCAGAAGAGGTGAAGTTACGCCTGTTGTCCGCGCTCCATCACACGGGCGCGCTCGAGTCGACTCGCGAGCTCGCCATTCGCAAGGCGGAGGCGGCCTGTTTGGCATTGGCTGGTCTGCCCGAGAGCCGCGCACGAGATGCGCTGTTCACGGTGGCCCGTGCCACCGTTCACCGGGAGTCCTAGCGAGCAACGAAGAAAGAAGCATTGATGTCCAAGCAACCACCATCCGTGACTAGCCGGATCCCGAGGTTCTACAGCGAGCACGTCGAAGAGCGGCTTCGAACCATGATCGAGACCGGTCTGCTTTCCGAAGAGTCGGTTCGCCATTTGCAAGACGGCGGGCGGCTCACGCTCGATGTCGCGGACCACATGAGCGAAAACGTGATCGGGGTGCATGGTCTGCCCTTGTCAGTCGCCCTCAATTTCCGCGTAAACAGCAATGATGTATTGGTGCCGATGGCCGTCGAAGAGCCTTCCGTCGTTGCGGGCGCTTCGAACGCGGCCCGTCAGGTGCGCATGACCGGTGGATTTTTCGGTGAGGCCACGGCGCCGATCATGACCACGCAGGTTCAGTTCGATGACGTGCCCGATCCGCAAGACGCGAAGGCGCGCGTCGAAGCCGAACGAGATCTAATTTTCCAGATCGCCGACGAAGCCATCCCAGGCATGGTGAAGCGCGGCGGTGGTTGTCGCGACCTCGACGTTCGGGTCCTCGACGAAGACAACGGCCTGTTGGTCGTGCACCTCTATGTCGACGTGGGCAATGCGATGGGCGCCAACGTCGTCGACGCGGTTGCCGAAGCCGTCGCTCCGCGAATTCGCGAGCTCACTGGCGGCGCCGTAGGGCTACGCATCCTCAGCAATCTTCCGTTGCGCCGTCGGGTTGGGGTGCGTTGCGACGTGAGCGTCGACGCCCTCGGCGGGCCGGACCTAGCGGATGGCATCGTCAAAGCCAGCCGCTTTGCCGAGCTCGATCCGTTCCGCGCCGTCACCCACAACAAAGGCGTGATGAACGGTGTCGACGCAGTCGCCCTCGCGATGGGGCAGGACTGGCGCTCGATCGAAGCGGGGGCGCATGCCTTCGCGTCGGTGACCGGTACCTACAAGCCGCTCGTCGTTTGGAGCCGTACCGACAGCGGCGTGTACGGCGAGCTCGACATGCCGATGGCGGTCGGAACGATCGGTGGTTCGACGCGAGTCCATCGTGGTGTGCGTGCGGGTTTCGAGCTCATGGGCGTGAAGAACGCCGGAGAGCTCGCCGTCGTGATGGGCGCGGCTGGCATGGCGTCCAATCTAGCAGCTCTTCGCGCGCTCGCGGGGGAGGGTATCCAGCGGGGACACATGCGACTCCACTCGCGCAAGCAAGAGGTGCAGGAGAACGCCCGGCTTCAGGCCAAGAAGGTCGAACGAGGTGCTCAGTGAGCGAATCGCTCCACCAGACCCGGTCGCCCAACCCCGGCTCCGGGGAGATGTTCGATCACATCGCGAGCCGCTACGACATGTTGAACAGGTTGATGTCGATGGGCATCGACCAGTCGTGGCGACGCAAGACGGTGGCCGCGATGGAGCTTCCGACGGGTGCTCGTGTGCTCGACCTTGCAACCGGCACCGGTGACCTCGCCCTCATGGTCGCCCGACTTCACCCCGACGCGCATGTCGTGGGGAGCGACACTTCCAACCGAATGCTGGAAGTCGGCGTCGAGAAAGTGGCTCGCAGCGGCCTCGCCGATCGGGTGGAGCTTCAAGTGGGTGACGCGCAGGCCCTTCCTTACGAAGATGACTCGTTCGATGGATGCTGCATTGCTTTTGGCATTCGGAATGTTCCCGACCGAAGCGCCGCGCTCGCGGAGATGGCGCGGGTGACCAAGCCTGGCGGCCGCATCGCCGTGTTGGAGCTCGGCGAGCCCAGCGTGGGTTGGCTCAGCCCCATCGCCCGTTTCCACGTCCGCAAGGTGATCCCTCGGCTCGGCGGCATCCTTTCAGGCTCGCGCGAGTACAAGTACCTGCAGGAGTCGATCGCCGCGTTCCCGCCGGCCGACGAGTTTGCCAAGCAGATGCAGGCGTCCGGTTTGAACGTCCTCGACGTGAAGCCGCTGACCTTTGGAGCCTGCACCCTGTTCGTCGCAGAGCCGCATGAGGCCGCGTCATGATGTCTCAGAGCGCAGCCTTCGCGTTCGAAGGGGACCCGACCAGGGAAACCTCGCGGGCGTTCTTGAAGCAAGCCCTTCGCGGCCGCGGTTCCCAGGTAAATAACCTCATCGTGACGGTTCCGGCGCCGATTGCGCCGCCCGATGCATTGCTTCGCGCGTTCCCGCACGAGGCTAGCATTCTGTGGGACCCCCCGCAGAGCACCGCATGCTCGGGGCTTGGCGTGGCGACGACCTTGGCGCCGCATGCGCCTTCCGTCGGCGAGTTCTTCGACGGTACCGATCACGTCGCCGATGCAGCGAGCCCTGCGCCGCGCGTTTTTGGCGGTGCCTCCTTTGCCACCGGCGCTGCCAGGCAGATGCCTTGGGAGAGCTTCGGCGACGGTTTCCTGCTCTTGCCTACGTGGACTTATCACGTCAGCGAGCGGGCTTGGTTGTCACTTGCCGTGTG
>CAXMRM010000058.1:0-5691 GCA_964196015.1 uncultured Myxococcota bacterium
CTCGGCGATCGGTACGATCCGTATGACAGCGTCAAGCGCCATCATCACAAGCAAGCCGAGGCTCAGCGCCCCGGCCAAGGTCAGGAGCGCTCGCGATGACAATCCGCGCGCGTCGCGCGCAACCACGTACGCCACGGTGAATGCGATCGCCGCGAATGCAGGGCCGACTCTCAACGATGTCTTCGTTCCGCGACCCGACGAAGTCACGCGCGGCAGTCTACAGCTTCGTCATCCAAGCGCCAAGCCGGCCTCGAACCGGTTTCCGGTGCCACGGCTGAGTCATGACCCCATCGGCGGCGAAGCGAACGATTTCGATCGGTTAGAGAGGCTAATGGGGTATCCGGTGAGCGGGATCTTGGCGACCTTCTCGACTCAGGTCACGTCGAACAGCCGGCGTGTGGACACACCCCCCAAGATGACTACCCTGGCCGCGTGACAGACGAGCCGAGGCCCTGCGAAGACATGCCCCAGCCGACCACTGCTCCGTCCGAGGGGCCTGTCGAGTCCCCCTCTGGTGGCGAGTACTTATCGACGATCCTTCGGGGAGTGTCCCTGCTGCTCGGGGCGGGCGTTTCCTCCGGCATTGCGATCTGGGAGTTGGTGTTTGGCGATCTGATGGTCGCTTACGTCAGATCAAACCAAATCGAGCCGGCTACTCGCAAGCTGCTCTTTCTCTTCGGCGGCATCGGTTTGGCCGTCCCCCTGATCGCGATTGCGGTCTACTGGTGGGCGCGCCGAATCCGGCCTCGCGACAAGGCGCTCAAGATCGAGTCGGTCGGATGGAGGCTGTCGCCGTTGTGCCTTGCGATCGTCATTCCCACGCTGTTTCGATGGGAAATCTGGAAAGGTAACGACATCGAGTTCCTCGTCGTCGTCGCGATCACCGCCTTTACAGCCCAGCAGTTGTTCTACCGGGCACTGGCCGAACCGCCGATCTTCAGTGCGAATGCCGGGCCGTTTGCCTCATTGCGCCAACGCGCCAGCAACGCGTTCGAGCGCTGGTCCCCCTGGCTCCCCTGGGTCCTCGTGATCGGCTTGTTCTTCTTCTACTCATCGTATTTTTCGTTCTTCACGCTGCGCAACCACTGGAATCTCAGGACAGCAGCCTACGACATGGCCATTGAAGATAACGTCGTCTTCAATGCAATGCGCGGCGAGTTGCTGAAAGCCTCGCCAATCTTTGGTCCGGTGGGCACGCATCTGGGACACCACGCAACCTTCTTTGCCTACGTGCTGGCGCCGTTCTATGCGTTGGCGCCGCGTGCTGAGACCTTGCTGATCATCCAAGCTACGCTCATCGGGGCGGCCGTCATTCCGCTCTTCCTCTTCGCACGCAATCGCCTCGGGCCTTATCAAGCGGCATTCATCGCCGCGATGTACGTCTTCTACGCTCCGCTCCACGGCGCCAACCTCTACGACTTTCACTACCCTCCGCTGGGCATCGGATTCGTGTTCTGGCTCGCCTACCTGGTCGATATTGGCAAGTATCGATGGGCCGTCATCCCGCTTCTCCTCAGTCTGTCGGTGCGCGAGGACATGGCGCTTTCCGTCTTCGTGCTTGGCGCCTACTTTCTGCTGTCCGGGGTGAAGCCACGTGCGGGGTTGGCGCTTTCGCTGGCCGGCATCGGCTACTTCTTGGTCATGAAGATGGCCTTCATGCCCTACATTCGCGATGGCGAGCTTTCATTCGTCTGGTTCTACGACAAGCTCCGGCCCGAGGGTGGACCCGACGGGTTTGCGGGCGTCTTGACCACGATCGCCGGCAACCCGAGCTACACGATGGGGACTCTCCTCGTGAGCGCGAAGGTCAAATACTTCCTTCAAGTCTTGGTGCCTTTCGCGTTCTTGCCATTTCGGAGGTCGGTTGGTTTTCTGTTCTGCTTGCCTGGCATGATCATGACCTTGTTGTCGAGTCGCCACGCAAGCTACGACATTGGGTTTCAGTACACCACGCACTGGGCGCTCGAGATGTTTCTCGCAACTATCGTGGTCCTGACTATGATCAAGGAACCTCAATACGCGGCAGATCAACGCGGCGAGGTTCGGGTTCGGTCTTGGTTGTTGGCGCTCGGTTTCGCAATGGCTGCCACGTCGTATCAACACGGAGCCATTCTTCAGCACAACACCGCTCGCGGCGGATTCAGCGCATTCAAATTCGACCGCACAGAGAAAGATGTCGAGCAATACGAGCAGCTCATGGCGCTGTGCAGCCTCATTCCTCCGGAGGCAAAAGTCGCCGGCACCGAACGCATCTTGCCTCAAGTGTCCAATCGACCGGACGCGTACACCATTCGTAGCGCGGGCATCCAAGATGCTGAATACATCTTGTTTCCTTTTCACATTGGCGGAGTCGATGTCGACCGCATCCGTCCCCTGCTGGTCGACGAATCGTTTGGCGTAGTCGACGTGTCGGGTAAGTTCATTCTTGCCAAGCGAGGGCACTCCACCGAGCGCAACGCGGAAGTTCTCAAGCGCATCCGTAAGCCACGCAAACCACGAGCAAAAACGCCCCCGCGAAGCTCACCGAAACCTGCATCTGCGCCCGCCTCCAAGCCAGCGACGAAGACAGTCGAAGGAGCGGACTAGGGTGTCTCTTTATGATCGCATTTTGGGCCACCCGTTCGTGTACCACCATGTTCGCCCGCTCGTCGTCGGCATCGACTACACGCCCCAATACGATGCTCTCGATGTGCGATCCGACGATCGGGTCCTGGACATTGGCTGCGGCGGCGGCGACGCGCTTCGCTACCTCGAGCGTTTCGAGACCTACCATGGCTTCGATACCGACGAGGTTGCAATCTCTTTCGCTCGTCAGCGACCGGAGGCGGCGCGGCGCAACGTTCACTTTGCGACAGCTCTCGTGAGCCCAGCTGACTTTGAAGAAATTCGCCCAACGCGTGTAATGATGAACGGCTTGCTACACCACCTCGATGACGAGGATGCAGTTGCGTTGTTAAAGATGTGCGCCGCTACGGACACGGTGCAGCGCGTCGTCACGAACGACACCGTCTATCTTCCCGGCGAGCCGCTCAACAACGTCATGGCACGGCTCGACCGCGGTCGCTTCGTACGGGACAGCGAGGGCTATCGCGATTTGGTTTCGCGCGCCGGCCTGACCATTGCGCACGAAGAGGCGGTGCGCAGTCATCCGACGCGAGGAATCGCCCGCTATTGGGTGATGGTGCTCACCCGCTAACTTGCGCTGCGCGCCGGCGAAGACCCCGTCGTCGTTCTACGAGCGCCCTAGTCGACGATCAGAGGCGCGCCTCCGGTTTCGTCGAGGTACCTGCGCAACTCGGCTTCGAGCGCGTTGGCATCCTGGGCGCCGAAGAGATTTCGGCCGGCGAGCGCGGGGTCGTCGACGTCGTATAGCCCGAGCGTTTTATCGAGCCGGTTCATGATGAGCTTGTGGGGCGCGGAAATCGCAGAGACGAGGTCGAGCTTGAAAGTGGTGCCTTTATCGCCGGCGCTCTTGTCCAAAACGAAGGTGTCGACGAGAAGTATACGGTCTCGATATTCATCAGCCGAGGCGGCGATCGCGCGGAGAGAGGTTCCATCGAGCCCTGGCGGTCCGGGTGTTTCGGTGATGTCCAAAACGGTGGGCATCAGGTCGATCGCACCAACCACGACCTCGATCTCGCCGATTGGAAAGCCCGGCCCCTTGGCCAGCAGCGGGACCCTGATGTTCTCCTCCGAATGGTCGGTTCCGTGACCGCGTGAACGAGCGTTGTAGATCCGCTCGCCGTGGTCCGAGGCCAGCAACACCGTGACGGGGCGGTCCGTTTGCTCGTCGACGACTTGCAGCAACCGACCGACCTGTTGATCGGCGTAAGCGATCTCTCCCTCGTACAGATCTCGTTCTGTATGACCGGCGAGGGGGATGCCTGGATGACGCGTGCTCCCCGCGTGTGGACCGAAGAAATGCACCCAAAGAAAGAATGGCTTGTCTCGAGGGCGGTTACGCAGAACCTCGATGGCCTGGTCGGCCGTTTGGGCGTCGTTACGTAGGCGTCGCTCCAGCAAATTGATTTCCACAAAGGTGTCGAAGCCCTCCGCGGTGCCCCACTTCTTGGAGAGTATCTCCGTGAAACCGCCGTCTACCACCGCCGCAGTGAACATGCCTCGTCGACGCAGATAGGTCGCCAAGGACCAATGCGGATCGCTCAGCGGCAGCAAGAACATGGCGCGCGGTGTTTCTCCCTTTTGCAGCTGGTTTCCGAGCGGTGCCTTGAAGTACCTGTAGCGGTTCGTCTCGTACATCCGCGTCCACTGCAAGCGCCGCGGATTGACGCCGTGCAGAATCGCGGGAATCGCAATGCTCGTCCACCCGCCCGCGGCATAGGCGCGGGTGAACTTCGTGCCGTCTGCGAACCAACGGGCGAGCTCGGGCGTCGTGTTTCGCTCATAGCCGTAGACGGACATCAGATCGGGGCGGACGGCGTCGACCGTGATCAACACGACATGCTGAGGAGATGGCTCGGCGGGCACGGGAACCTGAGCTTGGTGTGCGGCGGCGACGACTGGGTTTGCATCACTCCCGGAACAATCGTCGTCCACGCCGTTACCAACAATCTCGCGCTGTTGAGGGCTGACGTCCGCGTCGAACGGCTCGCAGTCCCCACCACCGAGCACGGCCGAGGAACCGTCGCCATCGACGTCCGTCACAAGCCGCGCGGCTCGAAGGGGGAGGGCGGCAAACGGCCGACTCAGCATGGTTTCAAGCGCTGGCTGAAACGGGGCCTGCAGCAACGGAAAGGGTAAAAACACGAGCAGTGCGACACAGACGATGCCGAGGTTGCGAACCGTACGCCGCCGAGGGGAGAGGACGACGCCGGACATCAGGACGACGATGGCGATGCAAAACAGGGTCAAGCCTTGAACCGCGAGGTGGAAGGTCGCGTACTGCCCGGGGAACTGGCTTCGATCGAGGTAGGCGAACGCGAGCGCGCCCACGACGAGCCCAAGGCCGATGACCCATCGAATCCCGCGGGGCGCACGCATCAGTGGAGGTGGGCCCGTGCGAGTGGGCTGCATCAGCACCAGCAGAGCGCCGGTCGTCACCGCGGCAAGACCGCAAGCGACGAGTGTGCCAACCGCAAGGGTATTGTAGCGGGTCCCGAGGTTTTCGAAGGCGCGAAGGCTCCACGCAAGCTCGGCGAAAGCCCACAAAGCCAGGCCTGGCCAAATCACCCATGAAGCGAAGCGCGGTGCTCTCGAGAGCAGGTGTGCCAATCCCGCCCATACAGCACCCGTCGCCAAGCCGAACGCCAGCCCAAGCCCGACGCTACCCGCGAACGCTCGAAACGAAAGCCCAGCACCTGCGAGCACGATATCAGAGGCCGCCGCGACCGTCGCAGTCAGGCCGGCCGCAGTCAGTCCACGACCCAGCTTGCTAGCCAAGGTGGTCCAGTCGTCGGGGTGCGAGAAACCAGGGACGCTCACGCGGTGAACCAGTACGCCCACGCGATGAACAGAAACTGAAACGGAAGCCGTGCCCAGAGCGCCCAGCGCGGGATGGGCTTCTTTGGGTTCAGGGAGATGTTGTGGGTGAGCATGTAGATGTTGGCGGGGAACACGGCGATATAGAGAGAGATGAGGCCCCACGCTGCCCACACGCGTGTCGCGGGGATGAGCAGCCCGATGCCACCTAGGATCTCGAAGAATCCACTGATGTAGACGAGTGCCACAGGG
>CAXMRM010000059.1:0-4222 GCA_964196015.1 uncultured Myxococcota bacterium
CTTGGCTATCCATACGCAGCATCGTCTGCCGCCGCAATTGATGTTGCGGGCGAGCTATTACCTATACCTCGATGCGGATGCGGACAATGGCGCCACGTCTGACCAGACCGAGCCCAATGCGGAGGAGCCCAAGAGCGCACAAGCGGATGGGGAAGTCGCAACCTCCGAGGCAAACCTAGAGGAACCTGTGTCCTCCCCCGCACCAGGGACTGAAGTACCTGACATCGACACCCTCAGTCAGAGAGCTATTGAGCATTACGAGATCCAGAGTGCGCAGAGTCGGAGACAAGGAGGCACTGGGAGGCGTAGTCGAGGCGCAAAAGCAGGTATCGCGGTCGGCGTAATACTGGGAGTTGGCCTCGTGGGTATTGCGATTGGGGCCGCGGTCGTCGCGTCCACCTGGGAGCTTTGAGCGACGTGGGTGCGTTCGAGGTGCAGCCGTAGTACGGCGTGCAGCACCGCAGCACATCGCGACACCGATTGTCCCACACGATTCCGCCCATGACGGCGAGCGTAGATTATGCACTAGGGGTCGGGCTTTCCGCGTGGTACGTGATCACAATGGCGAGGAAGCCGACGGCGTTGTTGTTCGCGCTTGTGCTCATCCTGAGCGGGTGCGGTGAATCGAGCTCGGGTGACGGTGGAGCTGGTGGCACGGCTGGCACCGGCGGCAGTGCTGGCTCCTCGGAGCGCCGGATCTTCGTCACGAACACGGTCCAGACCGCTGCACTCGGTGGGATTGTCGGAGCTGACGCGCTGTGCGCGACGCAGGCGGGCGGAGCCGGCCTCGGCGGCAACTTCAAGGCTTGGCTGTCCACGATTTCGTCGTCAGTTGCCGATCGCCTTTCGCATGATGGTGGACCGTTCGTTCGAGTTGACGGAGTGATCGTCGCCGACGACTGGGCCGACCTGGTCGACGGTGCCCTTCTAGCGTCGATCAGCCTCGATGCGATGGGTCAGCCCCAGGCCGGCGATACCTGGACCGGAACTCTCGCCACGGGAGCCTCCTATCCCAACAGTGATTGTGCGGGCTTCACAAGTGGCTCCGTCGACTCCGCGTTGTGCGGCTCGATCACGTCCACGACCCTGACCTGGACCGAGAACATAGTGCCGGCCTGCTCCTCCACGCTGCGCCTCTACTGCGTGGAGCAGTAGTCGGCGCCGAACGCCAAACTTGATTGTCGATCACGCATCGACTTTTCAACCATGAGTAACTCCCGTTACTCGTACTCAAGTGCGGATCTCTGTTGTCGTCCCACATCGTATTGAGTCTCTCCGTAGTTGGATACGGGCCCCGGTGAGCCTACCGACTTGACAGTTGGCGATACGATCGGAAGGCTTCGCCGCATGTCCGACCCCGTCTCCAAAGAGCTCTTCGCCCGCGCGTCCAAAGTCATCCCGGGTGGCGTCAACTCCCCGGTTCGCGCCTTCCGCGCTGTGGGCGGCGAGCCAATCTTCATTAGGGAAGCCCAAGGCCCGACACTGGTCGGCGCGGACGGGACGGAGTACGTCGACTACGTCGGCTCCTGGGGACCGATGATCCTGGGTCACGCCCAGCCGGACGTGGTGGCCGCGATCCAGCGGGCTGCCGAAAAGGGCTCGAGCTACGGTGCCCCGACCGAGGCCGAGACTACGATGGCCGAGCGGCTTCGCGACGCGGTCCCTTCGATGGAGATGTCGCGCCTGGTCTCGAGTGGCACCGAGGCGACCATGGGCGCGCTCCGGGTTGCCCGCGGGTTCACTGGACGCGACCTCATCGTGAAGTGCATCGGCGGCTATCACGGCGGCGCCGACTACCTGCTCGTCAAAGGCGGCAGCGGCTTGGCGACCTTGGGTGAGCCGGACAGCGCAGGAGTGCCGGCGGCGATCGCCGGGACGACCTTGGTCGTTCCTTACAATGATGCATACGCCCTCGAGAAGGTCTTCGCCGAGCGCGGCGGTGAGATTGCCGCGGTGATCTTCGAGCCGGTTGCGGGCAACATGGGCTGCATTCAGCCGGATCCCGTTTGGCTCGCCGCGCTCCGCACCGAGACCCAGAACCATGGCGCCCTTCTGATCTGCGACGAAGTGATGACCGGTTTCCGGGTCGCCTGGGGCGGCGCGCAGGCGCTGTATGACATCCGGCCCGATCTGACCTGCCTCGGCAAGATCATCGGAGGCGGGCTTCCCGTCGGCGCGTACGGTGGAAAGCGCGAAATCATGGAGAAAGTCGCTCCTCTTGGACCGGTGTATCAAGCTGGCACCCTCAGCGGCAACCCACTGGCTGTCGCCGCCGGCCTCGAGACGATCGAGCAACTGCTTCGGCCGGGCGTCTACGAAGACCTCGAAACGAAGGGCGATCAGGTCCAAGCGCTCCTTGAGCAGCACGCTGGCGCGGCGGGCGTTCCGATCACCGTCCAGCGGGTGGGCTCGATGCTCACCGCCTTTTTCCGCCCCAAACCGGTCCGCAACTGGGACGAAGCCGCCGACACCGATCGCGAAGCCTTCGCACTATGGCACGCAGCGCTGCTCGAAAACGGTGTGTACTGGCCCTGCAGCCAGTTCGAGGCGGCGTTCGTTTCACTCAGCCACGACGCCGATTCCCTGCAGAAGACGGGCCGAGCATTCAAGGCTGCCTTCGCCGCTCTTTGAGGCCGCCAAACCCACCAATTTCGTTGACGGAAATGGTCTTCGACCAAGCTTGACCCTACATACCTCCGTGCTATACGCCGCGCGCTCTTTGGGCGCGGATCCTTGGACCTGTAGGGAAACGATGTGCTGGCGATGCTCCTCAACCGGGAACAACGGGAGCAGCTCAGACAGATGGGCAGCTTGTCCACGATTGGCCTCGAGCTCGGCCTGTCGGTCGCACTCGGCTACCTCGGAGGCGAATGGTTGGACGGCAAGCTCGGCACTGAACCTTGGCTCAAATGGATCGGCCTCGGCTTTGGGCTTGCCGCGGGCGCTCGAAGCCTCTACAGGGTCGTCCGTCGCGCGCAGCGGATGATGGAAGAAGAAGACGAATCCCCGTGATCGACCAACTCAAAACGCAAACCCCACGCAACGTCGCAGTCGCGGCGCTCGTGCTCACCGGCCTCGGGTTCGTGCTTGGCGGTGTGAACGTCGGGATCGGCGCGGCGATCGGCGGCATCGTGGCCGTCTTGGATGCCTGGGCGATCACCTGGCTGGCCAGCCGCATCATCAGCGCTGCTGGCTTCATTGGCCGCGGGTTCGCCGCGGGGCTTTTGGGTGCCAAGCTCGTTGTGCTTTTGGCGGTTTGCTGGGCGTTGCTCGCCCGTTGGGGCGTCGACCCGGTTGGTTTCTCCGTGGGCCTCGGCGCGTTGGTTCTCGGCATGCTCTACAGCGGCGCCGAGCTCTCTGTTCGAGAAGCCCAGCTCGCCCGGCAAGCCCAGGCGACAGGGGAGGGGTAAGGCATGCCGCACGGCGAATCATGGTTCAGCTTCTTGCCGTTCTACGGGTCCCTCGAACAGGCGATGTCCGAGGCCTTCCCCCCGAGCTACATGGAGCACAACCCGCACCTCGGCGTGCAGCACGTCATTGCCTTCACCGTCGTGGTGCTCTTCCTGATCGGCGTTGCGATTTACATTAGCCGCCGCCTCAAGAACCCCGAGGACAACATTCTCCCCGAGGGCAAAGTCACCTTTTACGCCCTGATCGAGACGATCGTCGGCGCGACCTACAACATGTCGGCGGACCTCATGGGCCCCAAGCCCGCCAAGTACTTTCTGCCGCTCATCGGGACCTGTGCGCTCGTGATTTTCTTTTCGAACGCGCTCGGTTTGATTCCGGGTTTCCTGCCGCCGACCGACAATCTCAACACCACGTTCGCCATGGCGATGGTGATCTTCGTGGCGACCCACGTGTACGGCGTGAAAGAGCACGGCGTCGTGAAGTACTTTTCGCACTTCTTTGGACCGAAGGTGCCCTGGTGGATCGCTTGGTTCATCAACCCGCTGATGTTCTTCATCGAGCTCATCAGCCACGTCGTCCGCCCGATCACTTTGGCGATTCGTCTCATGGCCAACATGACCGCCGACCACCTCGTACTCAGCATCTTCGTCGGTCTCTTCGCCAGCATGGGTCTGGTGCTCTTACCAGTCCCCGTCGTCTTTTACCTCATGGGCTGTCTGGTCATCACCGTCCAGACTTTGGTCTTTTGTTTGCTGTCGGTGATTTACATCACCCTTTCGATTCAACACGAAGAAGAACACTAAGTTTCCCT
>CAXMRM010000060.1:0-5824 GCA_964196015.1 uncultured Myxococcota bacterium
ACGTCGAATCAATCGACTTCAGCGTGCGTGAGATATCCTGAAGCGCGCGGGTGCTGTCTTGCGACTTCAGTGTTCTGGCGATCTCTTGGAGGGCGCGGGTGCTGTCTTGTGGGGGGTCTGAACTGTACGCCCCAGCGAGCGCGGGGCCGATGCCCATTCCAATGAGTACGCCCAGCGCGAGGGCGGCGGCGGTTTGTTTCATGGGGTCTCTCCTTTGAAGGAACTTCCTCAGTGTAGCGCGGTGGAATACCTAGCCGGGCCAGTTGTTGACCTCGCGAAGCGCTAGTGCGGCAAGCGTGTGGCAGATCACATTGCGACTCTCGGAAAACGAGCACTGATTCGAAGGGAAGAACTCGGCGTTCGAGACGCCAGTGCAGACGACCGTGGGAATCGGGGTTGGGTTGTTTCGACTGGCGGTCGGGTGTTTGATGCTGCTGAGCTAGAGGCCGGAGCGTTATCACCGCACGCGGCGGCCGCCGCGACCACGAGCCCGGCTAGAATCGTCTTGCGCATACCAACCCCGCTTGAAGAGGCTGACGGGACGTAACACCACCAAGGTCGGTCGGCGGAGCAACGGTTTCGTAAACCGTAGGCCATGAGTTCGAATCTCATCGGTGGCTCCACAAAAACAGGGCGAAGCGCTTCACCGCCCGACGCTGAAATCGTCCCTGGTACTGCCTCTGGTACTTTCTCCGCCACAGCCGCGCACCCTACGAACTGGTTCGAGCGTGCACGCATCAGCAACTCGAACTCCGACGAGCTCGTGTGAGTGTGACCCTCTCAGCCGAACTCTGAAGACCCCCGGACTGGTTGGTGCACTTTGTGCGCACCTCTGCCTTCGAGGACGCAAGAGCTGCGCGTCCTGGGTCCCGAAGCCCCGGAAAACAGACGAATACGCGCTGGCACGGGGAATGCACTCATGAATGCCGGGCGCTTCCTCTGAAGGGAGGTTTCGCGGTGCGCGAAGAACCTGGAAGTTTTCGCTCGGCACCTGGTTTGCATTGCTTTCGACTCATGCATTTGCGTGGCTTGCTCGTTTTCGCATTGCTTTCCTGCTGCCTCGTCTCGCCCGGCTCGGCTGCCGCGGAGGACCGGACTTTCGTTGACGGCCAGCGATTGGGTCTCGAGGTGGGCTTCGGCGGCGGCTGGCCGGTCAGCAGCACGGCATACACGCGCACACTCGAAACTTTCGGTTTCGAGCACTGGACGACCTCGCGCTTTCGTTTCTCTGCCGCGATCGAAACCATCGTAGTCCCCTATTTCAGCCTGCTCCTGCAAACCAACCTTCTCGACAAACGAGAGTGGAATCGCGATAGCGGCATCGGCCCGGATGACCATTTCAATTGGAACTCGTGGACGCTCGACGTTCACGCGCGTGCTTTCCTGCCAGTCGCATCTTGGTTTCGCGTTTACGTGCAGCTTGGAGTCGGGCCGACTTTTACCGGAACGCGACTCTACGTTCGCACCACGTCGAGCTCCGGCCAAACCAGGTACCGTGAAGTCGACGTCGGCTACAACGTCGCGGGACTCGCAGGGCTGGAGCTCACCAGCACGCACGTCGGCTTTTTCACGCAGGGCGGCTACTTCTACGCGCCTTCGCCCAAGAATCGCCTCGGACACCGGCATCAAAGCGGCGGCGGTGTGCTCCTCTTCGGCCTCAGCGCGCATTTCGGGAGGCAACGATGAAACGATCGGCATTGCTCTTTTCGGTCGTCACCGCCTTTTTGAGCATGGCGGTCACTTGTGAGAGCGACCTCATCGACGACGTCGGTTTTCAGCTCTGGTGCGGCGAGCGCCTCTGCTACTGGGACTTGGAGGAGGGAGAGATTCGAAAAGTCTCGACCTGGCACACCAATGATTACGGGGTGGACCTCGTAGGCTCGCCAGTGCTGCTCTCTCATGAGGCGCGGGGCACCGCCTCTTCCCTGACCATCGAAGTGACCTCCGACATCGAGAAAGGCGCCATGGTGTCAGTCGAGATCGACTACTCGGGCGATGGTGGCATTGACTGGAGCGTCACCGTGCCCCCGAGCGACGGCTTTGTCAGCAGGACATGGCAGGCGCAGACGGGGGTCGGCGTGGACGGGGTCTTCTACCTCCGCAAGTCCGGGGAAGGCCGAGCCGTGGTCGCGCGGCTCCGCGCTGCCCAGTAGTGCGACTGCAAGCGCTGCGCCGCTAGCGAGCGACGTCGCGCATCGCGATGACGCAGTGAGTTTCACACTCTCCTACGGAACCGATATCTTGTTAGGAGCAACTGCGGGCGAATCAATCCTGCAGGTTCCAAACGAAGCTGAAGATAAGCCCGGTCTTCGTGTCTAGCGCGATCGCGAAGTCGAACTCGTAGGCGCCGGGGTCGGAGCCGTGGCCTTCGATGACGTCGACTGGGCGGCCGAGGAAGAAGTCTTTGGCGGCGGCTTTGGCTTTGAGGGTGGCGGGGTGGTCGGGGTCTTGGGCGTAGCCGCAGGTTTCGGTGGGGTCGAAGCTTGCGGTGTGGTGGTGGACGGGTTCGCCGAACTCGATGGAGCCTCGTTCGGTGATTTCGTTGAAGAACTCGCGGTGGGGTTCGTAGAAGAACTCGCGGTGGGGTTCGTAGAGGAGGGACCAGGGTTTAGAACAGAACGAACAGAAACCGTCCGCTTCAACGGCCGAAGACTGGGTATGTCGGGGGTGAGGGACCGGGGGCGAGGTGAACGCCGAACGCTTGCTATTAGTGCCTGCACTGCCTACTCTAGATGCATGCAATACACCATCCGCAACCTCCCTGCCCGGCTTGATAAGTTGATTCGGAAGCGGGCGAAGGAAGAGGGGAAGAGCCTCAATACGGTGGCGGTCGAGGCGTTGATGGAGGCGTTTGGGCTGCGGGGGAGCGCGGAGGCGTATCGGGATCTCGGGAAACTGGCCGGGACTTGGGTGGAGGATGCGGCGGTCGATGAGGCGCTCGCGGCACAGCGCGGCATCGATGATGAGATGTGGCGGTGAAGCTGGCGCTCGATACGAACCGGTATGTGGATTTGATGCGGGGGGACGCGGAGGTGCAGGCCCTGGTGGAGGGGGCGCGCACGGCGCTGGTTCCGTTTGTGGTGTTGGCGGAGCTTCGGGCTGGGTTTGCGGTGGGGGCGCAGGGGCGCGCGAACGAGCGGTTCCTTCAGCGGTTTTTGGCGAAGGCTGGAGTTGAAGTGGTGTACGCGACGGATGCGACGACGCACCACTATGCGGCGCTGTATCGGCAGCTTCGGCAGCAGGGGACGCCGGTGCCTACGAACGACTTGTGGATTGCGGCGTTGGTGACGGAGCACGGGGCGCGGCTGTGTACGCGGGATGCGCACTTTGGGCATTTTGCGCAGCTCGATGTGGTGTGAGTTGGCCGGACGGTGGCGCTGGGCGCCGGCGTTCGAATTGGCTATGCGCTCGGTTCGAGGTGTGCGATAGGAACCGCCGTGGCCGAGTACAATGCGTCCAACGCGGAATGCCTGGTGTTTGCGTTCAAAGAGGGGCTGCTCGCCAAAGCTGCTCATGACCTGGAGATCCGAGTCGAGCGCTTCGAGATCCATGTCGACGACACTTCTCACGCAATCGTGGCGTCGTTCGACCCGAGTAGCCTCCGCTTGGTGAACGCGTATCCCGCCGGTCGGACAGAACCGGAGCAGCTGTCACAGAGCGACGTGCAGAAGATCCACGACCATATTGTGGGCGACATTCTCCAGACCAGGGAGTTCCCAGAAGTGCGCTTTGTTTCTTCGATGGTTGAGGCGGCGGATGAGGGCTTCCACGTGACGGGTTCACTAACGCTGCACGGCGAAACACGAGAGCTGCATGCGGATATCCACGAGCGGGCCGAGCGATGGGTGGCGGAAGTGCCGCTGAATCAGCCGGACTTCGGTATCAAGCCCTTCCGCGCATTGTTTGGCACGATTCGCATCAAGCCGGGCGTCCAGGTCCGTGTGTCGGCGCCGCGGGGTGGAGCGCGCTCATAAAGGCGCAACCGCCTGAATGGGGGATGCGAGCGCGGGGGACGCGGCAAGGGTGTGGGCATGCGGGCGGCGGGCGGCTTCTTGGAGGAGCATCCGGTCAACGGCTACTCTGGTTGGAGTGGGCAAGTGGGAAGCACGACTATTAGCCGTCGGTTTTGTTGTAAGCGCGATAGTGGTTCTGGCGACGGTTGCCGGTGAATGGTCGCCGCGGGCTGAGGACACGGAACCCGATGAGATCGTCGCGTCCAATGAGTCGGCGGTAACCGACGTGCCTACGCTCCATGAAACGCTCGCGGAATACGCTCGCGGTGTGCCCAACTACGGTTACGCTCCAGGGAGCCCCGCGGGCACCTACGCGATCTACTGCCCCTCGTTCGATACTCACGTAGAAGCGGAGATTCGCGAGTACCGGGCGCTGCTCGAGTCGTTCTCGCCTGGGGTTCGCGCGAGCTTCGAGGGGGCGGATGGGGAGCGGAACGCGGCCTGGAAGGAAGAGTGGAAGCGACGCGAGGCAGAGCGGAAGCGAGACGAGGCGGAGCGGGAGCGGGACGAGGCGGAGTACGCGGTGTTCATCGAGGAGCACCTCCGGCGTCTCTACGACGGAAACGAGGAGGCAGATGACTGACCCGAATGCGAATACGCGAACCATTGTTGTGATGCTGGCCGTTGGGTAGGATCATGGAAGGGGGTTCGGTGGGTAAGCGAGTAGTACAACCAGTAGTCGTCGGATTTGTCGTGAGCGTGTCGATGGTCGTCCTTGCGTCGGTCGGGGGTGAATGGGCGATGCGTGATTAGGTCACGGTGTCCGATGAGGACGTGGAGTGGAACCAAGAGCGTGCACGACCCTTCTGGCTCACGGATTACAGGACGCATGTGCCCCTCATTGGTGTGGTCTTTGACCGTTCCGAGTATGAGCGCGATGCCGTTGCGCAGGCCGAAGCGGATGCGTTGATGGAGTCGCTCTCAGCCGGAGTGCGAGCGAGGTACGAAGGGGTGGTTCTCGAACGGGAAGAGGCGCGGGCGTCGGGGAAGTAGCGGTGGCGCAACCAGCCCCAACGCTGTCCGACAAAAGGGCGTGCCAACGGTCTCCGATGACTTTCACTCGACTCTGAATACCAAATTTGGTATAGACTGAATTGGTTATGTGGCGAGTTGTCGAGGCGGCCGGCGTCGGGAGGCAACTCAAGCGAGCGCCAGGGCATGTGCAAGACAAGTACGAGTTTTGGAGAACCGTCGCCGAGTTGGACGGGCCGATGGGCTTTCGGCGACTTCCGGGGTTCAGAGACCATGCGCTCAAAGGCGAGTGGCAAGGCGCGCGGTCCTCAGCGCTATCCGGGCAATGGCGCATCATTTACGCGGTCCGAGGCGACGAACTCACCGTGTTCGTGCTGGAGGTAACCCCTCATGACTATCGGAAGAAAAGTTAGAACGGCGCTGAAGGGTGACTTTGCACCCGCCAGGTCGCGGCGCACACTCTCGGTGGGGCAGTCGGTACGCATCGCCCGCGAGCTCAACGAGCTCAGCCAGAATGAGCTTGGTGAGCGCACCGGCATCGCGCAGTCGACGATCTCCGCGATCGAAACGAACCGCATCAAGCTAGGCGCAGAACGTGCGAAGATGCTCGCGCGTGCGCTCAACGTGCACCCGGCGGTGCTGCTGTTTCCAGGGTGGCGAACCGAGGACGAAAGCGCGGCTTAGCGAATCAATCTTGCACGTTCGGGCGGTTGGTCTAATCCTCAGCGGGCGGCGGCACGGAGTTTCTCTTGAAAAGCCCTGAGTGCCTCTGCCCTGGCTTGCAGGTCTGCCGATTGCTGAGCCAGCGCGGAGAGCGACTCCATGTTTCGAGTCGTGAT
>CAXMRM010000061.1:0-8411 GCA_964196015.1 uncultured Myxococcota bacterium
CCGTCTCCTTGCTCAACATTTTTGTCGTGGGCGCCTTCATCCTGTCGGGTTGGCTCGATGGCTGGGTTGATTTCTTCGAGAAGCTTTTCTGAGGTCGCACATGGCAGTCGAAGTCAAAGTCATCAAAAAACCCGGACGAACCGTCGCAGAGCAGGTTTATCTTCCCGAAATCGCCAGAGGCGTCGGCTTTGCGATGGGCCGATTCTTCACGAACACCTTCGGCCCAAAGGCCAAGAAGGAAATCGACACGGTGAAATACCCGGAAGAGAAGCGGGAATATCCGGAGCGGTTCCGCGGCATTCACCGTCTCACCCAGCGTGCCGATGGCTCCCCGCGTTGCGTGGCCTGCCTTTGCTGCAGCACGGCGTGCCCGGCGCAGTGCATCTACATCGAGCCCGCCGAGTATGAGCCCGATGACCCGCGCTACGGCTACGAGCGCTACCCGTCGGTGTTCATGATCGACGAGCTCCGCTGCATCTTCTGCGGCTACTGCGTCGAAGCCTGCCCCTGCGATGCGATTCGAATGGACACGGGCATGCACATGCCGCCCTCGACCAGCCGCGAGCACTTTCTCTTCGACAAGGAAACCCTCCTGTCGATCCCAGGGCGGGACGGCTCCTATCTCACGGCCAACCCGCGCCACGAGCCGGGCGACGCGACACACCCCGGCATCGATCGCGAACGCGGGCACTAGGTGTGACCGAGGCGCGTGCGGCCAGCCGGACGGCTCTCATGGTCGCCGCCTACCGCGGCCGCGCCTCCGCTGCTCCGGACGCGATTTGTAACGATCCCTGGGCGCTGCGCCTCGCCGGTCCGGAGGGCGAAGCGCTATCTCGCCGCTGGGATGAGCACTCGCCGTCGATGGAGTTGTGGATGGCGCTTCGGACCCGGTACATCGACGACTGCGTGGCACGGGCGCTCGATCGAGGCGTTCGTCAGATCGTGGTCCTCGGCGCCGGGCTCGACACTCGGGCGGCCCGGCTAGCTCGGGAGGGCGTCCGCTTCTTCGAGGTCGACCAGCCGGCCAGCCAAGCCGACAAATGTGAGCGGCTTTCGAAGTTTGAGGGCTATCCTCTGAATGCGACGACGTTTGTGCCGTGCGATTTCGAGCGGGACGACTTCGTCCAGCGTCTCGAGGGCGCCGGCCTCGACCGCAACTCGCCGGCCTGTTTCGTCTGGGAGGGCGTGATTTACTACCTCGCCGAAGAGGCCGCCCGAGCGACCCTCGTGCGACTGGCTGCCGAATTCGACCCCCGCTCGCTTTTGGTATTCGACTACCTCAGCAGCAAGATGGCCAAGGCCAGTCCGCGCCTTCGAGACGAGGACCGTGCGATGAAAGGCATCATCGAGGAGCTCGGCGAGCCCATGCACTTCGGCATCGACGACCCCACGCCCTTGATGGCCGAGTGCGGCTACCGTTTCCTGCGCACCGTGTCCTTCGACGAGCTCGCGTTGCAGTACACCGGCAGCTATGGGCGTGAGCGCTTCTTTCGCTTCCAGGTCATTGCGCTCGCGAGCGCAAGTGAGGAGCTCGCGCTGTGGTAGATGCCCGGAAAATCGACGGATGCACCGTCACGTTCCGCAAGGAAGCGGGCAGGACGCCCTCCTTGGTGTGCCTCCATGGCTCCGCCGACAATCAGCACTCCTACGACCGGCTCTGTGACCTGCTGCCGGGTCGAGAGCGGTACGCGATCAACCTCCCGGGACGCGCCGGAACCGAGGGGCCGCCGCTCCGCACCGTGGCCGAGATGGAAGTGTTCCTGGCGCGTTTCATCGAGTCGGAAGTGCAGGGCGAGTACCTGCTCGTCGGCCACTCTCTCGGCGGCGGGGTCGCGATCGAGCATGCGCTGGCGTCCCCGTCCGAGCGGCTCAAATGCCTCGTGTTGCTGGCAACCGGTGCGCGCTTGCGCGTGCATCCGATGATCCTCCAGCTCTTCGAGCAAGCGACGAAGTCCGGCGAGCTGCCGCCCCTTCCTCCGGGTCTCTACGAGCAAGACGCAGACCCGGCTATCGTCGAGGAAGCCGCCAAGACACGCGAGCTCACCCCCATCGAAACCGGCCGTACCGACTGGCACGCCGCCGATAACTTCGACCGGATGAGCAAGGTGAAGGACATCGAGGTCCCGGCGCTGATCATCGTAGGCACCCGCGACGCGTTGACACCGCCGAAGTACGCCGAGTACCTAGCTGCCCACATCCCTGACAGCGAGCTTCGCGTAATCGAAGGCGCCGGCCACATGCTCGTGACGGAGCGCGCGGCCGAGGTCTCCGAAGCGATCAAACGGTTCATCTCCTAGTTCGGCTAGTTCGGGGACACGCAACCCTTCTATAACCCGCCTGATTTCGGACTGTTTCCTACCACACCGCGAAAACCGAAGTGCGGTGGCGTTTTCGTGGTGTGCCCCGGAACGGCCCAAGGCACGCGCAGCAGAGCACGAGACGTCTCGGTGAGCTTGGTCCGGGCGTGGGCCACCTCCCATGGTCGAGCAAGGGGCGCCATCCGCGTGCTCAGTCGGTTGATTTCAGCCAACAGATCCCCAAGGAGCGCGCGTAGTGCCTCGTGATCGAGATCGACCATCGCCATCAGTGCGCGTTTTTTCCTGCGGGCGTCGAGATAATCCGAATCTCCTTTGCTTCGGCGTCGCCGTTCTTCACGGGTTAGAACGGTTGCCGAGTGCACTGCTCGGACCGGTGACGACTGCGGGACGATGGCTGCAAAGGGCGTCGGACTATTGATATCGACGACGCAGGCGAAATGCTCTGCCCAGCAATGATCCTCGCCGTAACTCGTATCTGTGATGGCCAGCACGTTCACGCTTGGATCGAAGACGCGGGGGCAGATTTCGCGCAGTCGCTCGATACTGGCCGTCCCGCTATTGATTCGTTCGGCGGTGGAGTAGGTAGCACGGTCTGCGCCGAGCTCTTCGACCGCCACGTCCAACATCGCTTTCGGCGAAGCGCTGCTCAGAATGATTTCGATGCCGGGGGATCGAGCGCGAAGCCAGTCGAGGTCTTCACGGGAAATCACCTGATCGGGAGCCTGGCGCTCCCAGACTCTGCGAGCCAGCGTGAGCAGAAGGGCCTCGTCCGCCGTCCCGAGGTGCGTCAGCGCGACCATCTGCGGACGCTGCTGCACAGCGCTCGTCGGATGCGGACCGAAGCGACGGTAGGCGAGCTGCCGAAGCCAGGGGATGCGCGAAGCCAGTTTGCCCCAGACGAGGTAGTGAATCCCAGCTGGGGCCCACCTTCGAGCGCCAGACGCGAGGTAACGGACAACCTTCGTTGGCTGCGACCAGTCGAGAAGCACCCGCCCGCCAAACCAGCGGCGGACCGGGCGCCCTGTGATCGACTCGCCGTACACCTCGTGGGCGCACAGCTCCCATGCGAGAAGCTCCCCGAGGTTGCGCGCGAGGTGAGTGGTCTTGTCGAGATCGAGGATCAAGTAGTCATGCTCTTCTTCGAGCACGCGAGTGCAAAGCTCGCGAAACGAAAGAGGCGCACCGTGATCAACGAATCGATCGACGACTCGCATCGAGCTCGTGGGCTCAGTCATGGGCTAACCTTCGCGCCGCCATGGGGGGAGACGGGATGAGGAGGTCACGCTGGATTTCCAGTACCCCGATCTTCTCGAGCAGCGTGCTCATCCCGAAGCCGAGGTCGAGCTCCCAGGGCTGGTAAGAGAACTTCGCCGAGGCCGGGTAGCGGTGGTGATTGTTCTGGTAGCCCTCGCCGAGAATCAACCATGCAGCGAGGTGATTGTTGCGTGAGTTGTCCGGCGTCTCGAAGTTGCGGCCGCCGACGGCGTGTCCGAGCGAGTTGACGATCCAGCCCTCGATCGGATGGCTCATCATGCCGAGGAAGTAGCAGGCGCCCAGGGCCCACATGCCTGTCGGCACGGCGATGGCCAGAGCGATGAGCAGGTGCAGAACATAGGGCAGGAACCAAAGGCCCTTTCGATTGAGCCAGCTTATATCGAACTCGAGGTCGGCCACCTCATCGCTGTATTCGCTTCGGTCACGCGCAAGGCCGACCAGGGTGCGTTCATAGCTCCTCAACTGGCCGAGCAGGACGCCGAGCAAACCGTAGTGCACAGGGCTATGCGGATCCTCGGGCGCGTCGGAGTGCGTATGGTGTTGGCGGTGCATGCAAACCCAGCCCTTGGCGTCGAGTCCGGTCAGCCAGATCCCGTAACGGGCGGCGAACTTGCGGGCCCGAGGGTGGAGCTCCACCGCGTTGTGCGCGAGGCCGCGGTGATAGAAGACGGTGATAATCGTCGTGTTGAGTAGATAGGCCGCTAGAAAGATTGCGGCGCAGGTCAGAAGGTACATTGGCTTTTCTCCTCAAGCCTGGTGGCGCCAATCGGCGCGTAAACGCTCATGAAGTTACGGATTAGTAACTTACTATTGCGTAACCTACGGCACCGTAGTATCCATGTCAAATGGCCTCGAGAAAAAAACTCACCGCTGCTGCGCGGAGAGCCCAGCTCATCCAGGTAGGACGCCAGGTCTTCGCCGAAAAAGGGTACGAAGCGACCACCGTCGAGGAGATCGCGAGCTGCGCGAAGGTCTCAAAGCCGATTGTTTACGAGCACTTCGGGGGTAAGGAAGGGCTCTACGCCGTCGTGGTGGACCGGGAGATGGAGTACGTGATCCGGGTGATTTCGGAGGCCCTGTCCGCCGGTTCGCCCCGAGAGCGCGCAGAGCAAGCCGCCTTGGCTTTCTTAACCTGGGTCAAGGACAACCCCGACGGATTCGCCGTGCTGACCCACGATGCCCCCGCGACTGTGTCGGGCTCCGGTGGGTTCTCGAGCCTTCTCAACGAGGTGGCCGATCGCGTGAGCGATGTCTTCGCCGAGGCGTTCGAGCAAGCCGGCTTGGATCCTGACGTCGCTCCCATTTACGCCCACGCGCTCATCGGCATGGTGACGCTCGTAGGTCAGTGGTGGAGCGTCGTCCGCAAACCGTCGGTCGAAAAGGTCGCCAGTCACATCGTCGCGTTGGCGTGGATGGGCCTACGCAACCTGCCTGAGAAACCGGACCCCATCGGTGTTAGGCGGAAGAGCTAGCCGCATGCGCGAGCAGTTGCAGCCCTTACTTGCATTCCACGCCTGCTCGAATAGTGCCGTTGGAAGCCGCCAAGGCCTTGGCGGAAGGCGACTTCGTCGCGCCGGTGTTTCGCAACCTCCGGAGAGCTCGGCCGATAGGTCTGGCATGCAGTCATCGGCCGCACTAGGTTGCCTCCCGTTCATGAGCGACATCGACTTGGCTTTGCGGGAGCGGTTTGGGCTTCCGTCTTTTCATCCCTGGCAGCGGGAGGCGATCGACGAGTTGCTCGAAGGGCGGCGGAGGGTTCTCGTGATCGCGCCGACGGGCGGGGGCAAGTCGCTTTGCTACCAGCTCCCGGCCGCCGTGTTGGACGGCACGTCGATCGTGATTTCCCCGCTCATCGCGCTTATGGAAGATCAGGTGCGTGCCCTCACGCAGCGTGGGATCGCCGCCACGTACCTGGCGTCGACGCTCGATCCTGAAGAGCTGCAACACCGCGAGCGCGAGATCTTTCGAGGTCGCTATCAACTCGTCTACGTGGCGCCCGAGCGACTCGAGTCGCCGAGGCTGGTCGAGAGGCTTGCCGGGCTTCAGCCGCCGCTCCTCGCCATCGACGAGGCACATTGTATCTCGCAGTGGGGGCATGACTTCCGGCCGTCTTACTTGCGACTTGGTCAGCTGATCGAGCGCCTGCAGCCGCCGCGCGTCATTGCATGCACGGCGACCGCAACGCCCATCGTGCGTCGGGAGATTCAGGCGCGGCTGGGTCTCGGCTCCGATGAGAGCGCGGTCATCCTGCGCGGCTTCTCGCGGCCCAATCTTCATCTGGCCGTCGTCGAGAGCGACAGCTCCACCGAGCGGCGCAAGCTGATGATCAGCGCGTTGCGCAGTGCGCTTGGTGGGCCCGAGAGCCCACAGGGCGGCGCTATCGTGTATGCGGCAACACGGCGGAACACCGAAAAGCTCGCCGAGGTGCTCGCAAAGGAAGGCTGGCGGGTGGCAGCGTACCACGCAGGGCTGTCCGCTCCGGTCCGCGAGGAAGTCAACCGGCGTTTCGCCGATCGGTCCCTCGACGTCGTGGTCGCTACCAACGCATTCGGCATGGGCATCGACCGGGCTGACATTCGGACCGTCGTCCATGCGCAAGCACCCGGCTCGGTAGAGGCCTACTACCAAGAGGTCGGGCGCGCCGGGCGGGACGGGCAGCCCGCGCACGGTTTGTTGCTGACGAGCTCCGGTGACTTGGGGCTTCGTCGCCGTTTGATCGGTTTCAGCGGTGGGCGAGATCCCGGCGGCGTCCCCGATCCCGAGCACGTGCAACAGCAGTGGCGCCTGTTTCTCGACCTCATGCGCTATGTCGAAGCAGGAAGCTGCCGGCATGATTTCATCCTCCGCTACTTCGGCGACGAGCAGGAGACCCTCGGCGGCTGCGGTCACTGCGATGTATGCGAGAGGCTCGAGGAACGAGGCGAGGAGGACGGTGAACGCAGCGCGCCCGAAGAGGAAGCGCTCCTGGTGCGCAAGGCGCTCGCGGGCGTCGCTCGCAACCAGGGGCGTGCGGGGCTGACCGCCGTCTCCGAGATGCTTCACGGGACCGACAACGAACGCATTCGCCGGCTGGGGCTCACCGAGCTCAGCACGCACGGCCTGCTCAAAGACCACCCCAAGGCCTGGGTTCTCGCGCTCCTCAGGCGGCTCATCACCGCAGACCTGGTCGACCTCAGCACCGGTGAGTTTCCGATTCCGTATCTGACGGCCCTTGGCGTCGCCACCATGAAGAGCGAGGAGCCGGTTCGCGTCCTCGTTCCACCGCCCGATGCGGGCCGCGCGCGGGCGGGCAAGAAAGAACGCCGAGGGTCTGAGCGAGAGCTTCCGGACAACGTCGATCCGTCACTCTTCGAAAGCCTGCGCGCCACTCGTACCGACATCGCGCGGGCCAAGGGCGTTCCTGCCTATGTCATCTGCCACGACCGAACCCTCCTCGAAATCGCCGCCAACAAGCCCACGTCGATGGAGGCACTAAGCGACATCTACGGCATGGGCCCAGCCCGTATCGAAAACTACGGAGAACCGTTCTTGGAAACGGTGAACGCCCACGCGCCGTAAAGCCGTGGCGAAGCGCTTACGCTGCCGAGACGTTCTCTTGTCGCGGCGTCAGGGCCTTCCCCAAGAACTCGAGGACTGCGCGAATGCGTGCGCTGTCGCGAAGATCCTTGTGAACCGCCTGCCAAATCTGGCGAGGCTCGGGGGCGCCTTCGGCTGGGACCCGCACGAGGTGATGGTCGTGATCTGCGACGAGGCAGGGGAGCAGGCCGATCCCGGTTCCGGCGACGGTGGCCGAATAGGTGGCTGACACGCTATCGGAACGCAGGGCGACCCGGGCGCCGTCCATGCGTGATTCGATCCAATCGTTCTCACGGCGGAACGGACGAGTGTTCGCAAAGAGAATCATCTGGTGCCCTGCCAAAGATTCCTTCGGAAGGCCAAACCGGTCGACGTAGTCGAGCGATGCGTACAGCCCGAGGTGAATGAACGAGAGCCGCTTGATGATGAGGTCCTCTTGTGTCGGACGCGCGAGACGAAGTGCGATGTCCGCTTCGCGCCGCGCGAGGTTCACGTCCAAGTTGGTGCATTGCAACTCGAGTTGGATCTCCGGGTAGCGTTCGCGAAAGCGACGAAGGTGCGGCGCGATGAATCGCGTCGTGAGCATCTCGGTGGCGGTTAGCCGGACCACGCCCTCGAGCTTCTGGTCTTCGCCGGCGACGTCGCGCTCGACGCCGAGGGCTTCTCGTTCGATCCGCTCGGCGCGCGGCAGCAGGCGGTGACCGGCATCAGTCAGCACGTAGCCGCCGGGCGTTCGATCGAAGAGTCGCGCGCCGAGTTCGTCTTCGAGCTTCACCAATCGTCGGCCGACGGTGGTGGGGTCCAGCGTTAATGCAGTGCCCGCTGCAGCCAGCGTCGCGTGGCGCTGAAGGGTCAGGAAATACTGAATATCGTCCCAATTGAACATAGCCTGCATCGTCGCAGCCTCATTCGGCATATGCAACTGCAAAAATGCGCTGACAACCTGCGCCCAATGTGGCTTATGCAGCGCTAAGTCTTCCATATGACAGGCGAAAGGAGTCGAACATGCACATGCTGAATCAAATGGATCCGAGTCTCTACGCGGAAGTACTTCGAAAGCAGGAGCAGGCCTGGACCGACATGATGGCGGCCTTCGAGGACGTCTGGAAGCGCTCGTTCAGGCGCCGATGGACAGTGGCAGCCAGGATTTCGATCGAGGAGGTCTTGGCAGATCTCGACTACGGAAGGCAGTAAGCAGTTAGAGCATAGAAAAGTCTGAAATTTCAACAGAGTGGAGCACTA
>CAXMRM010000062.1:0-13815 GCA_964196015.1 uncultured Myxococcota bacterium
CCGCATGTCGGGCAGGCGTGTGGCGGCACGAAGCGCTTCGCGCCGCGCTTGCGCTTGCTCCTGTCCACCTCGACGACCTGAGGAATGATCTCGCCCGCCTTCTCGACCAGTACCGTGTCGCCGACGCGCACGTCTTTGCGCTCGAGCTCCACGAAGTTGTGCAGCGATGCGCGGCTCACCGTCGTCCCCGACACGAACACTGGCTCTAAGATCGCCACCGGGGTCAGCTTGCCCGACTTACCCACGGAGACTTCGATGTCGAGGAGCTTGGTCGGCTTGCGTTCCGGCGGGAACTTGTACGCGATGCCCCAATGCGGGTGATGCCCCGTCGCGCCGAGCCGCGCATACAAGCCAAGGTCGTCGACCTTGATGACCATCCCGTCGATGTCGTAGTTCAGTCTCTCGCGGCGCTCCGCGTAGCCCTCACAATACTGAAGCGCCTCCTCCTCGGAGTTGGTTTGGAAGATTTCGCTCAGGTACACGTCGGCGCCGCGATCGGCCAACCACTGCAGCAGCTCGCCTTGGGTAGACGGGAGCTCCACGCCCTCATCCATTGCGACCTGATAGAAAAACGCACGAATCCCCGTCTCTTCGAGGCCCGTGGGGTCCTTGTGCTTCATCATGCCGGCACAGCCGTTGCGTGGATTGATCAACGGCTTGTCGAGCGTCGCGTTGAAGCGCGCAAACTCGGTGAGCGGCCAGTAGAGCTCGCCACGAATCTCGAGCTCGCCACTGCCAGCCGCTCCGAGCTTCGTCGGCACGGTACCGAGCCGAGCCACCTGCTTCGTGATCACGTCGCCGCTGCGGCCATCGCCCCGGGTCTCCGCGCGGCGCAAGACACCATCGGCATAAAGGAGCGACACCGAGATCCCATCGACTTTCGGTTCTATGATGAGCGGGATCTCGTCGATCTCGAGCTCCTTCTTGCGCCGGCGGAACCATGCCGACAGTTGATCGGAGAGTGGCATCGGCTCACCGCTGCTGTCGCGCCTATTGGGTGACATTTTTTCGAGTGACAGCATCGGAACGCGATGCTCCACCGTCTCGAAGCCGGCGGTGTGATCCTGCCCTGGCTGGGCATCGAGTCGCTCCGACGGATCGATGCCCAGCAAGTCGGCCAGCTCCTGGTAGCGCTCGACCAGATCATCGAACCCCGCATCGGTAATCTCGGGAACCCCCGCCCGATACGCCGCCTCGTGATACCGAATCTCCTGGGTGAGCTGCTCCAGCTCGACTCCCGCCCGCACCCGACCAGCCATCTCCAAAGCTTGCCAGAATTAACCCTCTTCAAAAGGGGAGAGACCCCTTTTGAAGAGGGTCAATTGTCGTCTTTTTGGGTCATGTTGTGACAATCCGGCCCCGCTAGGGCAGCTTGTTTAGTTGGGGATGAACGAGCAAGGGCAGCGTCCCGGAAGCCGCGGGGAAGAATCGGAGGCTCGGTACGAGCGCGTGCGCGATGAGCAAACGCGCCTTCGTTCGCTCGGCGCCTTGTCGCACATGCTGCCGTTGCTGGCATTGATCTACGCCGCCGCCGCCGTTCTGTTCCTGCTGTGGCCGCCGTTCACACCCAACACGCCGCACGTTTTCATTTGCTCGATCTCCTCTGCGCTCGTCCTCCTGGTGTGGGCGGGCATGCGCGTCGACGACCCCCGCTTCGACACACCGATCTCAGTGGCGACGATCTCCGTCGCCGCAGGCATGGGGCTCACGATGTTTGCCGTCAGCGGCGCGATCAGCAACACGACCACGCTTGCCATCTCGATCGTCGCCGCAGGCGCTCTTCTCTATCGTTTCTCGATGTTTGCTGTGATGGTTGGCGTGGTGTTCATCGGCTGGCTTCCACTCGCGTACGGCGACGCGCAGGGTGAAATTAGCCTAGGGCTGTTTCATCTTTGGGCATCAACCGTCGTCGGTGCCTTGATTCTGTGGTCGCGTCGCCAACTCATGTTCAGACTCCACGAGGAGGCCCAAGAGGCCGACGCCATGCGCCGCCTCGCGACCGAGCAAGCACGAACGTTGGCGCGCGCGCGCGATGCAGCATTGGCGTCCGCGCAGGCGAAGGGGCAGTTCCTGGCAAACGTCAGCCACGAAGTCCGCACGCCCCTCAACGGCATCCTTGGGCTACTACAATTGATAGACCCGTCGGCGCTGCCGGATCCGCAAAACGACTACCTGCGCGAGGTCCACAAGTCGGGCCGCTCCCTCCTCGCGATCGTCAACGATTTGCTGGATCTCTCGAAGATCGAGGCGGGCGAAATGCGTCTCGAATCGGTCGCCTTCGACGTCATCTCGATGACCGAGGAGATCGCCGTGAACTATGCGTCGGCCGCCCACGCCAAGGGCATCGAGCTGATCACCCAAATCGGTCCGGACGTGCCATCCGAGGTGTGTGGCGACCCGCTCCGTCTCCGGCAGGTGATCTCCAACCTGCTCAACAACGCGCTCAAATTCACCAAGGAGGGTGAAGTCGTCGTCGGGGTTCGCGTGCGCAGTCAGGGCCCGTGGCACGTCGACCTCGAAATCCAGGTCTCCGACACCGGCGTTGGCGTCTCGGAAGATCGGGCGGAGAGCATCTTCCGACCGTTCTCACAGGCGGACGCGTCCACGACCCGCGAGTACGGCGGCACCGGCCTCGGGCTTCCGATCTGTCGGCAGCTCGTCGAGTTGATGGGAGGCAGCCTTCAGCTGAAGAGCACTGTCGGAAAAGGAAGCATATTCTTCTTCGAAACACGCTTCGATATCGAGGAGAAGCTCAGCGAGGAGCTCAAAGCGGTCACCGAGGCCCTTGCCGGAACGAAGGTTCTGGTGCTCGAGAGCAACAATCGCGCGCGCGAGACGCTCTGTGCACAGCTGCAATCTTGGGACATGAAGGCCTGGGCGACGACGACTTTCGATGGTGCGCTCAGAACGTTTCGCGCATCGACGCGTCCAAACGTAGGGCTGATCGACCTGCGTAGCCTCGGCAAAGACTGGCGAAGCCGGGTTTTCGAGCTCAACAACGTCGCAGCGAAACACGGCAGCTCGATCGTCGCGATCTGCTCTCACAGGCACGAAATCAGTGAGTTGGTCGAGGCGGGAATCCGCGTGCACGTGGAGAAGCCGATTCGGCGGGCAAAGATCATCGCCGCCCTCCTCGAGACGCTCAACCGCACCAGCTCCCCGCACCGCCTTCAGGACGAGGTCGACCGCCCTTCTCTTCCCGCCCCTCCGCCGAAGGAGTTGCTGTCCAACGGCATGAAGATCCTCGTCGCCGAAGACAACGCGATCAATCGGAAGGTCGTTCAAGCGCACCTTCAGGCACTCGGGTACGAGGTCGACACCGTGAACGACGGTATTGCCGCCCTCGAGGCGCTAAAAGAAGGACATCGATACGCCGCGGTCATGATGGACGGTCAAATGCCGAACATGGATGGCTATCAGACCACTCGCGCACAAAGAGCACACGAGACCGAGTCCGGTCAGATGCGTGTTCCAATCATCGCGCTCACCGCACACGCGATGACCGGAGACCGCAGGACCGCGTTTGCCGCAGGAATGGACGACTACCTATCGAAGCCCTTCACGCAGAAGCAGTTGCAACAGGCTCTCACACGCTGGGCCGCCCGACCGTCTGCAAGCGTCTCGGAGTTCCCGGCCGACGCGCTAGACACGACGATCACGTCTCAGCTCTTGGAGCTCGAGGAAGAAGAGCCTGGTTTCATCTGCGAGGTCATCGACAGCTTCTTCCGCACCGCCGAGGAGAGCATCGCCCGCATGAAGACGGCCATCCACGACGGTGACCTCAAAACGCTGCGCGCGGCGGCCCATAGGGTTCGGGGCAGCAGTCAACAGCTAGGGGCGCGCCGGCTCGGGGCGACTTGCCTCAAGATCGAAAAGATCAGCGTGGTAGAGGATGCCAGCTCGATCGTGAGCGACTTGGAACGCGACCTCGAGAGCGCGCGGGAAGCGCTGACGGGCCTCGCCGACCGCGCACTCGACGCGGCGTCCTAGCGACGCTCAGTTCCCTTGCGCGCCCGCAAGGCGTGAAGCGTCCACAATCCAGCTATCGCGAATCGTCCGCTCCGGAACACCGTCGGCGTGCTCGACCAGCCACTCGACGTCCGACGATTCGAAGCGCGCGATCTGATGGAAGTGGTAGATGCCCAGCCTATTGAGCGTGCGTTCGAGGCTTGGGTCGACGCCCTCGAGCCGCTGAAGATCGTCGCGCGGCCCGAACGGCTGCACCATGACCCAGGCCGGCGGCCGCGATTTTCCGCTCGTCTTCACCTCGAGCTCCGTCTCGCGGATTCGACTCTTGAGGCGCTCGATGTCATCCAGCATGCGCTCGTGAATCCCGTGCAGCACCTCGAGCTCACTCCCCAAGCGCTCGCCCCGGGTCTCCGCCTGCCTCAGTGCAGTCTGCGCTTCGTCACGCTCCTGAACGGCCATGCGAAGCTCGCTCCTCAGATCTTCGGCGGACTCGCGCGAAGTCGGCCGCGCCTCGAGGTCGATCGACGAGAGCCGCTTGCTCACCTCTTGCATCGTTCGGTTGCGGGCGTCCAACGTCGCGGTGAGCTGCCGCTTTGCGCGTTGGAACGCTTCAACCTTCTCGCCAGAAGCGCTGAGCTCTTTGTGGAGCGCTAGGATGCGCTCGTTCTGGGTGACGATGTCGGCGCGCGCTTCCTCGAGCTCGTACTCGAGTGTCTTGGCACGCACGGGTGCGACCAGCCGCCCCCAAAAAACTTGCCCGAGCCACAACAACACCGCACCAAACGCAGCCGCGAGCAGCAGTGCGCCGATCATCTGCAGCACGAGATATGTCACGTCTCACCTCCCCCAAGGCCTTGGTCATCGGCCACGAGCATGTTCGTGCGCACGACACGCACCCCCCGGACCATGCTCACGATTCGCTCGGCGCGCTCTGCCTCCGACACGGACGGTACCTGACCCCGGAGTTCGACGTCTCGCCCGTCGACCACGGGGTGCACCTCCGAAAAGCCGGTGCGTTCGAGAACGGCGGTGACACGTGTGGCGACGTCCCACTCGACTTGGTGGCGAGCGGGGCTGAGACAGGAAATCCAGACGACATAGCCAAGCAAGCCTGCCGAAACCGTGCCAAAGACTGCCTTCTTCCACATTGCGCGGGTTACCTACCTACGAACCGCATTGAACTCGACTTGCAGGAAAAAAGCTATGTTCCGACACGGTATCGGACGGCAGGCGAGCGAGGCAGCACACAAATCGCCTGGGGGCCTCGCCCGATCGGGTGCTCCGCTGGCGGCTCATGACGCGAAGATGTGCTGCTCGATGATCTGGAAGAGGCGCTCCTGGCGATCGTCTGCCCATGTGTAGAGCGCAACCGACGGCGCGGTGAACGTGACGCCACCGAGATCGATCGCCTGGGCCCATCGAAGCGCCACCCCGCGTTCGGCGGCGCTGGCCCGGCGTTGTATGCGCGCCAAAGTCATGTGCGGAAGCGGCAGCCGGCTGTCCTCAGGGGCCCCGGCCGCACTCAGCAGGCTCTCTCTGGCTTCGGCGATCATCTCAGCGAGGGGCCCCCGCCCAGTGTCGACCATCGCTGAGAGCGCCGAAGGTTTTCGCGGATGGCCGAGCGGCTCGACGCCAGTGAACGACCCTGCCACCCGGCGAAACGAAGGGAAGTCGCCTATCCGGTCCCAGGCTCTGCGCGCGTCCGAGTCCTGCACCGGCCCGAGAAAGCCCAGCGTGACGTGGAGATCTGAAGTAGCCAAAACACGCACACGCGGCGGGGCCGGACGCAATCGCAACCCCTCTACTTGCATCGGAAACGCGATGAACCAATTAGGGGCCACCCCGCGAGTCTAGGCCCAGCCCAGACCGACTGCGAGAGCTCATGCCGATCACCGAAGCGTTCAGCGAATCCCTGCAGGCGTACCCGATCTACACGTGGACCGTGCTCGGCGTCGTTGTCCTCGGCCTCGTCAGCTTCGCCCTCTTGTCGTTCATCTCCGCGCCCTACGGCCGCCACCTGCGCCCCGGTTGGGGCCCGACGCTCAACGCCACCGCCTTGTGGGTGGTCATGGAGGCACCGTCTCCGATTGCGTTCGCAGTCGTCTACTTCATGTCGGACCAGGCGTTCGAGCCGGTCCCGCTGATTCTCCTCGGGATGTACATGCTTCATTACGTGTACCGATCGTTCATCTACCCGTTCCGGATGCGCGGCGGACACAAGCAAAAGCCGATCGTCACTGGCCTGCTGGCCTTCGGCTTCAACACCGCCAACGGCTCGACCAACGCCTTCGCCATTACGGAGCTCGCACCGCACCTGCTGAGCACCGACTGGCTCGCTGACCCGCGGTTTAGCATCGGCGTCATAGTCTTTGCGGCAGGCTACGCCATCAACCAGCAATCGGACGCAATCCTTCGCAAGCTCCGAAAACCCGGTGAAAGCGGCTATCAGATCCCCCACGGCGGCTTCTACCGTTGGCTCTCGAGCCCCAACTACTTCGGCGAGATCGTCGAATGGATCGGATTCGCGGTTGCCGCATGGACGGTGCCCGCCTGGGTCTTCGCCTGGTTCACTGCCACAAACCTCGTGCCGCGTGCGTTTTCCAACCACCGCTGGTACCGGGAGCACTTCGGCGACTACCCGAAAAACCGCCGAGCAATCATCCCGTTTCTGTTCTAGTCCGTAGACTTGCGTCCATGCCCCCATTGACGCGACAATGCGCAGCCAGAGGCGTACGTCGTCGGGGAGGGATGCACGGTGGCCGACAAAGACTCGAGCTCGCGTAAAGAACCGTCCGATCTGTTTAAGGTCGAGAACGCCACTCCATCGATCACGCCGGTCGACAGGATCGTGCTGCCGCCTGAAGAAGCGCTCAAGCGACGCATCCGACGCTTCATCGCTGCGGGTATTGCCGCACTGATGTTCTTCTTCGTCGTGTATATGGCCCTCGGATGGATCCACGCGGCGCGTTTGGCGTCCGCCCTGGACGAGGTCATCAACGACGGCAGCCCAGACACGATCGACAATGCGCTGAGCCTTCTTCGGGATGATCCGGACGACTCCGTTCGGGCGCGCCTACTCGCTACGGCGGCGCTTGGAGGGGACCACGACAAACTCTTGCAGGCCGAAGCGCTTCTTTCGGACTCGCCCTTGCCCGACCATCCCGATCAGCGAATCGCGAGGATCTACGCCTTCCTCGCCGAAGGGGACGCGCGCGCCGCACACGCGGAGGGCGAGAGGCCCGCAAAGTATTCGGACCAAGCCGATGCGTTCCTCCATGCCCGAGCGCTGACTGCGGTTGCGCGTGGCCAGTGGACGCAGGCGCTTGCCGACGCGCAGACGGCGGTCGCGTCACGGCCCGGCGCGCCGGAGCCAGCAGCGTTGCTCGCGCGTATTACGGCGCAGACCGAAAGTTCGGAGGCCGCGCTCGCCGTGCTCGACAAAGTCAGCGGGAAGACGTCCGCGACGAAGATCGCCCGTGCGCGAATCGTCGGCCTTCGGCAAGGCAAGGCGGACGAAGCACTCGCGCTCGCGGAGGAGGTGCGCGACGACGACAACGCATCGGTCGTGCACAAAGCATGGGCTCATTTGATCACAGGTGTGCTCGCATACCGGCGAGGTGCGATCGTTGCAGCGTACGCGCACGCGCGAGATGCGGCGGATCCCGAGCTTCGTGTCGACGAGCCCTTGCTCGTAGGGACCGCACAGCTCTTTCTCGCGCTCGGGCGAACGGATGAAGCGAGGCGAGTGCTCAAGCGATTGTCGGGCGGACCGTCGGCCGACTTGTTTGCCCGCGCGCACGTGATCGCCTGGTGGTACGCGCAGACGGGCGATATGCGAGCGGGACTCGCTACCTTGAGCGGGGCCGGTTTCGGTCCAGAAAAAGCGGCAGAACCCGCGTTTCGCGCCCTGGTGCTCGCCGAGTTGCTGAAGGACTCCACCCGGGCGCGCGAACGCGAACGGGCGATGTCGCTCTACAAAGAAGCGGCGGGCGACGCGCACTGGGGCGTCGCGGCTTCGACCGCGCTTGCCAATACACTTCTCGAAGCGGGCAGCACCGAGGACGCGATCGCTGTGCTTCAGGCAGGGCTCAGCGCGACACCGAGTCATCTCACACTGGTGGACGCAGCAGCCCAGGCGTACATCGACGCTGGTCAGCTCTCAGAGGCGGAGAAGGTGACGTCCGCCGGGCTCGCCGCGTTCGAGGACGAGGGTTGGGCGCACGGCAGTCACGCGCGTGTGCTGCTAGCCAAGGGTGAGCCGGAGAAGGCAGTAGGCGAGCTCGACCGTGCCGTCGAGCTGAACTCGGACGACGCCAGCTTGTATGCGCTCCGAGGCGACGCGGCGCGCGCAGTCGGATCGAGCGACGAGGCCAAAGCAAGTTACGAGAAGGCGCTCCGGCTCGACCCCGGTCAGCCGCGAGCGCTGTCGGGATTCGTGGCATTGTTGATCGACATGGGTAACGTCACTCGCGCTGCAGAGATCATCGAACAGATGGACGACGCGAAGGTACGAGACCTTCGCGCGGACGAGCAACGTGTGCGTCACTTAGTGCGCACGGGCGCAGGGCAAAGCGGGGTCACCACGATGCGAAATGCGGTCGGGCGGCACAAGAGCAACCTGGCGCTTCGGCTCGCCGGCGCGCGAGTCTACTTGCAGGCGGAAGACTACACCCGCGCGGGCGCCTACTTTCAGCAGGCCAAACGCAACGGGGCCAACGCGCGGCTCGCCGAAGCGGGCCTCGCCCTGACGCAGATCTACGGCCGCAGAAAACTGGGCGCCGAGAAGTCGCTCGAGCGCGCAGTCGAAGCAGTCGACGCGGAGGGCAACCCTCTGCGCGCCGAGCCCCAGGTCCAGGTATGGGAGCTAATCGTCAAAGCGCGCTTAGCGCTCGCGGACGAGAAGCGAGGCTCGGCAGTGCGCTATGGGAAGCAGGCGGCCGGCCTCGTGCCAGACGACGCCGACGTACACCTGCTGCTTGCCGATATCGAAGAAGACCGCGAACGCTCGCCGGAGGAGCCGCTCCGACAGGCCGCCAACGCGCTCGTCCCAATGCCGGTCGCCGCCGGCCGCCTCGCCGTCCTGCTCGGTCCAACCGAGGAAGGCTGCGAAATGGCGACACGCTACTTGAAGGCGAACCGCACCGGCAAACTCGCGAATCACGTTCGCGACGTGAGCCGCCAGTGCAAGTGATCGCCGCGCGTTAGTCCGAGTCGGAGAGTAGGCCCGAGACCCGCTCGACCGCATCGATGTATTCGCTGACCATTTCCTCGATGACCTGACGAGCAGGCTTGCGTGTGTGCATCTGGCCGACAACCTGCCCGACCGGCGTGCCAAGCAGCGCATCTGAGCCCTCAGCGCCAGTCTGTGCGAAGCGTGTGATGCGTTGTGTGGCCTCGGCCGTTGCCATGAACTGTAGCGGCATCGGGAGGTAGCCCGGGCACTCTGGGTCCTCGTCCCAGGCACGCGTGTAGGCCGTCTTGAGCTGACGGGCGGGCTTTCCGCTGATGCAGCGCGAGCGAATCGTTTCGGTCGAATCCGCCTCGAGGAGCTTTTCAACGAGCGACGGAATCGAGTCGGATTCCTCGGTGGCGAGCCAGATCGAGCCGGTCCAGACGCCCGCGGCGCCCATGGTCATCGCAGCAGCCATCTGACGGCCGGAACCGATCCCGCCCGCTCCGAGCACGGGTATCGGGGCGACGGCATCGACCACCTGCGGCAGGAGAACCATCGAGCCGATTTCGCCGGTGTGACCGCCGGCCTCGTAACCCGAGGCGATGACGATATCGACGCCGGCATCCTTCTGCTTGATCGCCTGCCGCACGGTGCCGCAAAGCGCCGCGACCATCACGCCCTTGTCGTGCGCCTGGCTGATGATGTCTTCCGGGGGCGGCCCGAGAGCGTTCGCGATGAGTGCGATCGGGTGCTTCATCGCGACCTCGAAATGCGCGCGGCCGCCGGATGCCGACCAGCCAAGCAGGCCTTCGATCTCTTGGACGTCATCGGGGAGCGGGGGCACGCCGTTGCGATCGAGCAAGTCGTTGATCCACTTGCGGTGCGCAGGCGTGATCATCTGGTCGAGCTGATCTTTGCTGATGTCGCCCTGGTCCTTGCCGATGTACTTGGCGGGGATGACGGTGTCGACGCCGTACGGCTTGCCGTCGACATGCTCGTCGATCCACTTCAGTTCGAGCTCGAGCTGCTCCGGGCTGTACGCCACGGCTCCAAGGACGCCGAGCCCACCGGCCCGACTCACCGCAGCCACGACATCGCGACAGTGGCTAAATGCGAAAATGGGAAACTCGATCCCCAGCCGCTCACAAATCTCAGTCTTCATGCACACACCCAAAAATTAAAAGTAGAACGTGTTCTATTTTGCGTGAAGACGGACCTCTGGTCAACGGAAAAAGGCGGTGTTCACTAGGCCCCTTTTCGGGTCTATTCGAGGCTTGCGTCGACCAGGTCGACCCAGCCCTCGGTGCCGTCGATCATGGCGGTAACCCAGTCGAGCACGTTTACGCCGCCAATCTCCGTCTCGAGGCTCCCGATTTGGATGCCGGCAACGCCCCCACCGTCCGAGTTCTCCCGAAGCAAGGTCGTGTGGGCCCCGCCCAACGGAATGAACCGCTTGTACCGGTCCTCGAACATGGTGGTCGTACGCCCGGTCTCCGCCAGAAGCGACGCGGTGAAGTCCGCCGGATTGATCCCCAAGAAGAACGTGGAGATGACCGAGTCTGCGCTGAAGCTCAACGCGCTCATGGTGAAGTTGTCGTCTGCCGCGAGCTCCCATTCGATGAAACGCGTGATGTGGCCGTTGCTCGTGCAATCCGTGCAAGACGCGGGAATGAGCGACGAAGCGTTCCAACCCGCAAGCAAGGTCTCGTTGACGAAATCGGGCTCACCTTCCTTCGCGACGCCCACCCCGGAATCGTTGAAGACCAGGATCTCGGTGTCGGGATAGTAGTAGCGCACCAATGGCAACGCGGTGATCGTTCCGAATGCGCCTCCGCTCACACCCGTCAGAAGGATCCGGCTTGGATTCGGGAACTCAGCGATGGCAACATCAAGCGAGGCGGTGAGATTCTGCAGCCCGCGTTGATATCCGGGTGCCGGATCACCACCGTCCTCCAAGGGAGGCGGACTCTTCGGTAGCGTTCGGTCCACATCACCTGCAAACAACGACCCGTCGCAATAGGGCAAGTAGACGACGTCCCACTCCGCCACGGGATTGCCTTCGATGTCTGGATCCAAGATCCCACCATTGCCTACGAGCGAGTTCGTTCCGGGGACGGCCGAGCAGAAGTCCGTCCAACATGCGCCACCACCCTGCAAGAAGATCACGAGCTCATCGGAGCTGCCTTCCCGGGTGTCGATGGTGTACTCGGTGCCTCGCAAACACAATGGACCGCGGGGCTCCGCGGCGGGATCGTCTGGAACTGCAAAGTGAAACGTCTTCACACCCTCGACGGCCTCAGGCTCATTGCTCGGGTCGAATGCGTCGACGTACTTCGTCAGCCCTTGATCATAGAGCTCGTCGAAGCCGCTTGAGCCACCGGACCCGCCTGCACCACCAGCCCCACCAGCCGCACTGCCGCCGTCGCTCCCGCAACCCACGAGCGCGACAACCGCACCCAAAACCAAAGCCAAGACACTTACTCGCATCGAACCCTCCGTGATTGCCGCATCGGTGAACCCGGCGGCCGCTATTGGTACCTTGCTGACTGCGCGAGGTCAACGAGGGTTAGGCGCGCTGAACGCCAGGCATCGGAAGGACGCGATCGACCGTGAACGCTTCGCGGGAGAAACTCGTTCGCGACCGCATGACCGCCGGCCCTGGCTTGAGCTCGACCCGCGCACGGGTCGCCGTGCAAATCCATTGCTCCGCGTTGACCGGCTTCTTCGTGCTGAACACAGGCTCGAACAGCCCGAGGTTCGCCCCACCCTCCGGGTCCCGCGCCGACGTAAATCGAAACGCCGCTACCCCTGCTTGGCGCATCGAGGCACCGAGAGGCTGTGAATCCCCGTAACTGCTGGGCGACGAGATGGCTTCGACATGCGCGCGAAACGGCACCTGTGTCAGGTCCGCACCCTTCTTCGTCGAAATGCGAACTTGAAAGACGGTCAGCGGCCGCGTCAACGGCACGAGGTCTGCCTCGGTGCCTTCCAAAAACAGCAACACGTAGTACGCCTTCTCCGCGAACACCGTCGCCTGGCCCTCGGCGCAGTAAAAGATCCCGCGCTCACGCCGCGTGCCGAAGCGCGAACCGTAACGGAGTGGCGGATGCCGAAAGGGCGTCGCGAGAAGATAGTGCAGCCCGACGAAGCGACGGCCCGGGGGCCACGGCGGCTTCGCACTGTCGATCAACGTTTCGAGCACTTGCTGCTCATCGTCGGAGTCGACTAGCTTCCGCGTCGAAGTGACGTGCTGGGATTCGACCGCGCGCCACGCCGGTCCGGAAATCCGTAGCGTCTCAAATCGTTCCGCGCATCGCGTCCAGATATTCGGCGACATCGACCAACCCCTCGATCTTCTTCATGCGCCGAAGCGGAACGCCCCCCACGTGATGGTTCTCGGCATGGAGCCAGGCCTTCGCATGCGCTTCGTTGCCACCCACCAACGCGTCGAGGCTTCGGAACACGCGCAGGAACAACAGCGCGAGCTCGCCCTCCTTGCTGCCAAGCGCAATGGGCCCGCGCTTGCGATTGCGAATGCGCGACAATGTGGACTCGCTGGTGCCGATGATCTCCGCCAGCTCGCTCGACGAAAGCCCGAGCGCCTCGGCTCCACGGAGCAACGCCTTGCTCAGCACGGTGGCTTCATCGGGGGCGGTCGAGGCTGCAACGGACATTCCGGTTCCTTTCAAAGGCAAGAATAGCTATAAATTATTGCTAGTGCAAGAGTGGCGGCGAATTCTAGAAGACCAAGCACAAGCCCGCCGGATCCCAGCGAATTGCGCGCGACTTCTGATAGGCAATGCGGTCGTCGAGCCGCCGCAGCTTGCCCTTCCTGACGCCGAACATGATCCCGGTGATCAGCACACCGATCAGACCTCCCGAGAAAAGGGGGGAGCCGATCCCCGCCTCCGTGGCGTTCTCGCGCGTTTGCGCGTACACCGCTCCACCATGCGCAAAACGCCTGCGATTTGGATCGGATGTACTTTGTTTGCGGTGCTGCTGGCTTCTTGCGGCAGCGACGCGAGCAGTGTTGGCACCGGCGGCACCGGCGGCAATGGTAGCCCCGAGCCGCCTGACTACGCCGTTGCCGGACCTGCGTCCGTCGGAGTACTGACCACGAGCCTCACGGACGCCAGCCGCGAACGAACGCTTCCGATCGAAGTTTGGTATCCCATCGTGTCCTCGGGCACGGCGTCGGATGTCCTCGACTTCGAGACCGACGCGGATCGGCGGGCAGCGCTTTCACCGTTGTTGGATGCTGCGCCTGCGGCGTGCGTCGCCAAGACAACCCACGCCACTCGAGACGCGCTCGCGACCGCAGGCGAGTACCCAGTGGTTCTCTACTCGCATTGCTACACCTGCACCCGATGGTCTGCACATGCTGTGATGGAACGCCTGGCGTCGCACGGCTTCGTCGTCGTCGCGCCGGACCACGAGGGCGATACGCTCTTCGACAGCCTCGATGGTGCCGAGTCCGCGCTCGACGATGCGCTCGTCGATGGCAGGGAAGCCGACATTCGGTTCATTCTCGACCGCGTGCTCGCGGGCGAAGTGCTGCCTGCCGGGGTGAGCGCAAACGCTTCTCAACTGGGCATGCTGGGCCACAGCATCGGCTCGGTCACCGCCGGAAGAGTGGCGCAAAACGATGCGCGCCTCGCCGCGGTGGTCGGCCT
>CAXMRM010000063.1:0-4934 GCA_964196015.1 uncultured Myxococcota bacterium
ATCAGCACGGAGAGGACGTTCTTCGTTCGAACGAGCCCCCCGTAGAAAAGCGCGAGGCCCGGAATCGTCATGAACAGCACCAAGGCCGTAGAAATCAGGATCCACGCCGTGTCGCCGGTATCCAAGCCATCTTGCGCCCAGACCCTCGCTGGCAGAGCCGACACGCCGATGGCCACGAAGGCACCAAGACCTAGCGATTGCAGCACTCTCTTCATCAGCCCTCCCAGCATTGCGCGGCAGAGTAGTGATTCGGAGCGCAAACAACAACAGGCTCATTCGCGAATGATTTCGCTCGCCGTTCGCAGCGTCGAGGGCGATCAGGTCGGAGGTGTTGTTGGGATCCTCGAAGACACGGAAGAACAGGTTGTCGGGTTTTTAGCAGCCGGTGGCTGTTAGGGTCGCCGCGCTGGTGGTGTAGCTGGCTTTTAGGACGCCGGTTTCTTGGTCGTAGGACCAGTCTTCGGCGGGGAGCGGGGTGTCGTCTAGGGCGACGCCGCAGATGTCGAAGGGTTGGATCATGGCGCGGGTGCTGGCCTCGAGCTGGATGGTTCGCTCACGGCTGTTGGTCAGCGTGAGGGTCCAGCTGCCGTCGACTTCGTTGCTGGTCCAGCTGCCGTCGTCGTAGAACCTGCCCTCGGCTTCGCCGCGGGGGAAGGCCAGTACATGCAACCGATCATCTCGGTCGGAGGCGTGGATGATTTCTGGGTCGTCGCCGTACTCGGCGAGCGTGAAGACGTCCGGCGAGAGCATCGGGATCACCGCGCCGCCTTGGACGAACATGGGAATTTCGGGATTGGGCGCCGAGACGGTAATGGCCCGCATGCCATCATGCAGCTCGGCCGCAGCCAGCGAGAAGCTGCCAGCCTCCTCGTCGTACGTCACCGACCGCCACCACTCGACCCAGCTTCCCTCCGGCAGGTAGAGCTCTCGCTCGGTCGCACCCTCCGTATACACAGGCGCCACGAGAATGTCGGGACCGAACATGTACTGGTCGTCGCGCCCGGTCGCCTCCGCGTCTCCGGGATGAGTCAGCACATGGTGCTGCATGACCGGCCGACCCGTGGCGTAGTACCGCTCCGCTGCGGCCTGAATGTAGGGATAGAGCTGGGTATGAAGCTTCGAATACAGTCTCCAGACCGGCTGGTGGTCCGGATCCCAGGGCTGCGGCCTCTCGTGCGGCGTGAGCTTCACGCCGGTACGCTCGCTCCTCATGACGACCGAAAGCCCGCCGTAGGCGATCCAGCGGTCGAACAACTCGTCGCTGAGGAAACGCCCAAACATCGCGAAGAAGCCACCGATATCGGAGCCCCAGATCCCAACGCCTGACGTACCAATCGAAAGCGCGCGATAGATCGAAGACTGCAAGCCGTCATAGTCCCAACCCGTGGTCGGGTCGCCACCCCAGACGATCGGCGTGCAGGCCGGCGAGCCGGTCCATCCCGATCGCGTAAACCGGGCCAGAGGCCTTCCGGCGTCACTGGTCCCCGCAAACGCCCCGCAGTGGTAGTCGCGCACATAGCGGTTGTGGAACTCGGTGCCGGTGAGGTCGCCTCCGGAAACCGCGTCGAGCGGCGTGTACTCGCCGAAGTCTTCCATCCAGCCGTCGTAGCCGTGCTCGATGGCCTCGTCGGTCAGTGCCTTGTACGCCGCAACGCCATTCTCCGACTCGAAGTCGAACTGACTGACTTCGAAGCTGTTGCCCAAATTGCTGGAATAGTCGTAGATGTACGTTTCGCCGTCGGCGTGCTTGAGGAGCGCCCCTAGCGCCTCCGACTCGCTGAAGGCAGGTTCGTAGGAAACGCAGATCATCGGGTTGAAGTACGTGTGAATCGCTACGCCCATCTCATGGTTGGTTGCGGTCCGAATTCGCTGCTCCTCCTCTCGGCTCTGCTGGGAGCCGCAAGGCAGGTAATGTACATACGTCGCGTTGAGCGAGGTGGGAACGTCTTGTGTTCGGAACTGCTCGATCCGCCCGTCCTCGTCGGTCTGGAGCCAGGGTCCGAAGAACCAGGGCGCGTAGTTATCCGGCTGCCGGCCCAGGGCTTCGGTGTAGCGACCAAGCGCCTCGGCCGGGGTCGGGCCGCCAAACACGCGGAACCGCATCTCCGCCGTCTCGACTTCCATGCTCCAGGCCTCGGCCGAGTCCGATCCGAGGCGGTGATAGCTAATTTCGTCGTTGTCGAGGAGCACACCGTAGCCCCGCGACGATAAGAGCCATGGAATCGGGAAGTAGGTGGTGTCGGGACGGTAACGCGTTCCCGCAGGCGGAAGAAGCGTGTTCATGACCGCGTACTCCTGCCCATCGTAGTACGGGCCGTCGGCCACGTAGTGCTCGAGCGCCCATCCGGCTTGGTTCACCGTGTTGCTTCGCTCGCCGAAACCTACGAATCGCTCACCCTGCTCGGACACGAAGCCCACACCGAGCGCCTGAACGCCTTCACTGTCCACGGGCTTCACAGTGATCACGATCGCGCCCTCCACGTCGGGGTCGGGCGCGGCCGCGAACTCGAGCTTGCGGTCGGGATCCGAGGTGGCGATGGTCGCCGCGTAGGAGTTGCTGTCGTAGCTGGACGACTCGACCTGGGTGGCGTGAACCCAGCCACTGTCGCGAAGCGGTGGAGTGGCAGGATTGCCATCGATGACCGGCGGTAGCGCGGGCTGCTGACCGCTTCCCGGAGGTGGCGGGCCGAGGTGCATTGCGAGGCTGCCGCTCGGACCTTCGCCCACGTCCGGCAGCTCGACCAGCACTGGATTTCCCTCGGCGTCGAAGAAGGTCATGTTCCACGGCGACTCGGTGACGCGCAGTTTCAACGCGCCGGCATCGACGGCCCACTCCGGGGTACCACCGCCGTTGCTGCTACTGCTGCACCCGACCAACATGACGCCGAGCGCCACGGTGGTCAGAACCGGTTTCCAGACACCCTTCATCGTCGACTCCCTCTTCCAGCCCGAATCCCGCGAAATCCTGACGGGACGGCGCCATTACCGCAAGGGCCGATTTCGCCTCGACGACGTGCGCATGCCAACTCGTCCGGACCTTGGCTTCTGAAGCACCTGTCATCATCCCGTCAGACGCCCAGCTTGTCGACCCAGCGTGTGAGAAAAGCGTACTCCTTGGCGCGGGCGGTCTGTAGCTCTTTCTCGATACTCGACTCGATGAGGCCGCCGAGGCCGAATATTTTCGCTTCGATAGAGAAGTCGTCGGTGCGGCGGCAACGTCCGTCACCGGACGCTTCGACGCGGACTGTGCCGTGCATCGTGACGGCGTCCTTTCGCGGTTTGCTCCGTGGGTCGAGGTTAGCGGGTTGCACCATCCGCCATGTCCACTTGCTCCTTGCGCGGTCGAGCGTGCCGTGTTCTTCGTAGGCGAAGCTCTCGCCGATGAGCTTCGCGACCGGAGCGGGGAGCTTCATATTTGGCACGATGCGCAGCTTGCGTGACGTCTCGCCAATCTCGAGGACGGCAAACGCGCGGCTATCGAGCTCCTCGAGGTAGAGCGCGCTGAGATAGGACTCGTCTAGGAAGGCAGCCCAGAAGGTGTCGGGTGTGCACGGGAGCACGGCGGATGCGGTAGAGGTCTTCATGTGGGTCGACGCAGACGACGAACGTAGCCCTTCTGCTCCCGGAGTTGAAGGCCGATCGCAACCTAATCCCCGACTCAGGAGGAGCGTTCGTAGTATTCGCGGACCTTCGGGATGCTTTCGATTCGTTCGAGGTGTTCGACGAGGAGCGGGGCCACTTTTTCGGGAAGATCTCGAGGTACATGATCGAGAATTCCGGAGCGTAGGCTGCGAATCCACACGAGCACCTTGAGGTCCGCGACAGTGAGCCGTCCGTCTGCAAAGTATTTGCCGCCCCGTGCCTCGAGCAATGCTTGCAGCTGCTGGAGGTAGAGAGTGATCGGTCCGTCGGCCAGCGTCTTGCGAGCGGCCTTCTTTTCGGTTTCATCACTGATCGAGAAGCTGGTGGTGACTTTGGAGATGACGTCTTCCACGGCATCCATCGCTTCGTCGCAAAACGCAGCTTGGAGCGGGTCGGTCGGGTACAGACCGGTGAGCTTTCCGACGTAGCGGTTGATGCCGTTACACTGACTCAACTGGATGGCGTCAATTTCGAGCACCGGGATTCGAGCAAAGGGGAAGTGCGATTTGCGCTCACCGAACTGCTGAAAAGTGATGCGGTTGTCTTCGAAGTCCACGCCACCGATGTGCATCGCGAGGCGCGCGGGCTCGCCACGGCCGCCGTGAATGTCGAAGTAGGTCAGCTTGAGCTTGGGCATGGAGCCGAGTGTAACTCAAAATACGCCGGTACGAAGGGAGCTCGGTCGCGGCGCGCTTACATATCGCCGTAGGCGTGTTGAAGGAGAGTGAGCCCCGCGAACACGGCGGTCTCCGCACGCAGAACTCGGCCACCGAGCCGAAGGGGGAGAGCCCCGCGCGTCTCGAGCATGGTTCGCTCTTCGTCGCTCCAACCTCCTTCGGGACCCACTGCGAAGACGATGCGACGTTGCGGGCGTGGAGCTGCGTCGTCAAGCGCGCCCCGATCCGATTCCCGGTCGTCGAGATAGGCGCAGAGGTCTGCTTCGGTGAAGCATTCATCCTCCAGGATGGAGGCGAGCTCGATGGCCTCGCGCACTTCGGGCAGGCTCGCGCGTCGGCATTGGCGCGCGGCGCGTAAGGCCTGCTTCGGCCAGGCATGCGCCTTCTGATGATCCAGACCATCGCGCGGCACCGAGCGCTCTGAGAGCACGGGGACGATGCGCGTCACACCCAGCTCGGTGGCCTTCTGGATCACGACGAGCATGCGCTGTCTCGCAAGCACGGCGCAGAGCAGGGTGATGTCGGCCGGCGACTCGGTAGATCCCGCCATCCGTTCGTAGACGAGGGCTTCGCCGCCATCCTTCTTCATCACCTTGAGCGAGGCGCGAAAGAAAC